>CAZICN010000232.1:0-6979 GCA_964537655.1 uncultured Aestuariivirga sp.
TCCTCGGATTCGCCTTCGCCGAAGCGACGGGCCTGATCGGCTTCGCCGTCGCCATGCTCATCCTTTTCGGCTGATCCGCGGCCGAAGTCTTCGCCAACCGGCAGGGGCCTGAGGCCCTCGCCGGCACTATGATCATGATGAGGCGCTAGAGCCATGCCGCAACTCGACGTCACCACCTGGCCGCCGCAGCTCTTCTGGCTCGCGGTGACCTTCCTTGTCCTCTATTTCATCATCTCGAAGATCGTGATCCCGCGCACCGGCGGCGTCATCGAGGGCCGCAAGAATCAGATCGACGGCGATCTGGCCGCGGCCCAGCGCTTCAAGGCGGATACGGACAAGGCG
Source organism: uncultured Aestuariivirga sp. (assembly GCA_964537655.1). Classification (GTDB taxonomy): domain Bacteria; phylum Pseudomonadota; class Alphaproteobacteria; order Rhizobiales; family Aestuariivirgaceae; genus Taklimakanibacter. The sequence continues at coordinate 343 of CAZICN010000232.1, forward strand.
GTCGCCGAATATGAGAAGGCGCTCGCCGACGCGCGCGGCAAGGCGCATGCCATCGCGCAGGAGACGCGCGACAAGCTCAACGCCGAGGTCGACAAGGAACGTGGCAGGCTCGACGGCGAGCTTGCCCAGAAGATCGCCGCGGCCGAGAAGTCCATCCAGGCGACGCGCAGCAAGGCGCTCGCCAGCGTGACCGAGCTCGCCACAGATATCGCGGCCGACATCGTCAGCCAGCTCACCGGAACCAAGGTGAGCGCGGCGGACGCGGCCAAGGCCGTCGCCAAGGCGCAAGGGAACTGACCATGTTTGGAAAACCGGAAACCTGGGTTGCCGTCGCTTTCCTGCTCTTCGTCGCCCTTCTGATCTATCTGAAGGTGCCGGCGAAGGTCGCCCAGATGCTCGACGAGAGGTCGGCGCGCATCGCCAAGGAACTGGCCGAGGCCAAGAAGCTGCGTGAGGAAGCACAGGCGCTTCTCGATGAATACAAGAAGAAGCGCATCCAGGCCGAGGCGGATGCGGCGGATATCGTGGCTCTGGCCCGCAAGGAGGCGGAAGCCTTCGCACATGAGACGCGCGCCAAGCTCGCCGAGACGCTGGAGCGGCGCACCAGGCAGGCCGAACAGAAGATCGTCCAGGCCGAGCAGCAGGCGGTGAAGGACGTGCGCACGGCGGCGACCGATGTCGCCATCAGCGCGGCTTCCGAACTCCTGGCCACGGCCTCGGAAGGCGCCAAGGGCGCCAAGCTCATCGAGGACTCGATCGCCGCGGTCAAATCGCGCCTCAACTGAGCTGACCGGCCTCCAACAATTCACAGCCCGGCCCAGCGCCGGGCTTTTTGTTTCTGGCGACAAACCTTGTTGTCGAGCACAGTTGCCCTGGAGCGCAATCTCATGTTACGCCTCTTGATAGGCATTCACCTCGAATGCAACTAAAGATGGTGACAGCTCATGGTTCTTCAATATTGCCGTCTGGTTGCGATCCTCGTTCTCATCGTCGGCGGATCGTCCGGCACACGCGCGCAGGACGCGCAGAATACGGCCACTCCCACCACCGCGAGCGAGATCGAGCAGACCTTTGCCGCGGCACTTAAGGCTGCAACGAACGGTCCCGCCGAGGTCGCATTGCGCGATCTCGCCACACTCCGCCTGCCCGATCCCTACAGCTTCATTCCCGTCAACGAGGCTGCAGCCTTCATGCGGGCGCTGGGCAACACGACGGATCAGGGCTTCGTCGGCCTGCTCATTCCCAAGCAGCAGGATCAGTTCTGGTTCGTGACCATCAACTATACCGACAGCGGCCATGTCAGGGACGAGGAAGCCAGGACCTGGGATGCCGATGAGCTTCTGCAATCGATCAAGGACGGCACCGAGGCCAGCAACAAGGAGCGCGCCCAGCGGGGAATTGCGGCACTCGACGTCGTCGGCTGGGTCGAGAAGCCCGCTTATGACGCCACGACCCACCGGCTCGTCTGGTCGATCCTCGCCAAGGAACGCGGCAACGAGGCCGCCGGAGCGACGATCAACTACAATACCTACGCGCTCGGCCGGCAGGGCTATTTCGAGCTCAATCTGGTCACCGCCGAAGCCTATATCGCCGAGGACAAGAAGCATGCCGGAACCCTGCTTTCCGCCCTCGCTTACAAGCCTGGACAGGGCTATGCCGATTTCGACGAATCGACCGACAGAGTGGCCGAGTTCGGCCTCGCCGCCCTGATCGGCGGTGTCGCCGCCAAGAAGCTCGGATTGTTCGCCGTGATCGGCGTGGCAATCGCCAAGTTCTGGAAAGTCGGGCTCATCGCGATCGCCCTCTTCGGCGGCGGGCTCGCCAAGCTGCTCCGCCGCAAGAAGACGACGCCAGAGACTTGATCAAGGCCCTACTCCTCTTCCTCGCCTCGCTCAAACTCGGAAAGGTGCTGCTCTCCGTGGGCAGCATGCTTGTCACCATCTGGGTCTATGCGACGATCCATGGTCTGCCCTTTGCCGCGGGATTCGTCGCACTCATCCTGGTTCATGAGCTTGGACACTATGCGGCGGCGCGGCGGCGCGGTCTCGATGCCGGACTGCCCATGTTCATCCCCTTCATCGGCGCATGGATCGCCATGAAGGGCAAGTTCGTCAATGCCGAGACCGAGGCCTATATTGCCTTTGCCGGGCCCTTCATCGGCACGCTCGGCGCCTTCGCGGTCTATTTTCTCGCCCGCCACCAGGAAAGCGACCTGCTGATGGCGCTCGCCTATTCAGGCTTCATGATCAACCTGTTCAATCTGATTCCGATCTCGCCGCTCGACGGCGGGCGCATCACGCAGATCCTGTCGCCGCGGATCTGGTTCATCGGCGCGCCGCTACTGCTTGTGCTGTTCTACTTCTATCCGAGTCCGCTTCTCGTCCTGATCGCCGTGCTGTCGGCGCCGAGCCTCTTTGCCGCCTGGCGCTATGATCCCAACGCACCGGAAGCCCAGGCCTATCGCGACGTGCCGGCTTCGACCAAGGCAGAATATGCCATCATGTATCTGGGCCTCGCCTGCGTGCTCGCCGTGCTTGCCCATGATGTCCATGAGAGCCTGCGCTACTAGACCCGATCCTTGCGGCCCACGCGGCTGCGCTGACGTAAAATTGATCCGCTCCATGTTTTCGCGGCAAGCCGGACGGAGCTAGTCTACCGCTGGGACGCAACGATTTGCCTGAAGCGAAAACAGCGGAGCGCTGAAATGAAGGCCTTGCGGCTTCTGTTGCCTGCCTTGACCTTGTTCTTGTCCCTGATGGCTGCCGAAGCCCATGCGGCGGCAAGCGAGTGCCTGGCCATGGCACAGGCGCCGGCGCGCTACCAGCCCGCCCAAATCTCGAACACGGCGCTCGAGGCCGATCAGGTGCAGTTCACCTTTGTCGGCCATTCCACCTACCTCATCGAAAGCCCGGGCGGCATCAGGATCGCGACCGACTATTCGGGCTATGCCGGCGGCATCTTTCCCGATGTCGTCACCATGAATCGCGCTCACACCACGCACTACACCGACTTTCCCGATCCGACGATCAGGCATGTGCTGCGCGGCTGGAACCCGGAAGGCGGACCCATACGCCATGACCTGCAGGTGGGCGATGTGCGCATCCGCAATGTCACCACCGACATCCGCGGTGGCGCACTCGGCCGCGTTCCCGACGGGAACTCCATCTTCATCTTCGAGATCGCCGGCCTGTGCATCGGCCATCTCGGCCATCTGCATCATGAACTGACGCCCGCGCAGCTGGGCGCGATCGGGCGGCTCGACATCGTGCTGGTGCCGGTGGATGGAACCTACACGATGGCACAGGCCAACATGCTGGCGGTGCTGAAGGAGCTCAAGGCGCGCATCGTCCTGCCGATGCACTATTTCGGCCCCGAGACGCTGTCGCGCTTCATCGCCGGCCTCAGCGGGTCATTCGAGGTCGATTATCAGACCTCGGCCTCGATCACGCTGTCGGCGGCGAAACTGCCGGACAGACCGAAACTTATCGTCCTGCCCGGCTATTGAAGAGAGCAGACTGTGACGCGCCTTTCCTCCCGCCCTCTGCGGGCCAGCGGAGATTGTTACTCCGCCGCCTCCTGATAGGCCTCCATGGGCGGGCAGGTGCAGACCAGGTTGCGGTCGCCAAAGACATTGTCGACGCGTCCGACCGGCGGCCAGTATTTGTCGGCATTTATGTATTTGAGCGGGAAGAACGCCTTCTCCTTGGAATAGGGATGCGTCCAGTCGCCCAGTAGCAGCTGGTGGGTGTGCGGCGAATTCTTCAGCACATTGTTGACGCGATCGGCCTTGCCTTCCTCGACCTCGGCGATCTCCCGCCTTATCTCGATCATCGCGTCGCAGAAGCGGTCAAGCTCGCGCTTGCCTTCCGATTCGGTCGGCTCGATCATCAGCGTGTCGACGACGGGGAACGACATTGTCGGCGCGTGGAAGCCGTAGTCGACGAGGCGCTTGGCGACATCCTCGACGGCGAGCCCGGTGCGCTCCTTGAGCCAACGCAGGTCGATGATGCATTCATGCGCGATGAAACCGCCCGGCCCCGTATAGACGATGGGGAAATGCGGCGCCAGGCGCCTGGCGATGTAATTGGCATTGAGGATCGCCATGATCGTCGCTTCCTTCAGGCCCTCACCGCCCATCATGGCGATATAGGTCCAGGAGATCGGCAGGATCGACGCCGAACCCCAGGGGGCGGACGACACCTGGCCTTGCGACTGATCGCGCCCGGCCGCCGGGTTGACGCCATGCACCACCGGATGACCCGGCAGATAAGGCGCCAGATGCGCCTTGACGCCGATCGGCCCCATGCCGGGACCGCCGCCGCCATGCGGGATGCAGAAGGTCTTGTGCAGGTTCATGTGGCAGACGTCGGCGCCGAGTTCGGCGGGCCGGACGAGGCCGACCTGCGCATTGAGATTGGCGCCGTCGAGATAGACCTGGCCGCCATTGGCATGGATGATGGCGCAGATATCCTTGATGCTCTCCTCGAACACACCATGGGTCGAGGGATAGGTGATCATCAGGGCCGCCAGATGGTCGGCATGCTGCTTCGCCTTGGCCTCGAGATCGGCGACATCGACATTGCCCTTTTCATCGCAGGCGACGACCACGACCCGCATGCCGGCCATCACGGCGGATGCCGGATTGGTGCCATGCGCCGAGACCGGGATGAGGCAGACATCGCGCTTGGCGTCGGCGCGCGCATGATGGTAGCCACGAATGGCGAGAAGGCCCGCATACTCGCCCTGGCTGCCAGCATTGGGCTGCAGCGACACCGTGTCGAAGCCGGTGATCTCGGCCAGCATCTGCTCGAGCTCCTCGAAGAGTTGCTGATAGCCCTGCGCCTGCTCCAGCGGCGCGAAGGGATGCATCATGGCGAATTCGCGCCAAGTGACCGGAATCATCTCGGTCGTGGCATTGAGCTTCATGGTGCAGGAGCCGAGCGGGATCATCGAGCGGTCGAGCGCCACGTCCTTGGCCTGGAGCCTGCGCAAATAGCGCAGCATCTCGGTCTCGGAGTGATACATCTCGAAGACGGGGTGGGTGAGATAGGGCGATTTGCGGACGAGCGCTGGCGGAATGACCTCGGTGAGCTTCTGATCGAGCTTGTCGATGTCGATCTTCTCCAGCGCATCGGTCTTGAACACGGTGAGAAGGCGCTCGAATTCCTGGCGGCGCGTCGACTGGTCGAAGGCAATGCCGACATGATCGGCATCGACGAAACGCAGATTGATGCGTTTCTCCTTGGCGCGCGCCATGATGGCATGGGCGCGGCCCGGCGCGGTTATGGTGACCGTATCGAAGAAGGACTTGGTCGCCACTTCGTAGCCGAAGCCCCTGACCGCCTCGGCGAATATCTCGGCCAGGCGATGAGTGCGCTCGGCCGTCTTCCGGATGCCCGTCGGTCCATTATAGACGGCGAACATCGAAGCGATCACCGCCAGCAGCACCTGTGCGGTGCAGATATTGCTCGTCGCCTTCTCGCGGCGGATATGCTGCTCGCGCGTCTGCATCGCCATGCGCAAGGCCGGATTGCCGTGCGCATCGACCGAGACGCCGATGATGCGGCCGGGCATGGCGCGCTTGTATTCATCACGCGTGGCGAAGAAAGCGGCATGCGGGCCGCCATAGCCCATCGGCACGCCGAAGCGCTGGGCCGAGCCGACGGCGATATCCGCCCCCAGCTCGCCGGGCGGGGTGAGAAGGGCAAGCGCCAGCAGATCGGTCGCCATGATGGCGAGCGCGCCAGCGCCATGCAGCTTGTCGATGACTGAGCGATAGTCGCGGATCTCGCCCGACGAGCCCGGATAGGAGAGAAGGGCGCCGAAGACTTCCGCCGGTTTCAGATCCTTGGCGGGGTCGCCGATGACAAGGTCGAAGCCGAAGGCCTCGGCGCGGGTTTCGAGGACGCCGATGGTCTGAGGATGGGTGTCGCGATCAATGAAGAAGGTGTTGGCCGTCGTCTTGACCACGCGCTTGGCCATGGCCATGGCTTCCGCCGCCGCCGTGCCTTCATCGAGAAGCGAGGCGCTGGCAAGCTCGAGGCCGGTGAAGTCGATGATCATCTGCTGGAAATTGAGCAAAGCTTCGAGACGACCCTGGCTGACCTCGGCCTGATAAGGCGTATAGGCGGTATACCAGCCGGGATTTTCCAGGATGTTGCGCAGGATCACCTTGGGCGTGACGGTGCCGTAATAGCCCATGCCGATCATCGAGATGAACACCTCGTTGCGCGACGCCATCTGGCGCAGATAGGAGAGCGTCGTGCGTTCGGCCTTGCCCTTCGGCAGATCGAGCGGCTTCGCCGCCCGGATCTTCTTCGGGATCACCTTGCCGATGAAGTCATCGAGCGATGAGCTGCCCAGGACCTTCAGCATTTCCGCCGTCTCGGCCGCATTGGGGCCGATATGGCGCGGAACGAAATTGGCCTGCGGCTCGAGCTCGGCAAGCGTTGCACGTTTGGTCGACATGGTTCAGTTTTCCTTTTGTCTTTCCTCCCTCCCCGCCTTCGGGGAGGGTGGCGAGCGAAGCGAGACGGGTGGGGTATCGCCAGTTGCGGGGCCCCCCCCCCCCCGGGCGGCGGGCCCACCCCCCACAGGGGGGGCGCGTGCAGGGATTAATCCACAAAAAAGTTGTAAG
>CAZICN010000233.1:0-6949 GCA_964537655.1 uncultured Aestuariivirga sp.
CGGTGAGGAAGACGATCGGCAGCGCGGGCCCGTCCTGCGCCAGGCGGCGCTGCAAGGCCAGCCCGTCCAGCCCTGGCAGGCTGACATCGAGCACCAGACAGCCGGGGGCCTGTGTGTCGCGCTGCGCCAGGAAGTCCTCGGCCGGCTATGACCTGACGCGGCTCCTGGTCGGCTCGGAAGGCACGCTCGGCATCATCACCGAAGTGGGTGTCAGGCTCTATGGCATCCCCGAATCGATCGCCGCCGGGGTCTGCCCGTTTCCCTCGATCGATGCCGCCTGCCAGGCGGTGATCCAGACCATCCAGCTCGGCATTCCGGTGGCGCGCATCGAACTCGTCGATGACGAGCATGTGAAGGCGTTCAACGCCTATTCGAAGATCGATCTCAAGATCGCGCCGACGCTGTTCCTCGAATTCCACGGCACGCCGGCCGGCACCGAGGAGCAGTCGCTGCTGTTCGGCGCCATCGCCGAGGAATTCGGCGGCGGGCCGTTCACCTGGGCGACCAAGGAAGAGGACCGCCAGCGCCTGTGGCAGGCAAGGCACGACGCCTTCTGGGCGACCAAGTCGCTGATGCCGGGCAAGGAGGCCTTCGCGACCGATGTCTGCGTGCCGATCTCGCGCCTCGCCCAATGCGTGAACGAGACGCGCGACGACCTCGCCGCCAACAACCTCTATGGGCCGATCGTCGGCCATGTCGGCGACGGCAATTTCCATGTCGTGCTCTATTGCGACCGGGCCGACCAGGCCGAACTCTCGCGGGTGAAGGGCTTCTATGAGCGGCTGATCCGGCGGGCGATCGACATGGAAGGGACCTGCACCGGCGAACATGGCGTCGGCAGCGGCAAGATGGCGTTTCTCGAATTGGAACATGGGGCGGAGGGCGTCGCCATGATGCGGCAGATCAAGCAGGCGCTCGACCCCAAGAATATCCTTAACCCCGGCAAGATTGTCGCCTTATGATCGCCGTGTCCGTCTGGCATGGGGGTCAGCAGCGACAGGTTCGATCGGTATGAAGCTCTGGAAATCGCCCGTACTCTATTTCGGGATTGCCCTCGTCTTGGCGGTGGCGGCGGCCTTCGTCGCGCCCTTCGTCATCGACTGGGGCAGCTACCGGATGGCGATCGAGAATTACGGCAGCAAGGTGACCGGGCGCCAGGTGACGGTCGCCGGCGACATCTCCGGCCGGCTGTTCCCGTGGCCGAAACTCTCCATCCGCGACGTGAAGATCGCCAATCCGCCCGGGGCTTTCGTGCCGGATTTCATCACGGCGGAGGAAGTCGACGTCCGGATGACGCTCGCCGGCCTGTTGGGTGGTGAGATAAGGGTCGAGAGCATTGATGTCGTCCGCCCGGTTGTCGCCTTCGAGCGCATGGCGGACGGCGAGGGCAGCTGGCATCTCAAGTCGGCGGCTGGATCGCGCGACATGCGCTTTCTCGACCGCATCCGGCTCGATCAAATCTCCGTGACGGACGGCGTCGTGCATCTGATCGACAATCGCCGCGCCGGGCGGGCCACCATCACCGGCGTCAATGCCACACTTGCGGCACAGAATGTCGCCGGGCCATGGCGGGTGCGCGGCATCGCCGCCTATCGCGACCGGCCTATCGACATTGCCATCAATACCGGCGCCTGGTCGTCCGACGCGCCGTTCAAATTCGGCTTCCGGCTGGGGACCGCCGACGGCTCGGGCCTCATCTATCAGTTCGACGGCGCCAATGACGGCAATCACGTGACCGGCAATCTGCGCATCCAGCCGGCGGCGAGCGCCGACGGGCGCAGCGATGCCGAGGGCCAGCTGAGGCCTCTGGTGCTGACGGCGCAAGTGACGTCCGACTTCGACAGCGTGGCGCTCGACAAGATCGAGATCTCGCCGCGCGACGGGAGCACCGAGGGCGCCAATCTGCTGACCGGCAGCGCCGAGATCACGCTCGGCACCAGCGTCAAGCTCAAGGCCGATCTCAAGGCGACGCGTTTCGATCTCGACACCGTCGCCGGCGCCAAGGCGAAGGATCTCGTTCGCGAGGGTGGCGGCCTGGCGCTGCTCGAGAGCGCCATGGACATCATGCCGGACGATGTCGACGTCGCGGGATCGCTCAGCGTCACCTCGCTGGTGGTGGGCGGCGAGGCGCTGGACAATGCGCGGCTCGCCTTCGATCTCAACCAGGAGGCGATCCGGATCAGCGAATTGTCGGCCGGGATGCCGGGCCAGGCGCGCGGCCTGTTCACCGGCGTGTTCGTGGTGACCGATTCAGGCCCGCAGCTGGCGGGCGATCTCGCCGGCGAAGCCGGGGACCTGCGCGAATTCGTGTCCTGGGCCTGGCCCGAAGGACGCGACGACGTTGCCCGGCTCTGGACCGGCAGCCGCGGCCGCTTCAAGCTGCAGACGCGCCTCGATGCGACCGAGGGGCAATTGCGCCTGCAGGACATGAACTACCAGATCGATGACTCGCTGGGCAGCGGCGGCTTCTCGATCAGTCTCGGCGAGCGGCCGGCAATCGACATCAGGCTCGACGGCTCGGTCTTCGATGTCGACCGGTTCATGCCCAATGGCGTCAGCGGCGGCAGCTGGCTCGGCACCGCGAATCTCATCTCGCAATGGGCCGCCGGGCACGACCTTCGCCTGACGCTGCAGTCCGGCCAGACCCTGATGAACGGCGTCGACGCGCGCGATGTCGCCATCGATATCGCGGCGATCGGCGGCAGTATCGACCTCAAGACGATCGAGATCGGCAATGTCGGCAATGCGCGCCTCGAGATCACCGGTCTCCTGTCGCCGACCGGCACCGGCAACAAGGGCGCAATCTCGACCAGCGTGACGGCGGACGATCCACGCAGCCTGCTGCAGCTCCTCGGCCTCTATCCCTCGTCCGGCGCGCCGCCGGTCTGGGCGGACGCGCTCGGCAAGACCGACCTCGCCATCAATGCCGAACTGAAGCCCGACGACGAGGGCCAGGCGATGAATTTCCGTATGCTGGGCAAGAGCGGCGACCTCGATGTCGAGGCGACGCTGGCGGCGGCGGGCCAGGGCGAGTTGCTGGCGAGTGAGATCAGCGGCGCCTTCACCTTGCGCAGCGCCTCGGGCACGGGCCTCGCCAGGCTCGTCGGCATGCAGCCCGTGAACGAAGGGCAAGGTGCGGCCAAGGTCTCGGTGAGCCTCAATGGCTCGCTCGCCAACGGGCTCGTCGCCGACCTCCAGGCCGATGCCTTCGGCGCGAAGGGACAGTTCCAGGGCAAGTTCCTGCGCCAGAACGGCGTGCTCACCGGAACCGGACGGGCGGGGATCTTCGCCGAGCGGCCGGGAGACCTGTTCCAGGCAGCCGGCGTCAACGACTATGCCGGGGGGGCGCTGTCGGCCGAGTCCGATGTCGAGGTGGTGCTGCCGAAAGTCGTGCTGCCGAATGTGCAGGGCTTCGTCGCCGGCTCGCCGCTCTCGGGCTCGCTCACGCTCGAAGGCGGCAACCGGATCAAGGGTGAATTCGCGACCGGTCCCATTTCCTTCGCGCGGCTGTTCGGCCTCGCCTTCATGCCGTGGGACGGACGCCCTCTCGATGTCGAACTGCCTTTCGCGCTCCAGCCGCCGCGCGGCCTTGCCGGCGAATTGTGGATCAAGCCCGAATATCTCGAAGTGTTCGACGGGCTGGCGATCAAGGAGACGCAGATCGGCATCAGCGCCGGGCCCGAGGAAGTCCGCCTCGCCGCCTTCGGCAAGAGCGACCAGGGCGGTGATGTCTCGATCGAGATCGCCGCCAAGCCGCAGGGCGGCGGCAAGGCAGTGGACGGGCGCCTGGTGATGCCAATCGACCTGGCGCGCAGCCTCAAGGATGCGCAAGGCGCGCCGGTGGCGCAGGGCCAGGTCAAGCTGTCGGTCACCGCCACGGGGGCCGGTCGGACGCCGGGCGCCGTGCTCGCATCGCTCGCGGGCTCGGGCAGCTTCGACATTGCTGGCCTCACCATAGGCAATCTCAACCCGGCGCGCTTCGTCGAACTGGCGCAGACGGCCAATTCCGGCGAGGAGCTGAAGGCAGCCTTTACCGCGCTCAGCCGCGACGGCGGGGTCGCTTTCGGACCGGCGACGGGAATCCTCAAGATCGAGAATGGCAGCGTCACCATGCCGGGCTTCGTGCAGAGTTCGCCAGAGGCCGAGTTCGACCTGACGCCCAAGCTCGATCTCGCCGACGGGCGGCTCGACGCCCAGATGCATATCAAACTGACGACGATGGATGAGAAGCCGCAATTCGGCGTCACCTATAGCGGGCGGCCCTTTGCGCTCACGCGGTTCGTCGATGTCGCGGCCCTCGAATCGAGGCTCGGTTTCAGGGTTGTGGAGCGCACCCTCAGGGAACTCGAGAGGCTGCAGGCCGAGCAGCAGAAGGTGATGGAGGAAGAGGACCGGCAGCGGCGCGAGGACGAAGCGCGGCTCGAGGCCTATAACGAGCAGCGCCGCGAGTTGCAGCTGCGGTTGCGCGAAGTGGATATCCACCGGCGCATGCGCGACGCCGAAGCCCTGGCCCGCAAGATCGAGATCGATGAAGCGATCGCGGAAGGCCGCGCGATCAACCGCGAAGAGATGCGCCGCCGGGTGCAGGAGCGCCAGGTTCGACGTACCATCCGGCGCCAGGAAGAGCAGGCGCGCCAGGCGCAGGAGGAGGCCGAACACCGGGCCCGGGAAGAAGCCGAGCGTCTGGTGCGTGAAGAAGCCGACCGCAAGGCGAGGGAAGAAGCGGCACGGCTGGCGCAGGAAGAGGCCGAGCGCAAAGCGCAGGAAGAGGCCGCCCGCCGGGCGCAGGAAGAGGCCGACCGCCAGGCCAAGGAAGAGGCCGCCCGCCAGGCGCAGGAGGAAGCCGACCGCCAGGCCAAGGAAGAGGCGGAGCGCAAAGCGCAGGAGGAAGCCAAACTCAAGGCGCAAATGGAAGCCGAGCGCAAGCTGATGGAAGACATGGCGCGCAAGGCCGAGGAAGAGGCACAGGCGGCGACAACCGGTGCGAACGGGGTCGTAAAGCCGCCCGAGCCCATCCTCCCCGAAGCCGATGCGCCGCTGCCACCGCCCGCGCCGCCGGGCGGCGACATCTTCGGACCGCCGCCGCCCGATGCGACAGCACCGGAAGAGCAGACGACAGGCGCGGTCGAGCCGTCACCGGGCGAGCCCGACGCGGACGCGGTCAAGCTGCCGGCCGCCAAGGCGAAGCCGAAACCGAAGCGCCAGCCGGCGAAATCGCAGGCCAATGCCGATCCGGGCGCTCCCCTGGTGCTGGTGCCGCCGCAGAAGATCGCCAAGGAACCGCGCAAACGCGAGCCGAATTTTTTCGAGCGCCTGTTTTTCGGACGGCGCAAGTCGCAGGAAAACTGACCGTCAGCCTGCTTTCATGAGCCGGTTCAGCACCCAGACCCTGAGCGCGCTGGAGAGATTGCGCTCGCCGCGCGCCCGGTCGATCTCACCGACCAGCGCGGCGAGGGACTTGTGCTCCGTGCTGGCCGCGTTCTTGAGCACCGCCCAGAATTCAGGCTCGAGGGAGAGCGAGGTGCGGTGCCCCGAAATGGTGAGCGAGCGCTTGAATTCCTTGGGCATCAGGTCTCGCGCTTGTGGTCGTCGAGATGGCGGTTGGCACGGGCCTCTTCGGCCGCTTCGCGCTCGCGCTCGGCCCTCGGACGGCCGAAGCGCCGCCGGTTCTCCTCGGCTTTCAGCTCTTCCTGCTCGCGCGCAACACGCTTGCGGTGACGCCTGAGATTGACGATCTCGCTCATCTGCCGCCTGTCATCTGGGGCCGATCATGTCTTCCGGCCGGACGATCCGATCGAATTCCTCCGCCGTCACATATTTGAGGCGCAGCGCTTCCTCGCGCAAGGTGGTGCCGCGCTTGTGCGCCGTCTTGGCGATCTCGGCCGCCTTGTCATAGCCGATCGTGGGCGCCAGCGCCGTCACCAGCATGAGCGAGCGGTCGAGGGCCGCCTTGATGTTGTCCTCGCGCGCCTCGATGCCTGCGACGCAGTGGTCGGTGAAGCTCACCGCCGCATCGGCGAGCAGGCGGACCGACTGCAGGAAGTTGTAGGCCATCACCGGATTGAAGACATTGAGCTCGAAATGGCCCTGGCTGCCGGCGAAGGTGATGGTCGCCTGGTTGCCGAACACTTGGGTGCAGACCATGGTCAGCGCCTCGCACTGGGTCGGGTTGACCTTGCCCGGCATGATCGAGGAGCCGGGCTCGTTTTCGGGCAGCGACAGTTCGCCGAGGCCCGAGCGGGGGCCCGATCCCAGGAAGCGGATGTCGTTGGCGATCTTGAACAGGGAGGCCGCGACCGTGTTGATGGCGCCGTGACTCATCACCATTGCGTCATGGGCGGCGAGCGCCTCGAACTTGTTGGGCGCGGTGGTGAAGGGCAGGCCGGTGATGCGGGCGATGCGTGCCGCGACCTTCCTGTCGAAGCCCTTGGGCGCGTTGAGGCCGGTGCCGACGGCGGTGCCGCCCTGCGCCAGCTGCATCAGCGCCGGCATCGTGCTCTCGATGCGCTCGATGCCGTTCCTGACCTGCTGGGCGTAACCCGAGAACTCCTGGCCAAGGGTGAGCGGAGTCGCGTCCTGCGTATGGGTGCGGCCGATCTTGATGATTTTGGCCCAGAGCTTCGCCTTCTTGCCGAGCGCCTTGTGCAGGTGGCGCAGCGCCGGCAGCAGGTCATGATGGATCTGCTCGGCGCAGGCGATGTGCATGGCGGTCGGGTAGGTGTCGTTCGACGACTGGCTCATATTGACGTGATCATTGGGATGCACCGGCGATTTCGAGCCGAGCGCGCCGCCCAGCATCTCGATGGCACGGTTGGAGATCACTTCATTGGCGTTCATGTTGGATTGGGTGCCGGAGCCCGTCTGCCAGACGGAGAGCGGGAAATGCTCGTCGAGCTTGCCGTCGGCGACCTCGCGCGCGGCGGCGACGATGGTCTTGCCGATCCTGCGG
>CAZICN010000234.1:0-6934 GCA_964537655.1 uncultured Aestuariivirga sp.
CGTGACGGTTGCATAGGGTGGGAAGGGGTGAAGGGATGACCGCAGTCATCGATGACGCACGTCCGCAACGTGCTTCATTCTACAACGATCCGAAAGTTCGCTCGCGCGCCGCGCAGGTCATCTTCGCGTTGCTGCTGCTCTGGGTCGGCTACGAGATCTATCACAACACGTCCGTCAATCTGGCGAAGCTCAACAAGAACGTCGATTTCGCTTTCCTGTGGAACACGGCGGGCTTCGACATCATCCAGCGGCCGATCGAATACTCGCGCGATTCGCGTTATATCGACGCCATCATCGTCGGCCTGCTCAACACACTGATCGTCGCCGGCCTCGGCATCGTCTTCGCGACCGTCATCGGGTTCATCGTCGGCATCATGCGGCTGTCGTCGAACTGGCTCGTCGCCAAGGTCGCCACCGGCTATGTCGAGATCATCCGCAACATTCCGCTGCTCCTGCAGATCTTCTTCTGGTATGGGGCGGTGCTCAAGCCGTTGCCCGGACCGAAGGAAAGCGTCAGCTTTTTCAATCTCGCCTTTCTCAGCAATCGTGGCCTCGTGGTGCCGAAGCCGATCTGGGGCGATGGGTCCGGTCTCATCGTGATCGCCCTCGTCGTCGGCTGCCTGGCGGCCTACGTCGTCACGCGCTGGGCACGCAAGCGGCAGGAAGCCACCGGTGAGCAGTTCCACAGCTTCTGGGCCGGGCTCGGGCTCATCATCGGACTGCCGGTCATCGCTCTCCTGCTGGCGGGGGTGCCGGTCACTTTCGAGTATCCCGAACTCAAGGGCTTCAATTTTGCCGGCGGCACAACCATCCTGCCCGAGCTCATCGCGCTGCTGCTGGCGCTTTCGATCTACACCGCATCCTTCATCGCCGAGATCGTCCGCGCCGGCATCATGGCGGTGAGCCATGGCCAGACGGAAGCGGCGCATGCTTTAGGCCTCAGGGCGCAGCCGACGCTGCGCCTGGTGGTCATCCCCCAGGCTTTGCGCGTCATCATCCCGCCGCTCACCAGCCAGTATCTCAACCTGACCAAGAATTCGTCACTCGCCGTCGCCATCGCCTATCCCGATCTCGTTGCGATGGGCGGCGTCGTCAACAACCAGTCGGGCAGGGCGGTCGAAGTGGTGATGATCTGGATGGTCATCTATCTGTCGATCAGCCTTCTGACGTCAGGCTTCATGAACTGGTACAATGCGCGCGTGCGCCTGGTGGAGAGATAGGCCATGACCGATCTGTCCTCTAACCTGGGCTGGGTGCGCACCGAAGAAGCGCAGAAGCTGCCGCCGCCGCCGAACACCACCGGGCTCGTCGGCTGGCTGCTGCAGAATCTCTTCAACACGCCGCTCAACATAGTGCTGACGGTCCTCGGCGCGGCCTTCGTGGCGTGGATCGCCTGGGGAGTCATCGACTGGGCGATCATCCGTGGCATCTTTACCGGCGAGAACCGCGATGCCTGCGTCGCGATCCCGGATTCGGGTGCCTGCTGGCCCTATGTGTGGGCCAAGTTCCACCAGTTCGTCTATGGCTTCTATCCCTTCGATCAGCGCTGGCGGGTGAATATCTGCTTCATCGTCGGGGCCATCGCGCTCGTGACCATGGCCATTCCGTCGCTTCCCCACAAGAAGTGGAATGCCCTGTTCCTGCTGGTCGTCTATCCGCTGATGACTTTCGTCCTGCTGACTGGCGGCAACCTGGATCTCTCGGTATCGACCCTGCTCGGCATCGCCGGGCTTCTGCTGCTCTCGGCCCTTGCGGTGCCGCTGCTCGCCTTCGGCATCGAGGATGGAATCGGACGCAACCGGCTGGCGCTGGCGCTCGCCGGCGTGGCGCTGGCGATCTGGCTCCTGTCCTTGTTCGTTTCGATGCCGGAGGTCAACATTTTCGGCAATTTCGTGTCGCTGGCGAGCCTCGCGATCCTGGTGCTGCTGGCCGCGGCAGCCGTGCTCTCGGTCGCGCATGAGGCATCCTCGCGCGACGTCTCGGCGCGCTCGGCACTGCTCGGCTGGATCGGTGCCTGCTGCGCCATCATCGCCGTCCTGCTCCTGATGACCGTGGATTTCGGCCTGGTGCCGGTCGAGACGCAGCAATGGGGCGGACTCCTTGTGACGCTGGTCGTCGCGGTCACTGGCATCGTCGCCTCGCTGCCGCTCGGCATTCTCCTGGCGCTCGGCCGGCGCTCCAAGATGCCGGTGGTACGGTTGTTCTCGGTGATCTTCATCGAAGTCTGGCGCGGCGTGCCGCTGATCACCGTGCTCTTCATGGCGAGCATCATGCTGCCGCTGTTCATGCCGGAAGGCGTGAATTTCGACAAGCTGCTGCGTGCGCTGGTGGGCACCGCGCTGTTCTCCGCCGCCTATATGGCGGAAACGGTGCGCGGCGGCCTGCAGGCCATTCCCAAGGGCCAATATGAGGCGGCCCAGGCGCTCGGCCTCTCCTATTGGCGCATGATGAACCTGATCGTCCTGCCGCAGGCGCTCAAGATCGTCATTCCGGGCATCGTCAACGCCTTCATCAGCCTGTTCAAGGACACGACGCTGGTGCTGATCATCGGCCTGTTCGATCTTCTGGGCATCGTCAATGCCAGCTTCAGCGATCCCAAATGGGTCTCGCCGCAAACCGGCCAGACGGGTTATTTCGTCGCTGCCCTGATGTTCTGGGTATTCTGCTTCGGCATGTCACGCTATTCGATATTCATGGAACGCCGGCTCGCGACCGGCCACAAGAGACGAGGGATTTGATGGCTCAGGGATCGGTTCAGAAGAAGACTGATAGCAACCAGGCGGGCGAGACGGCCATCCAGCTCATCGGCGTCAACAAGTGGTATGGCGAGTTCCATGTCCTGCGCGACATCAATCTCGCCGTCGAGCAGGGCGAGCGCATCGTGATCTGCGGGCCGTCGGGCTCCGGCAAATCGACCCTGATCCGCTGCATCAACCGCCTGGAAGAGCACCAGTCGGGACAGATCATCGTCGACGGCAACGAGCTCACCAACGATCTCAAGCGCATCGACGAGGTCCGGCGCGAAGTCGGCATGGTGTTCCAGCACTTCAATCTCTTCCCGCATCTGACCGTGCTCGAGAACTGCACGCTGGCGCCGATCTGGGTGCGCAAGATGTCCAAGGCCGATGCTGAGGCCGTCGCCATGAAGTATCTCACCCGCGTCAAGATTCCTGAGCAGGCGAAGAAATATCCAGGCCAGCTGTCGGGCGGCCAGCAGCAGCGCGTCGCCATCGCGCGGTCGCTATGCATGAATCCGAAAATCATGCTGTTCGACGAGCCGACTTCGGCGCTCGATCCGGAAATGATCAAGGAAGTGCTCGAAGTGATGGTCGATCTGGCGCAGTCCGGCATGACCATGCTGTGCGTGACCCACGAGATGGGCTTCGCGCGTCAGGTCGCCAACCGGGTGATCTTCATGGATCAGGGCCAGATCATCGAGCAGAATTCGCCGGCCGAGTTCTTCTCCAATCCCAAGAGCGAGCGCACCAAGCTGTTCCTCAGCCAGATTCTGCACTGAACGGAGCCCGGCTCACTCGCCTGTCACGGGCGAGAGGGCGCTTGCAATCGCGGACGCCGTCATGAGATCCGGGATATCAGCTTGGCGGGATTTACCGCCGCGCGGATTGGAGAAGGCCAGTGACCAAATTCCCTGTTAATTCCCTGTTCCGGAACGGCGCGAAAGTCCAACACGCTGATTTACCTGGGTTTTCTCTGCGGCGATGTTGTTTTTTACGAAAATTCCCTGTTTTTCCCTGTAGTTCCCTGTAAACGGCGGTCCTTGGGTCGCCCCTACGCCGCCCATTCGCCCTTGCGCATGAGGGGTTCCTTCACGCCGTCTGGCCGCACGCCGTCGATGTCGAGGGCGCCCGATCCGATCATCCAGTCGACATGGATGAGGCTCGCATTGGCGCCGGCGGTGCTGAGCGCGTCCTTGCTCAGGTTGCCGCCATTGGCCATCGTGTCGCTGTAGGACTGGCCGACGGCGATATGGCTCGCGGCATTCTCGTCGAACAGCGTGTTGTTGAACACGATGCCGCTCCTGGCGATGGGCGATGAATGCGGCACCAGCGCCACCTCGCCGAGGCGTGCTGCTCCTTCGTCGGTGGCAATCATCTTGGCGAAGACATCGGCACCCTTGTCGGCATGCGCCTCGACGATGCGCCCGGCCTCGAAGCGCACCCGGATGCCCTCGATGAAGGTGCCCTGGTAGGAGAGCGGCTTGGTGGCGGAAACGACGCCATCGACCCTGTCCTTGTGCGGCATGGTGAAGACTTCCTCGGTCGGGATGTTCGGATTGCAGGTGATGCCGTTCTTGGCCACCGAGGCGCCGCCCTTCCAGACATGGCCGTCGACCAGCCCGAGCGTGAAGTCGGTGCCCGGGCCGCGATAGGCGAGGGCCGAATAGCGTTTGCCGTTGAGGAAATCCGTGCGCTGACGAAGTGCGCGCGAATGCGTGACCCAGGCGGCGACGGGGTCGGCCGCATCGGCGCGGCTGCAGGTGAAGACGGCGCGCCACAGCTTGTCGAGAGCGGCATCGGGCGCCAGATCCGGGAACACCGAGCGGGCCCAGGCCGGCGTCGCCGCGGCGGCGACGCACCAGTTGATCGCGTGGCCGGCGATCAGCTCGAGCGCCGGACGATAGGCCTTGGACCGGGCGCGGTTGGCTCTCGCCACCTTGTCGGGATCCTGGCCGCTCAGCAGGGAAGGGTCCTCGCCGATGATGGCGAGCCGGGCCGCGCCCGCCTTGAAGGCGCTTGCCATCCCGTCGAACAGCCAGCCCGGTGCCGCATCGAAGCTCGCATCGGCGGCGTGCTCATAACGCGAGAGGGTCGCGGCGTCATCGCCATAGAGCGTGGTGACGAGGCTCGCGCCCGCTCTGTAAGCGTGCTCGGTGATCCGGCGCACCAGGGGAATGGCCTCGACAGGCGCGGTCATCACGAGTTCCTGACCAGCGGCGAGATTGAGGCCGGAGCGGATGACGAGTTCGGCATAGCGGTCAAGAAGGTCGGTGTGATTCATGATTGTCTCGCATGCTATCGGGATTTGGCGCGGCCGGTTTCGACGGGCGTATCGGCGGCGGCGCCCCATTCGCTCCACGAGCCGTCATAGAGCGCATGCTCCTTGGCGCCGATGAGGGTGAGGCCGAGGCTCAGGATCGCCGCGGTGATGCCCGAGCCGCAGGAGGTGATGACCGGCTTCTTTACATCGATGCCGGCGTCGGTGAACACCCTGGCGATGGCGTCGGGTGATTTGAGCGTGCCGTCCTTGTTGAGCAAGGTCGCATAGTGGACATTGGCGGCGCCCGGCATGTGGCCCGAACGCACGCCCGGGCGGGGCTCCGGCTCCTCGCCGGTGAAACGGCCGGGCGAGCGGGCATCGGCGATCTGGCTCCTGCCGGTCGTCGCCGCGCTCAGGACATCCGCCTTGTCGCGCACCATCATCGACTGGAAGCGCGCCGAGAAATGCCGCTCCTGCGGCCGGCCCGGCGGATCCTCGTCGATCGGGTGGCCTTCGGCCTTCCATTTGGGGAATCCGCCGTCGAGCACGGCGACATCGTCATGGCCGAAGATACGGAACATCCACCAGGCGCGGGCCGCCGAGAACAGCCCCGCCGTGTCATAGGCGATGACCTTCTTGCCGTCGCCGATGCCGAGCCTGCGCATGCGCGAGGCGAATTTCTCCGGAGTCGGAAGCATGTGGGGAAGCGGCGTGGCGCTGTCGGAAATGTCGTCGATGTCGAAGAACTGCGCGCCCGGGATGCGCGCCGCCTGAAACTCGGCCCTGGCGTCGCGCCTGGCGGCCGGCAGATGCCAGGAGGCGTCGATGATGGCGATATCCGGCGCGTGCAGGCGCTCGGCCAGCCATTGTGTCGATACGACGTAAGGCGACATCATCTTTCAACATTCCTCATGCTGAGGTGGCCGCGAAGCGGCCCTCGAAGCATCCATCAGGATGGAACGAGAGCGCCGCATGACACCCTTCGAGGCTCGCTTCGCTCGCGCCTCAGGGTGAGGGTAAATGGGCTTGTGTGGTTTCATCAAGTTAGCTCGCGAAGGCGAGTCTGATCCGGCGGTTCATCTTGCCCTTGTTCTCGATCTTGACGACCGTGATCGGGCCGACGGCGCCGGTCGATTTGAGATGCGTGCCGCCGCAGGGCTGCAGGTCGATGGCGTCGTTCTCGCCGATCGCGACGAGGCGGATCTGCCCCGAGCCGCGCGGCGGCTTCACCCACAAGGTGCGCACCAGCGAGGGATTGGCGTCGAGCTCTTCTTCGGCGATCCAACGCGTGGTGATCGGATGATCTTCGGATATCCAGGCATTGATCTTCGCGGCGAGTTCGTCCTTCACCGGGATATGGCCTTCCGGAATATCGAAATCGATGCGGCCGCCATCCTCGGTGAGCGCGCTGCCGGTCACCGGAAAGGGAACTGCGGCGCACAGGAGATGCATCAGCGAATGGCAGCGCATATTGCGATAGCGGTTGTCCCAGTCGAGGGCCGCCGACACTGGCGTGCCCGCGGCGAGCGCGGCCGGTGCTGCCGGCACGTGTACGGCATTCTTGGCCTCGTCATAGACGGTCGTGGCGATCGCTATCGCAGATCCCTCGACGAGGAGGCTTCCCTTGTCGCCCGGTTGCCCGCCGGCGGTCGGATAGAACACGGTGCGGTCGAGAATGATGCCGCCGCGATCATTGATGCCCACGACCCGGGCGTCGCAGGATTTGAGATAGGCGTCGTCGCGGAAGAGGAGAGTGGTCATCAGGCGGTGACATCCTGGAACACGGTGGGCACGCTCGCGGCGCGCTCCTCGAGCCATTCCGGCACCGGCAGGCCCTTCTCGCGCAGGAATTCCGGGTTGAACAGCTTCGACTGATAGCGCGTGCCATAGTCGCAGAGCAGGGTGACGATCGTGTGGCCGGGGCCCATCTGGCGCG
>CAZICN010000235.1:0-6931 GCA_964537655.1 uncultured Aestuariivirga sp.
TGCTCCATGCGGCGCAGTTCGTCGATCGCCTCTCCGATATGGCGACGGTGCGGAATGCTGACCGAGACGTGGCGGCCCGCAAGCTTCACCGCATCGCCCGCACCCGGCATGCTCAGGCCATCGAGGCGATAGCAGCCGACCGGGCGCGCGAAGCCCTTGGGCGTGATCTCGCCCATCGGCGTGACATCGGCCATGTCCTGGATGAGGAGCCAGGTCGCTTCCGCGATCAGGATCGTGCCGGCCTCGGTCGTCGCCTGCAGCCGCGCGGCGAGGTTCACCGGGCTGCCCAGCACAGTATAATCGAGCCGGTGCTCTGAACCGAAATTGCCCACCGTGCAATAACCCGTGGTGATGCCCATGCGCACGCGCAGCGGCTTCGAGATGCCGCTGTCGTGCCAGGTCCTGTCCAGCTCGCGCACCCTGTCGCGCATGCGCAGCGCCATGCGCGCGCAACGCAGCGCGTCATTGCGGTCGCCTTCGGTCTCTGGGTCGCCGAAGAACACCAGCATCGCGTCGCCGATGAACTTGTCGATGGTACCGCCATGCTCGATGGCGATCTTCGACATCTCGCTCAGATAGGTGTTGACGAAGAACGACAGCCTTTCCGGCTCCATGCCGTCGCTGATCTCGGTGAAGCCCGCTATGTCGGAAAAGAAGATCGTCAGGTTCTTGCGCGCCAGGATACCCGAAGCCGCCTCGCCCTTCGCCTTGAAGATCGACTTGTAGATCTGCGGCGAGAGGTACTTGGCCAGGCGGTTGGCGACGCTCTGGAGCGCGCTGGTGCGCTCGGCCACCAGCCGGTCGAGCGTGTCGGTGCGGGTCTGGACCTCGCCCGCCATGCGCGTGAAGGTGCGGGCGAGGTCGCCCAGCTCGTCCGTGCGCTTGCGCACATGGACGAGGCTCTCGGGATCGAAGCGCCGCTCCTCGAAAGCGGCGGCCGCGTCGGTGATGCGCACCACCGGCGCCGTGATCTGGCGCGCCACATACCACCAGCCGATCAGGAGCGCGCCCAGGATGGAGATGGCGTTGAGCGCCAGGAGCGTCTTGCTGCCGACGTCGATGGCGCGGTTGGAGGCGGCGACCGCCGCTTCGGTCCGCGCCTGGACGCTGGCGACAAGCTGGTCCACTTCGCCGGTCAGCCGCGCCGCGATCGTTCGCGCCTCGCCGGCAAGCGCCTCCGCCGTGCCGGTCTCGACCAGAAGGGCGTGGCGCGGCGCAAAGATGCCGCTTTCCCCCTCGCCCAGATTGATCAGGCCGTCGGCGATGACGCGCAGCACCTCCGCGTCATTGCCCCTGACGGCGGCGAGCGCGGTGCGGAAGCGGTCAGCCGCCGCCTGGAAGCGCTCGCGCAGCGGCGGCAGCAGACTTGTATCGGGAAGGGTTGCCGCTTCGGCCAGAAGTCCGCCGATCAGATTGCCCTCGATGCCAAGCTGGGCAATCGCCGAGTAATCGAGCAACGCCTCCGGCGACAGACGCTGATCGGCGGTGGCGGGTGCGGCATCCTCGAGCGCGCGGTAGCCGGTGACCAGGAACAGCGTCGCATCGTCGAGAAGCGGCGTCAGCCGCTCGATCAGGCGGCGATGCAATTCGACCGCCCGGTCGCGGCGCTCGGCCAGCTCGTTGCGCAAGAAAAGCTGGCGTCCGACCGAGCCATCGAGCCGGTCGAGAACGACGGCAAGCTCGCCGGTCGCCTGGCTGATGCCGGTGATGAGCGGCTTCGGGTTGCCGGGATCGGTGGCGTTGGCGCCCTGTTTTTCGAGATCATCGATCAGCGCGACGATCATCTGCTGATGGTCGCGCATCGCCTTCATCAGGCGTTCGCGTTCCGCCTCATTGGTGGCCGAGACGAGCGCCGGCGCGGTCGCCGCAATCAGGGCGCTGCGCTGCGCCAGCCTCAGCGAATCGGTCATCGAGGGAATGTGCTCGCGCGTGATGCGGCGCTGCAGCTGGCCCAGCTCCACGAAGGATATCCAGGCGACGAGGCTGGCCGCGAGGATGAGCGCCACCGCGCCCGCGATCGCCGCATAGAGCTTGATCGAGAGGCCGAGACGCGGCCGCCGGCGTCGGGTCACGGGTCCGGCATCGCTCCCGTTCATGGCGCGAGCCGCTTGGCTGAATAGATATCGCCCTTGCGGATCACCGTCAGGAACACCTGGTCGGAGCCGCGGTTGTCGCCCGGCCCATAACTCAGCCTGAAGCCGCCGATGTCGAACGTACCCGTCTTGGTGAGCGCCGAGAGGAAGCTCTCGCGGCTGGGCGACGCTCCCGCCCGGCTCAGCACCTCGGCGGTCAGCCTCCCGGCGATATAGCCTTCGAGCGAGACGAAGGACGGCCGCGCCGCCGCGTCATTGGCGACGAGGGCCTTGCGGTACTCGGCGAGGAGCGGAAGCTCGCCGCCTTCGGGAAAGGGCACGACCTGCGTGATGTAGACGCCGTCGCCGTCCTGTCCCAGGGCCGCGGCGAGGGCGTCGCTGCCGACAAAGGAGATGTTGAAGATCAGCGCCTTGACGCCGAGCTTGCGGGCCCACTGGGTGAAGACGGCGCTCGGCAGATAGGCGCCGATGACGATGATCGCCTCGGGATTGCGCTGGCCGAGGCCGAGCACCGCCGTCTTGACCGCCGTCGTGTTGCGCATATAGGTGCCGGTGCCGACCAGCTCGATGCCGCGCCGGTCGAGCGCCCGCCTGACGCCGGCGAGGCCGTTGCGGCCATAGGAATCATCCTGATAGAGGACGCCGATGCGCGAGAGGCCGAGATCGCTGGTCAGGCGCTCGACAATCGTTTCTGTCTCCTCGAAATAGGACGCGCGGACATTGACGACATGGCCGAGGGCCGGATCGCGCAGGAATTCCGCGCCGGTGAAAGGTGCTATGAAGGGAATGCCCGCGGCGCGTGCGATCGGCTCGCTGGCGGCCGATGTCGTCGTGCCGACCTCGCCGATCAGCGCGAAGACGCCGTCATCGTTGATGAGCCTGCGGGTGTTGGCGATCGCGAGTTCGGGCTCGTAGCGGTCGTCATAAGAGCGCAGTTCCAGCCGGCGCCCGCCGACACCGCCGGTTCGGTTCACTTCTTCGAACGCGGCGAGGATGCCCCGCCGCATCTCGTTGCCGAGATCGGCGGTGGGCCCGCCCAGAGCGGCCGACTGACCGAACAGGATGCGCCCGGGCGTGACGCCGGGCGCTTCCGCGCCCGCCGCCGTCGCGACCAGCCAAAGCACCACCGCAAGCGCGCCTGTCCGGCACCAGGTCATCCAAGTCCCACGTTACTGCGTTATGGGTGGCGACGGTACAATGCCGCCCGATTCGAAAAAAGGCAGGGCGCGCGGCACCGGCCAAGAAGGTAAATGGAAGCCCGCGACCTTCGCTAAGTCATACGCCCAGATATCTCGTCTGGAGCTCCGGGCCGAGGTTCTTCGCCTCTCCCTGCCACGCCGTCCGGCCACGCTCGAGCACGAAACACCGGTCGGTCACCGGCAGAAGCTCGGCCAGGATCTTGTCGACGATGAGGATCGACTGGCCCTCGCGCCTGAGCCTCGCGATCACCGCCCAGATCTCCTGGCGCAGCACCGGGGCCAACCCCTCGGTCGCCTCGTCGAGCATGAGAAGTGCTGGATTGGTCATCAGCGCCCGGCCAATGGCCAGCATCTGCTGCTCGCCGCCCGAAAGCGTGCTGGCATACTGGCCGCGCCGTTCGGCGAGGCGGGGGAAGAGGTCGAAGATGCGCGCCAGTGTCCACGCGCCGGAACGCGCGGCGACAATAAGATTCTCCTCGACGGTGAGCGCCGGAAAGCAGCGCCTGCCCTCCGGCACCAGGCCGATGCCGAGCCTTGCGATATGATGCGGGCGCATCGCGGTCAGCGCCTTGCCGGCGAAGCGGATGTCGCCGCGCCGCGCACCGGTGAGGCCCAGGATGGCGCGCATGGTCGTCGTCTTGCCCATGCCGTTGCGGCCGAGCAGCGCCACGACCTCCCCTTCCGCGACTCTCAGATCGACGCCGAACAGCACCTGCGAGGGTCCATAGGAGGCTTCGACCCCGGAAAGCGCCAGCAAACTCATGCGCTTTCTCCCAGATAGGCGGCCTGCACCTGCCGGTCCTTGCGGATCTCTTCCGGCTTCCCCGTCGCGATGAGGCGGCCATAGACCAGCACCGAGATACGGTCGGCGAGCGCGAAGACGGCATCCATGTCATGCTCGACCAGAAGGATCGGCGCCTCGTGGCGCAATCCGCCGAGCAGCCCGGTCAGGCTCCTGGAGCCCTCGGGCCCCATGCCCGCCATGGGCTCGTCCAGCAGGAAGGCGCGGGGCTCGCTCGCCAGCGCCATGGCGATCTCGAGCCTGCGCCTCTCGCCATGCGAAAGCTCGGCGACGGCGACAGCCGCCCGCTCCGCCAGCCCCACTCGCTCCAGCATCGCCATGGCGGGTTCGGTCAGCGAGCGATCCTTCATCACGGCGCCAAAGAAACGGAAGCTCGATCCTTGCCGCGCCTGGCAGCTCAGCATGACATTGCGCAGGGCCGAGAAGTCGGGGATGAGCGAGGAGACCTGGAAACTGCGCGCCAGGCCGAGCCGGGCGCGGGCCGCGACGCTGAGCCCGCCGACATCGCGGCCGAGGAAATGAATGCTGCCCCTGTCCGGCCGGATGCGGCCGGCGATCTGGTGGATGAGGGTCGATTTGCCCGCGCCATTCGGGCCGATCAGGGCATGAATCTCGCCCCGGCGCAGATCGAGGGTCACGTCGTCGGTCACCTTGAGGGCGCCGAAGGACTTGGCGAGATGGGCGAGTGCCAGCACCGTCTCAGCCATGGCGGGCCTTTCCGGCGATGAGCCCGATGATGCCGCCTTGGGCGAACAGCACAGTGCCGAGGAGCACCAGCCCGAGGAAGAACTGCCAGCGCTCGGTCAGCGAGCCGAGCAGGAACTCCATCAGCACGAAGAGGGCCGCGCCGGCGACCGGCCCGAACAACCGGCCGGTGCCGCCCAGAATGACGATGACGATGAGTTCGCCCGACAGATGCCAGGACAGCATCGAGGGGCTGACGAAGCGGGTCAGATCGGCATAGAGCGCCCCCGCGACGCCGGTGATCATGCCGGAGATGACGAAGGCCGCGAGGCGGACCGGAAAGGGCGAGATGCCGAGCGAGGCGAGGCGCGTTTCGTTCTGCCGCGCGCCCTGCAGGGCTGCGCCGAAGCGGCCGGCGCGCAGCTTGGCAAAGAAAAGAAGCGCCAGCAGCAGAAGCGCGTAGCAGATGAGGAAGAAGGGCAGCGGCCTCAGCGTGTTGACGAATGGGAACTGGTTCCGCACCGCGAGCGACAGGCCGTCCTCGCCGCCAAGGGCCGGCCACGAGACCACGAAATAATAGATCATCTGGGCGAAGGCCAAGGTGATCATGATGAAATAGACGCCCGATGTCCTGAGGCTGACCACGCCGGTCAGCAAGGCGACGAAGCCGGCGCCGAGCGCACTCGCGATCCAGATGACCGGCATCTGGCTCGACCCCGGGATATCGACCGGCCAGGTGATGAGCGGAGCGGCATTCATCTCGCTGGTGGCGAGGATGCCCGCCACATAGCCGCCGATGCCGAAGAACGCGGCATGGCCGAAGGAGACGAGGCCGCCGAGGCCCAGCGCCAGGTTGAGCCCGAGGGCGGCGAGCGCCAGGACCGCGATGCGGGTGGCGAGCGTCACATAGAAGGCCTCGCCCGCCGCCAGCGCCAGGAGTGGTGCCGCCAGCAGCAGAAGCGCGAGCGCGGTATTGATCCAGGCTTCGCGATCCATGGACTATGCCGCCGTGGCGAACAGGCCGCGCGGCCTGAAAGCCAAGATGAGCGCCATGACGATATAGATCAGCATCGAGGCCAGCGCCGCGCCCGCGGTCGTCGCCTGCGCGGGATCCATGACGAACGCGAAGGCGTGCGGCAGCAGGAAACGCCCCATCGTGTCGGTCACCCCGACGAGCAAGGCGCCGATCAAGGCGCCCGGCAAGGAACCGATGCCGCCAATGACGATGACGACGAAGGCCAGGATCAGGACCGGCTCGCCCATGCCGACCTGCACCGACTGGTTGACGCCGACGAGCGCGCCGGCAAAACCCGCCAGTGCCGCGCCCAGCGCGAAGACGATCGTATAGAGCCTGCCGATATCGACGCCGAGTGCCGCGATCATCTCGCGATCAGAGGCACCAGCCCTGATGCGCATGCCGATGCGGGTTTTGGCGATCAGAAGATAGAGCCCCGCGGCGACCGCGATGCCGATGATGATGATGGCGAGGCGGTAGAGCGGATAGTCGAGCCCGCCCGGCAAGGTGACCGAGCCAGAGAGCAGCGGCGGCATGTCGAGATAGAGCGGGAACGGTCCGAACAGCCAGCGCATGGCTTCCGAGAAGATCAGGATGAGCGCGAAGGTCGCCAGCACCTGGTCGAGATGGTCGCGGTCATAGAGCTTGCGGATGACGGTCCATTCGACGAGCGCGCCGGCGGCGGCCGCCGCCGCCAGGCTCGCGGCAAGGCCGAGCCAGAAGGAGCCGGTAGCACCCGCAACCGCCGCGCAGGCGAAGGCGCCCACCATATAGAGCGAGCCATGCGCCAGGTTGATCAGGCCCATAACACCGAAAATGAGCGTGAGGCCCGCCGCCATCAGGAACAGAGTGACACCGAACTGGAGCCCATTCAGAAGCTGCTCGGCGAAGAGGGCGAGCGACACTTAGAGCACGATGCGTTGGGGTGACGCCGTGTACGCGCATTCTCCCTCCGCCGCGCGAAGTGCGGGGAGGGTGGACGCCCGCAGGGCGGACGTGTGGGGTTTTTCCGCCGGACAGTATTCGACGATTGAGCTGAACGTCCTGAAAATGCTCTGCTGGAGAGACCTCTCTTGCGCAGACACCCCACCCGTCGCGCGTTCCGCGCGCCACCCTCCCCGCCTTCGGCGGTGGAGGG
>CAZICN010000236.1:0-6929 GCA_964537655.1 uncultured Aestuariivirga sp.
TATCACCAGGACTCTTCTGGATAGGACTTGCGCCAACTGAAAGATCAAATAGAGCGCGACCAAACCGATCACTACAGGAAGAATATAGATTGCGGCAAAACCTATGACAGTTCGAAAGAATGAAAAAACGGCATCAACTACAGCCATTAGAATCCACCCATAGCTGTAAACTGCCAGGATAAAAGGGATCGCAAGAGCTCCAATCGCAGGAAAGATTACCGCTCTGAAGAGAAGAGTGAAGTTGGAATATTTCACCGCAAGCAAGGTTATTATAATGTAAGCAGCAATCGTCAGTCCAAGAGTGCCGGCAATCAATGGAGAATAATATGCCGCAGCGGATTTCTGCAGCACATCAGAAAATTCAAAGGCTCGAAGCAAGAACGCTTTCAGGCTCGCAATGGACCCTCCCGTCTGCTTGCTCCATTCTAGGAGGAAGTACATTTGTTCAGGCAGATACAGCAGGATGAATGCAATTCCCGCCGCCTGAAACAACAGGAACCTTCGAAAGTCAAAAACTGGAGGTATCTGAAAACTTGACGAGCCAGCCACTCCTGCCTCCCCTCAGCCACCCTATTGCCTTAAACGCAAACACAACTCGCCAGCTGACCTCTTCCAAGCGCTCCAATACGCTCCCTTGCATCTGCCGTCCGAGCGCGCCCGTCGGCCTGATCTGCGCCGGAACCACGGACCCGACAGATCGCAGCACGACCAAGCCGGATGTAGGCGGACGGTGAGCGTGGTTCCATTGACCACGAGATGGGCCACGGGATCGGCGGCCGTGAAGGCGGCCGGCCTGGGTTGTCACCTAGCCAGTGAGCGAACGCCATATGCGCGCCTTGGAGTGATTGGGTTGATAGCTCGTGCCGAATGGTGCCTCGGACACATCGCCGCCCTCCAGGGTGCTCAGATTGATGGTGGCATTGCCGTAGCTGTTTGCCGTGGCTGTGACAGTTCCGATGGTGATACGGCCCCCTGCGACACCCTCGTTGAGGAGCCCTCGATTGTCGACCTTGACCGACGCGCTGAGGACCGGCGCCGCCTCCATAGTAATGACCGTGGGGTCGTCATTGGGCCCCTCGAACACGCGCGGCTTGGGTTGAGGATTGGGATCAGACCGTTGCTCCTCGGCGTCACGCTCATCGTGCTCGGACATTTCATGGTCACCGCCGGGAGGAGGAATTTCGGTCATCGGACTTCTTCTGAGAAATTACGTTACGGCAACAAACTATTACGCCACTCGATTGAGAGTCAACGATCTTTGCTTGAGGCCAACACGATCATCGACGCCCAGGTGTTCCGCGAGGGTGATGACGTCAATGTCAGCTTCTCAGCCGCCGATTGCGTGCTGCTCGGCGAGGACGACCGGCGGCTGGTGTGAATGAGCCCGGGTTCGTCATCCCGGCGCAAGCCGCTATCGTATGCACACATCTCCCTCCCCCTTGTGGCTGCAAGGGGGAAGGATCAGATTTGTGTGAATCTGATAGCGGCTTTCGCCGGGATGACGGATGAGGGACGGTGCGGCTTTGCCCGCGGTCTTTCCGACTTGAAGAAACGGCGGAGAACAAAGGGAACGCGTCATGACGAAACCAACACGCTTCGAGCAGGCCACCAATGAGATGCTGGCCAAGACGAAGAAGTGCCAGGCCATGACCGGCGACCGCGAGAGCATCCTGTTCTCCGGCATGCGCGCCAATCTCTATCTGCCGCATCCCATCTATATCGCTTCGGGCGAAGGGGCGACCATCACCGATATCGACGGCAACCTCTATATCGACACCTGCATGGGTTTCGGCGTCTGTGTCCTGGGCCACCGGCACCCCGATGTCGCGGCGGCGATGGCGCGGATATCAGGCTCGGGCTGGCATTTCGGCATCCACTCGCAGGAGCAGCTCCCTTTGGCCAGGCTTCTGCAGGACGCCATTCCCTGCGCCGAGCGCCTTCTCTTCTGCAATTCGGGCTCCGAGGCGACCTCCTATGCGATGCGCGCCGCGCGCGCCTTCACGGGCAAGGAAAAGATCGGCATATTCGACGGCTACTGGCACGGCATGCATGACTATTGCATGGTGGCGCCGACCAACGTCTCGTCCAGGGACCGGCCGGCCGGCGTCGCGATCAGCACCGGCGTCCCGAAGGCGATCCGCGATCTCACCGTGCCGCTCCCCTATCGCAATCCGGCGGCCTTCGACATCATCCGCCAGAACAGGGATGAGCTGGCGATGGTCATCATCGAGCCGGTGCAGCATTCGAACCCGCAAAGCGAGGTGAGCGGCTATCTGAAAGCGCTCCAGCAGGTGTGCCGCGAATGCAACGTGCTGTTCTGTTTCGATGAGATGGTCACCGGCTTCCGCCTGGCTTTCGGCGGCGGCCAGGAATATTTCGGCATCACCCCCGATCTGGCGACGCTCGGCAAGGCCTGCGGCGGCGGCCTGCCGATCGGCGTCATCGCCGGGCGCGAGGATGTCATGCGCATGTTCCTGCCGAAGGCGGGCGAACAGGGCGTGTTCACCGGCGGCACCTTCACCGGCAATCCGCTGACCATGGCGGCGGGCACCGCGGCGGTCACCTATTATGCCGAACACCCGGAGATTTATACGTCGATGGCGGCGCAGGGCGACCGGCTGACGGCCAAATTCAATGAGTTCGCCGCACGGCACAACATGGCGGTGCAGATGGGCAATGTCGGCTCGATGTTTCACATCTACTTCCAGAGCGGACGGGTCGCGTCGAGCTTCGACATCGACGAGCGGCCGATGGAGCAGGCGCGCCAGGCCTTCCTGATGCACGCCCTCAATCTTGGCGTCCTGATTTCGGGGGGCAACCGCTATTACCTCTCCGCCGCCCATACGGGCGCCGTCGTCGACCGTATGATCGATGTGTTCGAAGAGTCGCTGGCGCTCGTTCGCGAGGATGGGTTGTTTTAGAGGTAGCGGCTCAACCGCATTGGCGTGATGGGGTCGATTCTGAAAGGGTTGCTGCCAAGGCGCATCGGACGCATATCGTTACCCAATCTTTGGCGAACAAGCCGGTAGACTCAAGACTATTGTACCGTGCTGATTTCGTTGGGGAGACCGCTTGATAGCCTCTAATTTGTAAAAGGGCTGTGAGTACATCGAAGCCATATGCGGTGGCTATTGAAAATCCTGTTGACCCGCCGTTCGCACATTCGCCCTCACATCATCAAGCTCCACAGCTTCGTCACTTGACATTGTGGGCCAAACGGCAGGATTGGGAAATATCAAGACTGGAATTGCGCCCTGATTTCAATGCCACATTGAATCACCGGGCTTATACGGACCATAACCGGCCACTCAATTAGCGCCTCCAGAGCGTCTCACTTCATTTCCGAATAAATCCCGGCGATCCTTCAGATCATCAAGCTCCTGATGATTGGCCGAACACCGTTGCTTCCCTCCGAATCCCGACAAAAGGATCAACCGAATGACCCTCGATCGCCGAACAACTCATGGACTCGTGCAAGCCATACTACGTGCGCAGAGCAAGAAAGATGCAAGTGACGTCTTCGAGAATGTCGCACAGACCAGCATGGCATCTGGCTATGGAAGCTACGGCGAGCCCGCCCTTGGAGGAATGAGATTCTACTCCGCACCACAACCGGGCGTGATGACAGGCGACAGAGCGGCACATCAATCGCACAAGTTAATACCGACGCCTCGTCCTCACCCATTCCGTGATCCAGCAAAATTCTATTACGTCAGCAAAGTTGCCGACATGGCGAAAGCTCACGGCATTCCCGCGCATGATCAACTTGCCGTCAAGGTAGCACCCGGCACTCTATCACGGCTGGCAAGTCCGCAGACCAGCTATGGCCGGCCGCTGGAAGTCAATGCAGTCCACAGCACTGAAGACAGCCTGACCGGCGGACACCCTACGGGCAGAGCGTTTCATTTGAACAATTATCCGGCGACAGATGTTTCAAGAGTGCGTCCCGGTACGCGCGCAGCACAAACCGACTTCAGTAGAATAGGAACATATCAAAGCCCGCAAGATGCAGAGAAGAGATTCAATGAACCCAGAGTTACCGTTGATACTCTACGCCGACGGCCATGGGGTCGTCACGGACCTGCAGAGGTCACCCCGCCCGGACATCGCCCAGTCACTTTGCGTCTGGCCGATGGTGACGCGGATATGGCCACGGAGGCTCCGCATCGAGAGACGAAATTGCCGGAAGTTCACTATAGAACGTCCGGCGAAATCTGGTCTGAGTTTCTAGGGGGAATTGGCAAAGGCATCGCTCAATCGGTTTCAGACATGGCGACTAATGGCGCTAAAGCCCGGCTTGGCACATTCGGCGGTGTCTATGTTGATACTCCAAATCCTGAGTTATTTAAGCCACCAACAAGTCCATGGGACGATGCCGGCAGGAAAATGGCACCGGGAGTAATGGTGGTCATTAGGCCGGTGCCGAGAGGGTCAAGAACCTGGAGGGGAAAAATAATTGGGAAAGTCACGCCTCCAGAGAACCTGAAACCTGGAACTGTCCCGTTTGGCAATTACATGCACGAAAAAATCGCAAAATTTTTAGAGACGTCGTACGACAAAACTAGTTTCCGTGTTAAAGTCAAGCCCGGACAAAGGGGAGTTGATATGGAATATCTAAATGATCTGGATCCGGGCTTCAAGTATCTGGATATCAAGTCGAACAAACCGCACAGCCAAAAGGAACTGGATCGCCAGATCTACAATTGGGGATACGAAGGATCAACCGTCAGAGCTATTACCTATGACGAGCACGGAAATATCTATGACGGATTTGGCCACTAAGCTGAATCACGCTACTTGGCGGCTCGCAGAAAGAGGCAGGTATCAGCAAGCTCTTGACCTCTATGATGACGCGAAGCTCCGAGGTTTCAGGCTAAGCCACCCGGATCATGCGAATTGCGGGAGGTTTCTGCTGTGTTTGGAGAAATATGAAGAAGCGTCGGCTCAATTCAGAGAGGCGAACGAGCTGAAGGACAAGACGCCGCCCGGGAATAACGAGGGATCATATCTCGATTACCAGGGAGCTGCCCAGTGGCTGATGGGCAGACATCGCGAGGCTGTGACAGCGTGGCGATACAGGGTGTCAGGCATTCTCAGTGGAAAGGTTCACTATGCCGACTTCGCCGGAGGCGCTTCGGATGGGTTGTTGCTCTGGTATGCTGCCGTTACACTTAAAGATCATGAATTGCTCAAATACACGACAGAGTATTTTCGCAAATTGTCGATATTTGGCCGTCTTTCATCCTGGCCGGGACCCTTGGTCGACATGGCGCTGGGCGCAAAACCGGCTGAAGCAATCCTGCAACAGCACTTTGGTGACTGGGAGTTCGGAGGTTGGCTGCACAGGCTAATCGGCTTGCTGCGTGGGGACGGAGATTTCCTGCGACGGAGGCAACTCGTAAATGCCCTATTTTATTCCGCTGTGAGGCACAGAGCCGACGGTCAGGAGCAGGAGTGCCGAAAAAAGATGGCCAAGGTCGTCCAGATAGGGAACCTATGGGGTGAGCTCGAATGGTATCTGGCTCGTGGAGAACTTTCGTAATCGTCTGGTCATGCGTCGACTAGCGAATATCCCCACGTAAATTCCGCACAACGAACTCTCGGGAGTGACCATGTTTTCCAGGCTGCAGGGCGTCATCGATGACACGGTTGCGCGCGGGCGCATCGTCGGCGTCGTCTTTCTCGTCGCGCAGCATGGCGAGATCGTCTTCGCCACCGCGGCGGGACTTGCCGATCGCGAGGCGGGCCTGCCGGTGCGCCGCGACACGCTCTTCCGCCTCGCCTCGGTCACCAAGCCCTTCGTCGCCCTGGCGGCCCTCGCCCTGATGGACCAGGGCCGCATCGGGCTCGATGATGCCGTCAGCGCCTATCTGCCCTATTTCAAACCGCGCCTCGCGGATGGAACCGCGCCCACGATCACACTGCGCCAGCTCCTCACCCACACATCCGGCCTGAGCTACGACTACGGAGTGGATGCCGATTTCTCCGACGGCCTGTCGGACACGGATTTCGGCTTCGAGGAGAATTTCACCCGCCTGGCGCAGCGTCCGCTCAACTTCGCGCCCGGCAGCCAGTGGGAGTATTCGGTGGCGATCGACATCCTGGGCGCGGTGCTCGCCGCGGTCGAAGGCACGAGCCTCGATGAGGTCGTGCGGCGCCAGGTGTGCGGCCCCCTGGGCATGGCCGACACGGGATTCGATGTTGTCGACCGCGGCCGTCTCGCCACCGCCTATGCCGATGCGAGCCCCGTCGCGATGCGCATGCCCGACCGGTTGGTCCTCGGCAACGAAACAACCGGCATTTTCAATTTCGCGCCCTGCCGCGCCTTCAATCCCTTGGCCTTCCAATCGGGCGGTGCCGGCATGGTGGGAACCGCCCCCGACTTCCTGCGCCTGCTCGAGGCCATTCGCACGGGTGGCGCGCCCCTCCTCAGCCCCAGGACATGGCGGGAGGCGGTCTCCAACCAGATCGGCGCGCTGGCGCGGGGCGAAGCCGATGCCGGCCAGCGCTTCGGCTATCTGAGCGCCATCGTAGACGATCCGAAAGCAGCGGCGACGCCGCAGTCGCGAGGCACGCTGAACTGGGGCGGCGTCTATGGCAATGACTGGTTCATCGACATCGCGAAGGGCCTCAGCGTCGCGAGCCTCAGCAACACCGCGCTCGAAGGCTGCAGCGGCCAGTTCCCGAAGGACACGCGCGACGCGCTCTATGCCGATCTCGGCTGACGCAATTCTCCCTCCGCCGCCGAAGGCGGGGAGGGTGGCGCGCGGAACGCGCGACGGGTGGGGGGTTCGAGCAAGGGAAAATCTCTCCGGCGGAGTATTCAACATGCCCAGCCCAATCGTCGAATGTTTCCCGGTGGAGAGACCCCACCCGTCCGCCCTGCGGGCGTCCACCCTCCCCGCGCTTCGCGCGGCGGAGGGAGATTA
>CAZICN010000237.1:0-6893 GCA_964537655.1 uncultured Aestuariivirga sp.
GGCGACGCCGATGCGGGCAAAGAGCAGGCGCATATAGTCGTAGATCTCGGTGACCGTGCCGACCGTCGAGCGCGGATTGCGGCTGGTCGTCTTCTGCTCGATGGAGATGGCGGGCGAAAGGCCGTCGATCTGGTCGACATCGGGCTTCTGCATCATCTCCAGGAACTGGCGGGCATAGGCCGAAAGGCTTTCGACATAGCGGCGCTGGCCCTCGGCATAGATCGTATCGAAGGCGAGCGAGGATTTGCCGGAGCCCGAAAGCCCGGTGAAGACGATGAGCTTGTCGCGCGGCAGCTCGAGCGAGATGTTCTTGAGATTGTGTTCGCGCGCGCCCTGTATGGAGAGGGTTTTTCTGGTGTCGGCCATGGCGGTTGACTAGACCAAATAGTGAACGTGGGCAAGCTCGACAAGCGCGCCGCCGGGAAAGTGATTCTTCCCGGTCGTCACGCGCCAGAACTCATATGCCCGATGCTGCCCTCTTCAAGCGCCAGAACATGTCAGCAGCTTGACCGCTGTCCACAAGGCGTGAAGAAGTCGTGGCTGGCGACCCCGTGCCGGGCTTGCCATTAGGTGAGGTTAAATACAATCAGATGGCATTGAACCGGATCATTCTCTACGCAACCGATGTGGAACAGACCGTCGCGTTCTATGAAAAATTCTTTGGATTCAGGGCATTCAGGGAAGAGAGCGACCGGATCGTGGAACTCGTCGCCAAGGATGGCGGCGCGCGCTTGATGATTCACCAGGCCGGGCGCGCCCAGAAGGCCGGCCAATCCCAGGTCAAGCTGGTTTTCGACGTCGAGGATGTCGAAGGCTTTTGTGCGCGCAGCAAGGAGAACGGGCTGGTGTTCAGCGCCCTTCATCAAGGTCAGGGATATGTGTTCGCCAATGCGCGCGACCCCGCCAGGAACTCGATCTCGGTTTCCAGCCGTGCCTATCGCAAGCCGCAATGACAAACTCACCCCTTTTGACTTGACATCGAAAGGGAGAGGACCAAGATAAAAAACATCATCGATCCTTGGATCGGTGAAGCGGATATACAGAAAGGGAGGGAGGCATGAATCCACCGGGCTACCTTCTCGACTGCGGCAAGGTTCCGCAGTCACGGTTCTGACAGCGCGCTGCAGCACTAATCGATGCTGATCAGGCCGCTCATCTCACAATTCGATCTGTCATGCGAGGGCGAGACGCCGTAGCTGGGTAATCTCAGAGCCTCGAAAATGATCCGGTATAATTACCGGAATGGACTTCGAAAAATCTCGAATGATCGAGTGCCCCGCCGGCGCCCATGAGCGCGGCGGGGTTTCGATTCTTATTATCTCGTCTCAGCGTTTGACGGCATAGTGAAAGCCGAGCGCGCAGACGAGCAGCACGCCACCGCAGCCGGCCGTCAGGGCAAGAACGGGCGCAAATCCAGCACCCCGATCGTGCAGCACGCCCATCGTCGGGATTGCCGCCGCGCTGATGGCGAAGCCCAGGAAATAGCTGATGCCATAGGCCCTGGGCCGCCACGGCTCGGGAACGAAGCGTGCCACGATGGCGTCATCGACGATCACCTGGCCATAGATCGCCGCCATGGTGAGGGCGAGGCCGATCAGCAACAGTGTGCCCGCCGAGAGCCATGCCAGCATGAGGCCGGTGAGCTGAAGGGCCGCCAGCGCGACGAAGAGCGAAGCGAGCGGCAGACGATCGACGAGGCGGCCGGTCGCCAGCTGCATGGCGGCGCCGCAAACGAAGATGACAGTAGCCAGCGCTCCGGTTCCGATGAGCGGCAGGTCGCCATCGAAGCGTTCATCGACGATCTTGGGCAAGGCGACGGTGACGATATTGTAGGTCATGCCACCGGCGAGGATCGCCAGGATGATGACGCCGACCGCTAGGATGGGTTTGCGCAGGGCGACGCCTGTCACGGATGGCGCCGTTACAGGAGTGTTGTCGGCAGTCGGCGCGCGACGTGCCGTCACGATGAAAAGGGCACCCAGCGCCAGCGACAAGGCGCCCGGGCCGATGAAGGCGGCGCGCCAGCCAAAGGCGGAGGCGAGAAATGCCGTGCCCGCCGCGGCGAGAGCCGCGCCGACATTGCCGCAGACGCCATTGATGGCGAGGTCGCGCCCAAGGCGTGATGACGTGGAAGCGAGCAGGGTGAGTCCGACCGGGTGATAGATGGCGCCGGCGGCGCCGAGCAGCAGCAGTCCGAGGCCGAGCATGATCCAGGTCGTCGCCGCCGCGACGAACAGGCAGGCAAGGCCGGTCAGGATGAAGAAGGCCGCGAGGAGACGGTTGGGGCCGATCGTGTTGACCAGCCAGCCCGCCGGCAGCGAGAGCAGGCCAAAGGCGACGAAACAACCGGTGGCGAGCGGGATCAGTTCGCCATAGCCGAGCCGCCACTCGGCGCCGATCACGATGACGGCGGTCGGGAAGATCAGGATCGCATAGTGGACAAGGGCATGGGCGGCATTGACGAAGAGTATCGTGCGGCGGGCATCGGTCATGGAGGAGCTGACTCGCAAATGTTGCGCGCATCGTACTTGGCCCGATATAGCAAAGGGGGCCAATTCTGCACCAATTCGGGCCAACTCATGGATACCGACTTCGAACAGGGACCGCAGCTCGTCACCATCCATGCCCGGCTTTACATGACCGGCGAGAGCACTGGCTGGCATCGCCACGCCCGCGGTCAGATTCTGAGCGCGTCGCAAGGCTTGATGATCGCGACGACGGCGCTCGGCGCCTGGTATGTGCCCACCGGTCATGCGCTGTGGATTCCACCCGGTCTCGATCACGACGTCACGATGCGAGGAGTCGTCATGATGCGCAGCGCCTATGTGGAGAGCGCCGCATCGGCAAGCCTGCCGTCACGCTGCAAGGTGATGGTGACCTCGGTGCTGCTGGCCGCTTCCATCGAGGCGCTGGCGCGGGAACCTCTCCCCTATGACGAGGACGGGCGCGGCGGCCATCTCGCCGCATTGATCGTCGATGAGGTGAGCCGTGCCGAAGACGCGAGCCTGGCCTTGCCGATGCCGCGCGATGCTCGTCTCGTCCGGCTGTGCAACGCCATCGTGACTAAGAGCGAGCGGCATGGACTCGATGAATGGGCTCATCTTATCGGCATGAGCCGGCGCAGCCTGACGCGCCGCTTCCGCGCCGAGACCGGCCTATCATTGCTCGCCTGGCGCAAGCGCGCGGCCGAGCTTGCGGGCCTCGACTAATTCCTGAGAAACCGCTTGCGCAGCTCAGACACGGCATTGGCATGCGCGTCGAAGCCCTCATATTTCGCAATGACGCGGGCGTGATGGGCGAGCGGCGCATAGCCCTCGCGGGTCACATGGCCGATCGAGGTGCGTTTCATGAAGTCGAAGACGGACAGCGGCGAAGCCGTCTTGGCCCATCCGCCGGTCGGCAGCACATGGTTGGGGCCGAGCACGAAATTGCCGAGCGTCGAGGGCGTATATTCGCCAAGCAGGATCTCGCCGG
This sequence comes from uncultured Aestuariivirga sp., assembly GCA_964537655.1. Lineage (GTDB taxonomy): Bacteria > Pseudomonadota > Alphaproteobacteria > Rhizobiales > Aestuariivirgaceae > Taklimakanibacter. The sequence goes on from CAZICN010000237.1 coordinate 3,475, forward strand.
CATTCTTGAACGAAGGCAGCCAGGCGAGCGGCTCGCGGCTCAGGATCTGGAGATGCTCGGGCGCATAGTCGTTGATGAAGGCGACGGCGCTCTCGGCGTCGGGGCAGAGCATGATGCCGCCTTGCGGACCCTTGAGCACGGCCGTTGCATAGGCGGCGCGCTCGGTGCTCATTTCCGCCAGGAATCCGGGCAGAGCCTGAAGCGCCGCGTCGACGGTTTCCGGGTCGGGCGTCACCAGCCAGGCGGAACTGTCGGCGCCATGTTCGGCCTCGATCAGGAGATCGAGAGCGGCAAGGCGGCCGTCGAGCGTGCCGTCGGCGAAGATGATGCTTTCGCTGGGGCCCGCCGGCGTGCCGGTATCGATGAGATCGGCGACGAGACGTTTGGCGGCGACGACCCAGGGGCTGCCGGGACCGACGATCTTGGCACATCTGGGTATTGTCGCCGTGCCATGCGCCACCGCTGCGACGGCCTGGGCGCCGCCGCATTTGAAGACCTGCGCGACGCCGGCCGCCTCGGCCGCAACCAGGGTGGCATCGTCGATATTTCCGTCCGGGCCCGGCGGGGTGACGATGGCGACTTTGGCGACGCCCGCCACCTTGGCTGGGATGCAGGTCATCATCACCGAGCTCGGGAACGATCCCTTGCCGCGCGGCACATAGCAGGCGACCGAAGGGATAGGCGTCACCCGATCGCCGGCAAAGGCACCGGGGCTGATCTCATGCAGCCACATTTCCTCGGGCTTCTGGTCCTGATGGAACCTGGCGATGTTGGCCGCCGCGTAGCTGATCGCCTCGATGACCTCAGGCGACAGCGTCTTGCGTGCACGGATGAAATCATCCGGGGTCGCGGCGAGCGTTTCGGCCGTCACCGGCGCCTTGTCGAACTGGCGGGTGAAGCGGGCGACCGCTTCATCGCCTTCGCGGGCAACCGCCTCGACGATCGGCGCGACCTTGTCGAGATACGGCGCAAGATCGCTTTCGGTGCGCGTCAGGCAGCGCCGGCGCCCGTCCGGCGTCAGCTCCGCGAGCTTCACGATGTTGATCGCCGTCGTCATCTTTCGTTGTGATAGGTGGTCGAGACGTAGCTCTCGTCTTCCTGGGCGTTGCGCTCGAAAGCGAGGAAATCCCAATAGCCGCAATTGTCCTTGCCGGGGAAGTCCCGGCACGGCCAGGGCCTGGCCTCGTAAATGGTGCAGCGCCGCGCCTCGGTGTCGAAGAACTGGCAGATGCGGCCGAAATACTTGTCCTTCTTGCGCCGCATGACGCGCTTGTAGCCATGTGAAGACTTGAAGAACTTCTTCTCCGCCTTGTCGAGCGGCATGTCGAAATGCCGGGCGATACGGGCCGCGTCACGATCCTTCACTTCGATGACCGGATAGGAGCAGCAGTAGCCGGGGCACTTCAGGCAGTCATATTTCTTTCTGGGCATTGAAGATGAGCCTATTTCTTGGTCGACGCGCTCCTGATGCTCGCGAACTTCCGCTGGGTTTCGGCCATCTCGGCCTGCAGCCACTCGCGGAAGGCGCGCGCGGGGGCCGATTCCTTCGAACCCTTGACGCGCACGATGAAGTAGCCGCCATGATCGCGCATGTCGAGAGCGAAGGGGCGGACAAGCCGGCCTTCGCTGAGGGAATCGGTGCACAGGATCATATCGCCGAGCGCGAAGCCCTGGCCCGCCTCGGCCGCCTCGATGGCGAGATGGCCCTGGAAGACCGTGCCGCGCCAATCCTCGACGCCCGTGACGCCGGCCCCTTGCAACCAGTCGGTCCAGTACTGCTTGCGGCTCTCATGCAGCAGGTTGTAGTCGGCGAGATCGGCCGGGGCGAGAGGCCCCGTGCCCTTGATCAGCCTCGGGCTGCAGACGGGGAAGATATCGACGTCCGAGATGAGCTTCGAGATCTCGACGTCGGGCCAGCGCCCGAGCCCGTAGCGGATGCCGAGATCGGCCTGGTCGGAACGGAAATCGACGAGCCGGTTCTCGGGGTCGATATTGAGCTCGATATCGGGATGGAGCTCGTTGAAGCGGCCGAGGCGCGGCACCAGCCAGCGTGATGCGATCGAGGGCTCTATCGAGACATTGAGGCTGCGCACAGTGCCCTGGGCGGCCGCCTCGCGGGTCGCCTCGGCCATGCCGTCGAAGAGGGGGGTGAGGTGGTTGCCGAAGCGCCGGCCGGCATCGGTGAGGTCGACGCCGCGGCCGGTGCGGGAAAAGAGCTCGGTCCCGAGCCATTCCTCCAATTCGCGGATATGGCGGCTGACCGCGGCATGGGTGACGAACAGCTCGGTGGCCGCGTCGGTGAAGCTCTCGTGGCGGGCGGCGGCCTCGAAGGCTCGTAACGCATTCAGCGAGGGCAGGCGCCGGGCCATGGGGTGTCCTGTAAGTTTTCCTTACAGGAAGCGTAGGATAATGCCGTTTGTGGTGCAAGCGCGAATTGACTATCTTCCATACAGACAAAGAGACAGATCAGAAGAAAGAAGGAGATTGGTCATGAACTGGATTTTTGAAGCATATTCAAACGTTTACAATGCGGCTATGATGCAGGACCAAGTGCGTCCGAGCCATGTTGCAACCGCGAAGAACGGCGCCGAGCCGAAGAGCTTCTCCCTGTTTAAGCCCTTCGTCCGCGGCTGATCTTCGAGGCGAATTGCAAGGTTTGAGCGGCTCCGCGCCTACCGGCCCGGGGCCGCAGCTATGACGGTGACCTCCATAACCAGCCTGGGATCGGCCAGGCCCGCCACCACCAGGAGCGTTGCCGCCGCGCGGTGGCCCTTCAGGACCTCATCCCGGACCTGCCGGTAGAGCCCGATCTGCGAGCGGTCTGTGATGAAGACGCGCGCATCCACGATGCTGCGATGGTCCATGCCGGCGGCTTTGAGGATCGCCAGCACATTGCCCCAGGCCAGGCGATGCTGCTGCTCGGGGCTTTCAGGGATATTGCCCGCCGTGTCGGCGCCGACCTGCCCGGCAATGAACAGATAGCGGGCGCCAGGGGCGATCTCGACCGCCTGGGCATAGTTGGAGAAGGGCTTCGGGGCCGAATCGGTTTCGATCTGCTTCAGCATGGGAACCTCGCTTTTGGGGAACATCCCAATATACCCCTTGCATCTGGAACATAAAGAGAACATATTTGCCGGGGATAACCGTCGATCCGCAGTGGATCGGAAAACAGGTTTGGTAGATCACCACACCTGAGTTTAGTGCCCGGAAAGCAAGGAGAAGCGGATATGGCCGGATCAGTGAACAAAGTCATTCTGGTGGGGAATCTCGGCAAGGATCCGGAAGTGCGGCATACGCAGGACGGCCGCGCGATCGTCAATCTCAGCGTCGCCACATCGGAGAACTGGAAGGACAAGCAGACGGGTGAGCGCAAGGAGCGCACCGAGTGGCACCGCGTCGTGATCTTCAATGACAAGCTG
>CAZICN010000238.1:0-6743 GCA_964537655.1 uncultured Aestuariivirga sp.
CCGCGCCGGCCTGGCGGCCATGGCGCAGATCGACAAGAGCCTCGATGAATGCTCGCTGATGCTGCGCCACGGCAGCTTCGCCACGCTGCGCCGCGTGGTGCTGCCGCTGCTCAGGCCGGCCATCGTGGCCTCGCTCGTCTATGCCTTCGTGCGCGCCATCACGTCGGTCAGCGCCGTCATCTTCCTGGTCAGCGCCCAGTACAACCTGGCGACCGCCTATATCGTCGGGCGGGTCGAGGTGTCGGATTTCGGCGTCGCCATCGCCTACAGCTCGGTGCTGATCCTGTTCATGCTGGCGACGATCGGGCTGATCCAGCTGGGTGTCGGCGAGCAGCGCCGCGCCGCGCGCCGCATGGCGCCGGCCGCTTTGGGGATAGGAAGGGGAACGACATGAGCATCGAAGGCCGGTCGGCGGCGGTTCGCCTCGACGCCGTCAGCAAGCGGTTCGGCGCGGTGGCCGCGGTCGATGCCGTCGATCTCGTCATCGAGCCGGGCACGCTCGTGACGCTGCTCGGGCCTGCGGGCTGCGGCAAGACGACGACCCTGCGCATGGTCGCCGGCCTCGAAGCGCCGACATCGGGCCGCGTCTTCATCGGCGGCAGGGACGTGACCCTGCTGCCGCCCAATGAGCGCGATGTGAGCATGGTGTTCCAGTCCTATGCGCTGTTTCCGCATATGACGGTGATGGAGAATGTCTCCTACGGCCTGCGCGAGTCCAATCTCTCGCGCGAGGCGCAGCGCGCCAAGGCGCGCGAGGGGCTCGACCTCGTCGGCCTCACCGGCTTCGACGAGCGCCTGCCGTCGGAACTGTCCGGCGGCCAGCAGCAGCGCGTGGCCGTGGCGCGCGCCCTCGTGCTCGAGCCGCAGGTGCTTCTGTTCGACGAGCCCCTGTCCAATCTCGACGCCAAGCTGCGCCGCAAGATGCGCGAGGATATCCGCGAGATCCAGCTCAAGCTCGGCCTGACCTCCGTCTATGTGACGCATGACCAGGAAGAGGCGCTCGCGGTGTCCGACAAGATCATCGTGATGAACAAGGGCAGGATCGCGCAAGAGGGAACGCCGGCCGATCTCTATGAGCGCCCCGCCGACGCTTTTGTCGCCGATTTCATCGGCAGCGCCAATCTCGTTCCCGCCGAGATCATCGCCCGCGACAGGAAGAAGGGAAAAGTGACGGTGCGGCTCGGAAAGACGAAGCTCGTCATGCCGGGCAACGGGATCGGCGGCGACAAGGTCTTCCTCGTCATCAGACCGAGCGGCGTGACGCTCGACGGCAAGCCGGGCAAAGGCGAACGGATCCCGGCCAAGGTCGCGCGCGCGACCTATCTGGGCTCACACTGGGAATATACGGTCGAGGCGGCGGGGCAGGCGATCTTCGTCACCCAGCCGGTCGGCAAGCGGTTCGCGCCCGGCGCCCGCGTGCATATCGAGCTCGATCCCGCACAGCTCGCGCTGGTGGAGCGGAACTGACCTTTTTTTCGTCATCCCGGCGAAAGCCGGGATCCCCTAAATTCTTTCCACGCGCTAACACCACCCGCGTGAACTTAGTCAATGGGTCCCGGCTTTCGCCGGGATGACGGATAGAGGGTTGTCATGCAAACAGCTCGGTCTTCGCGAAGCGCGTGACATCGATCAGCCCGATATCGGAAATGCGCAGTTCCGGGATCACCACCAGCGCCAGCAGCGAATGTTGCATATAGGCGTTGTTGAGGCTGCAGCCGCATCTGACCATGGCCTCGACCATCTTCTGCGCCTTCGCGGCGACGATCTCGGCCCGCTCATCCGACATCAGGCCGGCGATCGGCAATTCGACCAGCGCCAGAACCTTGCCCTTGCTGACCACGACGATGCCGCCGCCGACCTCGCCCAGCGTATTGGCGGCCATCGCCATGTCGTCCTTGCTGGTGCCGACGACGAGCATGTGATGGCTGTCATGCGCGACGGTGCTCGCCACCGCGCAATCGATATTGTAGCCGAAGCCCGAGACGAAGCCATTGGTGACCTGGCCGGTGGCGCGGTGGCGTTCGACGAGCGCGATCTGGCAGACATCCTGCTCGCGGTCCATCAAGGCGAGACCCTGGCTCACTTTCAATTCGCGTTCGAGCGCCCTGGTCGGCGCCTGGTTCTCGATGACGCCGATCACCCGCGCTTTCACCTGATTGGCGCCCTTGGGTGCCGCGATATCGAAGTCCTTGTGCGCGAGCTTGCGGCCCATCTTCACCGTATCGCGCGCGGAGGCCGGATAGGCATAAGCGGGGATATCGGCCGTGAGCTTACCGTTCTCGGCCATGACCTTGCCACGGGCGATGACCATCTCGACCGGCAACGCGACGAGATCGGAGGTCAGAATGAGATCGGCGCGCCGCCCGGGCGTGATCGAGCCCAATTCGCGCTCGAGGCCGAAATGCTGGGCGGTGTTGAGGGTCGCCATCTGGATGGCGGTGATCGGCTTGAGGCCCTGTGCGATGGCATGACGGACCACGCGGTTCATGTGGCCGTCATGGACCAGCGTGCCGGAATGGCTGTCATCGGTGCACAGCACGAAATTGCGCGGGTCGATGCCGCGTTCGGTGACCGCCTTGATCTGCGCGGCCACATCGTACCAGGCCGATCCCAGGCGCAGCATCGCGCGCATGCCCTGGCGGACGCGGGCGATGGCGTCATCGACGCGCGTGCCTTCGTGATCATCGGCGGGGCCGCCGGCGACATAGGCATGGAAGGGGAGGCCCAGATCGGGCGAGGCATAATGGCCGCCCACGGTCTTGTTGGCGGCCTGCGTCGCGGCGATCTCGCCCAGCATCTTCTCGTCCTTGAAGGTGACGCCCGGAAAATTCATCATCTCGCCGAGGCCGATGATGTTGGGCCAGGCCATGGCCTCGCGCACCTCGGCGACGCCGAGCGAGGCGCCGGCATTTTCGAGCCCCGGCGCGCTCGGCACGCAGCTCGGCATCTGGACGAGCACATTGACCGGGAGGTTCGCGGCCTCGTCATGCATCAGCTTGACGCCGGCGAGGCCCAGCACATTGGCGATCTCATGCGGATCGATGAACATCGTCGTCGTGCCATGCGGAATGACGGCGCGGGCGAATTCCGTGACCGTCACCATGCCGCTCTCGACATGCATATGCCCGTCGCACAGGCCGGGAACCAGATAGCGGCCATTCGCCTCGATCACTTTGGTCTCCGGCCCCACGGCATGCGCGGCATCGGGGCCGACATAGGCGAAACGCCCGGCAATGATGGCGATATCGGTGTCGGCAATGATCTCGCCCGAATGGACATTCACCCAGCGGCCCTTGCGGATGACGGTGTCGGCCGGTGTGCGGCCCATGGCGACGTCGATGAGCTGCGGGGCGGTGTCGAACCAGGTCTTGGGCATAGAAACGAATCTCCTGTTACTGGGAACGCCGCAGCGGGTGGAGCGAGCTCACCACTTCGACGCAATAGCGCGGCACATAATGTTCGGCCCGCTGCCTGTAGAAATCGATGCAGAAGGACTGGAAGGCGGCGAATTTGCGCGACACATAACGCCGGCGCGGATAGAGCAGGTTGACCGAGACCTCGGGCGAGCGCCATTGCGGCATCACCGGCACGAGATGGCCGGTGGCGCATTCGATCTCGGTGAAGAAATCGGGCAGGTAGGCCAGCCCTTCGCCGGCCACCGCGAAATACTTGATCATCCAGTAGTCATTGGCGACGCAGCTCGCCGGCGGCAGCACGTCCAGCGCTTCTTCGGCCTGCTTCAGATGCCAGGATTGCTGGCCGGTCGGGGTGCGGAAGGCGATGGCGCGATGGTCATGCAATTCAGCCGGGTTGAGCGGCGTGCCATGCTTCTCGAGATAGGTCGGGCTCGCATAGAGGCCGAAGGAAGCGCCGGTCAGGCGGCGCGCGACATAATCGACATTGGAGGGCTCGCCCCAGAAGAAGATTCCATCAAACGCCTGCTGGCGCTCGGGCGCGAAGAGATAGCCGGAGGAGAGGAAGATGACGTCGATCTTCACCTGGGGAAATCGCTGGCGGAAGGCGAAGAGCAGTTCCGAGGTGAAGGAGGTGCCGAACTCGCCGGTCGAGCCGATGGTGAGCGTGCCGGCGATCTCCTGGCGCATGGCGGCTATGGCGGCCTCGGCCCCGTCACAGCTCGCCTGGATGCGGTGGGCATGATCGAGGAATTCGGCCCCGGCATCGGTCAGGAACATGTCGCGCCCCTCGCGCACGAAAAGCGCGATGCCGAGCTTGTCCTCGAGCTGGCGGATCTTGTGGCTCAGCGTCGACTTGGGCAGCCGGTGCAGCTTGGCCGCGTTCGAGAGCGAGCGCGCATCGGCGACCTTGATGAAATAGTCGATGGCGTCCAGATCCATGGTTCTGTCCAAAAATTTGGACGAATTGTCCAAAATCCACATGCAATTCGCCAATTGCATGGACGAGCATAATACGGGAGGATTGCCGCCAACAAGGGGAGAAGGAGACTATTTTGCCCGATATTCGCGACTATATCCGCGCCGGCCGTGCCGAGCTCAAGGCCACGGTCATCATCAGGGGCGGTATATTGGTCAATGTCGCCTCGGAAGAAATCTATCCCGCCGATATCGCCATCTACCAGGACCGCATCGTGGCGTTGGGCGACGTCAAAATCTACGAGGGCGGGGACACCGAGATCATCGACGCCACGGGTTTCCATCTTTGCCCGGGCATGATCGACGGCCATCTCCATGTCGAATGCTCGAAGATGTCGATCACCAGTTTCGCCAAGGCGGTGGTGCCGCTCGGCACGACCTCGATCGTCTCCGGGCTGGACCAGATACTGGTCTCGGCCGGCGTCGCGGGCGCGCGCGAATTCCTCGATGAAGCGAAGCAAGGTCCGCTCAGGGTCTTCTGGGGCGCGCCGTGCAAGACGCCCTATACGCTGCCCGTTTCCAATGTCGGACATTATTTCGGGCCCGACGATCATCTCGCCACCCATGGCTGGCCCGAATGCGTCGGCATCTGGGAGACGGTGCGCGAATTCATCCAGGAAATGGACGACAAGGTGCTCCAGGCCCTCGCCATCGCCGAGAAGAGCCGCCTGCCGGTGCTCGGCTGCTCACCCATGGCGCGGGGCCAGAAGCTCAATTCCTATCTGCAGGCGGGCGTCAGGGCCGATCACGAGAGTTACACCGCCGACGAGATGCTGGAGAAATTGCGCAACGGCATGCATGTCGTCATCCGCGAATCCTCGATCTCGCATTTCCTCACCGAGAATCTGCGCATCGTCACCGAGATGGGCATCAAGGCGACGCGCCGCATCTCCTTCTGCACCGACGATGTGGTGGCGAGCGACATCCTGAAGCGCGGCCATCTCGACAACATGGTGCGCATGGCGATCGCCATGGGCATTGCGCCGCTCACCGCCATCCAGATGGCGACGATCAATGGCGCCGAGGCGCTGCGCATCGACCACAAGGTGGGCCTGATCGCCCCGGGGCGCGGCGCCGATATCCTCTTCGTCAAGGATATCAACGATTTCCGGATCGACCGGGTCGTCGCCAAGGGACGGCTCGTGGCCGAAAATGGCCGCCTGACGGCCAGGCTGGCACCCCCCCGGCGCAGCGACACGCTGATGCGCACCTTCAAGGTCGATCCGGTGAGGCCGGAAGAGCTCGTGGTGCGCGGCAAGGGCAAGGGCGAAAAAGCGAAGGTCCTCGCCATGGCGGTCTCGTCCGACCAGATATTCGTGCGCAAGCGCCGGGACGTGACACTCAAAGCGCGAGACGGCATCATCCTCGCCGATCCCGGACAGGATGTGCAGTATGTCACGGTCGTCGAGCGTTATGGCCGCACGAGGAACCGCCCGGTCGCCTTCGTGTCGGGCTTCGGCCTCGATACCGGCGCGCTCGCCACCTCGACGGCCCCTGACGACAACAATATCGTCTGCGTCGGCACCAATCCGGAAGACATGGCGGTCGCCATCAACCACATCATCGCCCATAATGGCGGCCAGGCCGTCGTCAGGGAGGGCAAGGTCACGTCATTCCTCGAACTGCCGATTGGCGGCATCGTGTCCGATATCGAGCCCGCGGAAATGGCGAGGCAGGAAGCAGCGCTCGACGATGCGGCGCGGGCGCTGGGCTGCAGACTGCCCTGGCCGTTCATGTATATGTTCGTCCTGCAGATTACCGCCATTCCGGACTATGCGATCACCGATCTGGGCGCCATCGACTGTATCGACCTGAAGGTGGTCGATCCGGTTTTGGCGCCGTTCTAGAAATGAGCGGAGGCAAAACCATAACCCTCACCCTGAGGCGCCCGCCGAAGGCGGGCCTCGAAGGGTGGCAAGCGGTAAACTCTTTGTACCTGGATCATGCTTCGAGGCTCGCTACGCTCGCACCTCAGCATGAGGGTGTTTGATTGGCTAGACAACAAGGGAGGAGAGAACAAGATGAAAAGACTATGGGCCGCGCTGGCGGGCATCGTGCTCGCATTCGGCGCACTGGCCTCCGCCGCGCTGGCGGAGACCCCGACCAAGCTCAAGATCGCCGGCATATTGTCGGCCGGCAAGGAAGCGCCGTGGGAGACATCCTTCGTCTCCTCGATGGACCGCATCATCGCCGCCAAGCCGCATGGCCTCGAGATCGAGGTGAACTACACCGAGAACGTCTATGACAATGCCGAGCAGGTGTTCCGCACCTATGCCGAGACCGGCGAGTATGACATTCTGTTCGGCGACACCGCCTATGCCGACGCCATCGAGAAGCTGAAGGACGAATTCC
>CAZICN010000239.1:0-4257 GCA_964537655.1 uncultured Aestuariivirga sp.
GAACTTGGCGATGTGGTGTTCCGCCGGCACGAACACACCTCCCTTGCGGTAGGCGCGCGATGTCATGGCAGGCTGACAAGGCTCAATGGCCTTGAAGTCTTGGTCGTTGACGCGGCTGAATAGCTCAATGGATGGTTGCAGGTCTTGGCCGCTCTTCACGGCCTCAGGGTCGAACAGCCAGTCGCAAATCACTCGGGTGCGATCGGGAGCAAGAGGGAACAGCCGGTGGAAGATAACGTGATCGGGCACAAGGTTGACGACGGCTTGGGGTTGCACCATCACGCCATAGTAGCGCCTCTGCCGCTCGCCCGTGACGCCTCGAAGCGGATCAAGCCCGCGTCTGCCATCGTAAGTGAAGCCCTCGATTCCTTCGCCAAAAGTGGGTCCCCAGCCCACCGTGCCGAGCGCTGATTGACCCTGCCGGTACTCGGGAAGAACAGTCAAGAACTCCGGATGGACCGAAGTGCAATGGTAGCATTCCAGGTAGTTCTCAACGAACAGCTTCCAGTTTGCCTTCAGGTCGTATTCAACCCGCCGGGCTACCGCCAATCGCTCGACCTCATAGCATCCTATTGCGTTCGCATCGCCGAGCCGGTTGGTCATCTGTTGGACGACGGTCTGTTCGAAGTTGGGCGATGGGTCCGACAGGCAGATCCACACATATCCGAGCCATTCCCTGACGTTGACCCCGATTAGGCCGTGTTCAACCCGGTCGATATTACCCATGTCTTTTAGGTGCGGCGCTCCAGCGAGTTTGCCATCCAGCGAATAGGTCCACGAGTGGTACGGACAACGGAATGAATTGGCGACTTTGCCACGCTGCTCGACACAGACACGGGAGCCGCGATGTCGGCACACATTTAGAAAGGCGCGAATGATGCCATCACGCCCTCGCGTGAGGATGATGTTCTCTCCGGCGACATCGAACGTCTCGAAGGTGCCCGGCTCCGCCAGGTCTGCGGCGCGAGCGGTACAGAACCATTCGCGCGCGAAGATTTTTTCCTGTTCCCGATGAAAGATGTCCGGATCAACGTAGAAGTTGCCCGGCAGTGTCGGGAGCAGATTTGGTTCCTGGCCTTTCATTGCATGCGCCTCCATTGTTGTGCCTTTCCAGACTTGATCCACCAAGTCTTTGCTCACGCCGCGGGTTATTCCTCGCAACGCTGCCTATTTTTGCGACGATGCGTTGTACACGGCGAGCGTCCTCGATTATCTCACGTACGCTCCCATCCATCAGAGGAGCTGCGCTCTCGCTTCTGCGAAGCTGGCTGTGCAGACTAGGCCCCACGAGCCGCTGCGTGACGACGCACTCGGCAATCAGCTCCGCACACGCAGAGTGCATCGGGAGATTGCCTCCACGCGGACTAGCCAGCCCATTGAAATAAAGGCCGGGAGTGCGGGCTGCGATGGCCCCACCGCCAAAGCGAAGCGGCACCCCATCGGCCCAGTCAATGTGCCCGTCCTCCAGGAATGGAAATGTCGCGCGATAACCGGTTGCCCATAGAATGGTATCGAAGATTTCGCGTCGACCATCCTTGAAAACGACCCCATCGCCATCGAGGCGCTCAATCCCGGGCGCGATCGTAACGCGGCCGTGCTCCAGGAGATGAAAGAGCAAGGAATTGATGATCGGCGGCTCGGAGAGCAGTGCGTGATCGGGGCGTGGCAAGCCCCGCCGGTCGATGTTGCCTAGGACGATGTAGCTCAACCATCCTAGGACAATCTTTTGAAGCGGCCTCGGCAGTCGGGCAATAAAAAGCTCGCCGCGCGGAGCACCGTCCTCATCCTCGTTTCCATAGTCGTGATTTTCATGGCTTGGCATCCTTCAGGTTCTTTCATATTCGGGCGCGGTACCATTTTGCTCTGCAGGATAGACGCCACTCAGCACTTCCTCAAAATGATGGCTAACAGCCGCATTGCATTCACAAGCCAAGGGTCGCAATTTCTCTATCGAGTTGACTGCAATGCGCCCCCGACGGGTCTCTATCATCTGTCTTAACCTTAAATCATGGATGACGCGGCTTAGGTAACTGCGACCAACTCCAAGCATTGCGGCCAGATGTTCCTGTGTTAGTTCCAAATCAATCTTACCGGTTCTCTCGATAGCTGCGAGAAGCCATTTCGCCGTGCGCTGTTCGATCGAGTGGGCGGCATTGCAGGCGACGGATTGAAATATCTGAGCCATGAGGCAATCCGCATAACGCGCAAACAGGTATCGCAAAGAGGGCGAGCGTGATTTCAGATCCTCTAAGCGTCGGAGATCGATCCGCAAGAAAGAGCCACCGATTTGTACTTCAGCCCGGGCGTAGGCCGGCAATCGGCCCTGGCTGACAATGCCGCCGACCGCACCTTCGCGGCCGACCAAAGCGGTTTCGATTGCACGTCCATCCCCCAACACCACAAGGTAGGAAACGAGACTTGAGTCGCAAGGAAAATAAGCATGATAGACCACGTCGCCCGGTTCATGAAGGATGCATCCCCCAGCCGCGGACCATTGCTCCAGATCGTCCTGAAGCAGACTCCAATCGGTTGGCCTCAGTGCCCTGAGCAGGTTGTTGCCGAGCAGGTCGCCGGCCGGACGCGCATCCATTTCCACCCTCCCCTAGTGATCCCGTGTTCTTTGAAAGGATGATAGGCCAATTGATGGAAATGTTCACTAGTGGACAGACGGACGGTTCCAGGTTCTCTAGAAGGGAACTCTGGGTGCTGCTTCAGGCCCTCTTCGCGCAACTGGTATCGAGGAGAAAAGGATGCCGAAGCCTGGAGCATCGCTGGTTGGATGGGCTGAGCTTGCCTCGAAATACCGGTGGAGTTCATGAAACCGTCCTCGCCACCCAAGTCTCGTCGGCAGAAGCTGCGTCTTTACGTTGCCAGCGACTCGCCGGGAGGTCAGCGGGCATTGGAGAGCCGCCTGCGTCTCCTTGATGCCTTGGGGGATTCAACAGAGATAGAAATCATCGATATTCTTGCTCACCCGGATGTCGTGGAATCGGCAGGGATTCTAGCCACTCCTACCCTTTCCGACGAGTCGACCACGCCCCCGCGGCGTCTGATCGGCGACATCAGCGACCTTGCGCAGGTAATTGATTTCTTTGGCTATCGAAAAACGGATGTCGGCTCATGACTAATACGGAAGAGATTCTTGTCGATCCCATTTTGGAGCGAGTGAAGACCGGAATTGCGGCGTTTGATGATTTGGTCATGGGAGGTTTGCCGCGGGGACGAGCAACGATTGTGGGCGGAACTCCCGGGAGCGGAAAGACGGTCTTTGCAACCCAGTTCCTTGCTCATGGCATAACCGATCTCGAGGAGCCGGGCGTATTCGTAACCTTCGAGGAATCGCCGGCCGAGATCGAAGTGAACATGGCGAGCTTCGGCTGGGACATTCGCCGCTGGCGCAATGAAAACAAGCTCGCTTTTGTCGACGCGAGCCCCCGAGATCAGGACCAACTCGTGGTGGGAGATTTCGACCTTGCCGGCCTTCTCGCGCGGATCCTCCATGCAGCGAAAACGGCAAAGGCCAAGCGCGTCGTGCTCGATTCCCTGACCCAGCTTTTCGATCACTTTGTCGGCGACCAAACAGCGATCAGGCGCGAGCTGTTGCGGATTGCGACAGCTCTGAAGCAGGAGGGTTTGACCATCCTGATGACGGCGGAGCGCAACAAGGAGTATGGCGAGATATCGCGGCACAGGATCGAGGAATTCGTCGCGGACAACGTTGTGATCCTGCGTAATGCCCTCGAGCGCGAAAGGCGCCGGCGGACCATCGAAGTTCTTAAGATGCGCGGCAGTCGGCACGTCGAGGGCGAAGTACCGATCACCCTGGTCGAGGGGCAAGGCATCGTGGCGGTCCCCCTGTCTTCGCTGAGGCTTGAGCAGCAATCAAGCACGAAACGGGTGACGAGCGGCAATGCGGAACTCGATCGGATGTGCGCCGGCGGGTTCTTCCGTGACAGCGTGACCCTGGTAAGCGGCGCGACAGGCACCGGCAAGACGCTCCTCGTCACTAACTTTCTCGCCGGCGGTGTCGCCGCTGGAGAACGTGCGCTGCTCATCGGCTATGAGGAAAGTCGTGGGCAATTGTTCCGCAACGCCAAGGGATGGGGCGTCGACTTCGAGGCGATGGAGGCGCGAGGCCTGCTCAAAATCATTTGCCTTTATCCGGAAGCTCAAGGACTGCCGGACCACTTATTGCTGATCCGGACAGTGGTCGAAGACTTCAAGCCGGATCGCATCGCCATCGACAGCCTTTCGGCA
>CAZICN010000239.1:4267-6651 GCA_964537655.1 uncultured Aestuariivirga sp.
GCCCGTGCACCTCGAGCGCATAGCGCCGGAAACAGGATTTCGCGAATTCCTGATAAGTTTGACATCGTTTATAAAGAAGCACGAAATAGCCGGCCTCTGCACTGCTACCAATAAATCCCTGGTCGGCGGCCAGAGCGCCAGCGAGCAGCACATTTCGACGCTTACCGATTCCATTATCCTCCTGCGCTATATAGAAGAGGCTGACGCTATGAATCGCGGAATCATGGTGCTCAAAATGCGGGGCAGTGAACACGACAAGCAGATCCGCCGCTTCACGATCGACAGTAGTGGAATGCATCTCGGAAAGCCCTTCGAGGGCGCGCCCGATGTCTTCGGTGATTCGGCGATCAGGGAGCAACCGTAAGAATGAGCATCCTGCGTCAAGAAATAACGACCAATTCCGAGACCTTGCCGAATGTCGAGGAGGCACGTCTCGATGGTGTCAGCTTCAAGCGGTTGATCGAAAACATTGCTGACGGCATTCTGGTTGTGGACCTGGATGGCCGCGTGCTCTATGCCAATCCGGCAGCGGCTCATATTCTCGGTCAGTCGTTGGATGAGCTGCTCCATGTACCGCTTGGACGGCCTGTCGTATCTGGAGATTCGTCTTCCTTGACGATCCATCGCCAAGGCCGGAGATCCGCGGAAGTTGAAATGCGTGTCGTCGAGGTGACCTGGGGCGGCACGCCGATGCTTCTTGCCACGCTGCGTGACATGTCCGCGCAACGGGCTATCGAGGAACGTCACCGTCAGTCCCAGAAGCTTGAAGCGGTCGGCCGTCTCGCGGCGGGGATTGTCCATGATCTTAAGAATCTCATTGCGGTTTTTGAATCCGGATTGCGTCTCTTGCGAGACAGACTAACGAACGATCCAACCAATCCCGAGAATGCCTTGCTTATCGAGGAAATGCTGAAGAGGACGGCAAACGGCAACGCATTGACACAGCGGCTTCTCGCTATTTCACGCAAACAGCCGCTGACGCCCGAAATCGTCAAATTGAATGAACGTATCGAGTCGTTAGGCAGCCTTCTGGATCGTACCCTCGGAAGTGGGATTAAGGTAGAAAGAAAGCTGGATCCGAACCTCGGCGACATTTTGATTGACGCCAATCAGCTTGATATAGCGATTCTCAATTTAGCGGTGAATGCGCGGGACGCCATGTGCGGCAATGGCCTGCTTACTATTGAAACTAGCGATTTGCCGGACGATCTCGACGAGGTTCACAAAACATACGCGTCTTTCGTGCGCATCACTGTCTCGGATACGGGCCGTGGCATGAGCAAAGACGTTCTCTCGCACGTCTTCGAGCCGTTTTTTACCACGAAGGAGGAAGGCGAAGGCACTGGACTCGGGCTGAGTCAAGTGTACGGCTTTGTCAAGCAATCCGGCGGCCATGTGAAAATAGATAGTGAAGTGGCACGTGGCACAAGTGTTCACCTTTTCTTGCCACGAGCACAAGGGCGCGAAGGTGACCAGCGGCAAACACAGGAAGCATCGGTGAGCCGCTCGTCAGCTTCAGTGCAAGCTGAGAATTGAACTGAAGGTGGCAGGTGAACTCGGCGGCATCAAATCGCGCACAGTGCCGCCGGCGCCGCCAGATCCAGCTTCCGGTGCTTGCCCGACGTTCGATCTCGGTGCAATCGAGGATTTGGGAATCTCGGCCTGGAGGGACAACGAACGAGCCGAGCGTCCATAGAATGACTTGCATTCGTCGCAACTCAGCTTGTCGCCCGGTGTTGCCTGGAGCAGCCGGGCCACCCCTTCAATTATCCAACATCGGGGACAGATCAGGTCACCGTTATTCTCGGGAGTGTATGAAAGGAGTCTCTCAGCGGCGCAGTTCTCGGCATCCGTTCTAAGCCTGGCCAGTTCATGATCCCGGTCTTCAGAGGAAGGGAGGGCCTCCAGCCGGATGAGGTCGGCAAGCAGAGAGACGCGCCGCACGGCCTGACCGCTCGCCGTTCTTGCTGCTTCCCTCAACAGGAGGTTCGCTACCTGCATGGGGCACCTACCATCAAGCGCGAACCTCCTGGCGTTGGAATTTAACGTAGGCAAGAGCAAAAAGGATTATCATGGCAGCTAACAGGCCAGAAAGCTGTGGCCAGACGATCAAGAGACTCTGAAGTGTCGGCAAGGGCGCGTTCAGGATCGCCCCCTCGACCTGGTCATAGAACAATGGGCCGAGCGATCGAGCGGTCGGATCGAGGAGCATGACGGTGACCTCGGCATAGAGTGTCTGAGGCGAAAGCCGTGCAATCGTCTGCCGCCATTCGAACTGGGTAAGAGCCCTCAGAGGATCGAGCGGATCAAGCGGCGCGATCACACCAGCGAGCAGCGGTGCCACCATGCCCCAGAAGACGCTAAGGACCAGCCAAATCGAAAGC
>CAZICN010000240.1:0-6613 GCA_964537655.1 uncultured Aestuariivirga sp.
GTGTCGCGGTTCCTGCCCTTGACGATGAGATGCTGGAGGATAATGCCATCATAGACGAAGACGAAACGCTCGGCCGCCTTGCGCGAGGGCGCATTCAGGGCATGGCATTTCCATTCGAGCCGCCGCGCGCCCAGATCGTCGAAGCAATGGCGCATCATCAGATAGATGGCTTCGGTCGCCTCGCGCGTCTTCTGCAAGGCGGGCGCCATCCAGATATGGCCGATCTCGATCACGCCATTGGCCTTGTCGAGGCGCATGAAGGCGCCCATGCCGGCCGCCTTCTCCGTGTCGCGGCGGATGAAGGCATAGAACCAGGGATCGCGGCTTTCTTCCTGTTTCGCGAGCCAGGCCGCGAAGGCCTCGAAGTCGGCGAAGGGGCCATAACCCATATAAGTCCAGACCGCGCCCTCGGGATCGCTCGTGGCGAAGGACTCATAAAGGTCACGGGCATGCTGGGCAGCGATGACCGGTTCGAGCCTTACCCAGCGGCCAAAGAGCGGGCGCAGATCGGGCGCCAGCCCCGGCGGCAGAGGATCGACAACCGGTCCGACAGGTCGTTTGCGGTCTGACATGAAGGCAAGCTTATGTCCGGGTTTGCGGGCAAGCGCAATTCCCGCCTATTCTCTACGCTAATGACAAGAAAACACCTGGATCCCGTCGATGTCGTGATCATCGGGGCCGGCTGCGGCGGGGCGGCCTTCGCCTGGCAGGTGCAGCGCCGGGCGCCTCATCTCAAGATCGTCTGCCTCGAGCGGGGCGGCTGGCCGGATCAGCACCGGATGCCCGCCCGCACGATACGCTGGCAGCGCGCCATCATGGAGGACTGGGCCTCCCACCCCAATCTGCGTCTCAAATCGGGGCTCTATCGCGGCTCCAACGACTATCCGGTCGATGACGACCAGTCGGTCTTCAAGCCCCTGATGTGGAACGGTGTCGGCGGCTCGACAGTCGCCTGGGCGGCGCATTTCCCGCGCCTGCACCCCTCCGATTTCCGCACCCGCAGCCTCGACGGGGTCGGCGATGACTGGCCGTTCGACTATTTCGAGCTTGAGCCCTGGTATGATCTCAACGACGAGATCATGGGGGTTGCGGGGCTCGATGGCGACCCGGCCTATCCGCCGAAACGCCCGCGCGCCATGCCGCCCCTGCCCTTCGGCGCGGTCGCCAACCGCGCCGCCCGCGCCTTTGGCGATCTCGGCTGGCATTGGTGGCCGGTCGATGCCGCGATCAATTCCATCGCCCATGACGGGCGGCAGGGCTGCAACCACTGCGGCCCTTGCCTCATCGGCTGCATCCCCAAGGCCAAGGCTTCTGTGGATATCACCTATTGGCCGAAGGCCATCGAGCTCGGCGTCGAGCTCAGAACCATCGCCATCGCCCGCCACATCCATATCGAGGCCGGCCGCGCGACGGGGGTCACCTATGCCGACCGCCATGGCCAGGAACATATCCAGCCGGCGCAGGCCGTCGTCGTCGCCGGCAATGGCATCGGCACGGCCCGGCTTCTGCTCGCCTCGGGCGTCGAGAGCCCGGCGCTCGGCCGCAATCTCATGTACCACCCCGCCGCCTATGTGCGCGGCATCTTCAAGGAGCGGCTCGACGGTCCGGTGGGGCCGGTCGGCTGCTCGATCTATTCGCACGAGTTCTACGAGACCGATCGCGCCCGCGGCTTCGAGCGCGGCTTACATCTGCAATTGTCGCGCGAGAATGCGCTGCTGGTTCAGGCCTCACGGCTCTCGCCCTTGTGGGGCAAGGCACCGCAGGCGCAATTGCGCGAAGAGTTCCTGCATACGATGCCGATCCTGGTGCTGGCCGAAGACCTGCCGGAACTCCACAACCGTGTCAGTCTCACATCCACGGAAGAGCCCGACGGACTTCCCGGCGTGAAGATCGACTACAGAATTTCCGAACGCGCCCAGAAGAGTCTCGATTTCGGCCTCGCCCGCGCCGAAGAGGTCCTCAAGGCGGCGGGCGCCGTGCGCACGGTGCGCGTCTCGCCGGCACCCCTCACCGGCTGGCATCTGCTCGGCACGGCACGCATGGGGAGCGATCCTGAGACCTCGGTCACCGACGCCAGAGGCCGCTGCCACACCGTACCCAACATCCTCATCGCCGATGGCAGCCTGTTCCCCACGGTCGGGGCCGCCAATCCCGCCTCGACCATTGGCGCCCTCGCCCTCAAGCTTGCCGATGGGCTGGCAAAGGACATGGCATGACCCCCGCTTTGCTGCGTCATCTCGCCGACCTCCTGCTTCCGGGCGATGCGGAAGGCCTGCCGCCCGGGTCACTGGTGCCCGATGTGATGCTCGCCCTTGCGGAATCCGATTCGCCCATCAAGGTCATGCTGGGGAGTCATCCCGATTTCGCCGACACCGGCAAGCGGCACGCCCTCCTCACCGACATCGAGCATACACATCCGCAGGCGTTTCGCGATCTGGTGATGGCGTTGATCAAGCCCTACTACGAATCGGGCCAGGTGCTCGAAGCCATGGGCTGGCGCACAGCCCCGCCGCAACCGGAGGGCCATGCCATCGCCCCCATGGACGACGCGCTGAAGCCTGAACTCGCCAGGATCGCGGCACGCCGGCGCATGTGGCGGTAGGATCAGATCGCCATCGCCTCGCCGGGCTTGAGCACCGCGACGTTTTTTCCCTTCGGGCCCAGAGCTTTGACGAAGGGTTTGGCGTCCGGAATGAGGAACCCCTCGAAGGTGGCGAAGTGGCATGGAATCACCTTCTTGAACTTGAAGAAGGTCTTGCAGGCATATGCGGCCTGGTCGGGGCCCATGGTGAAACGGTCGCCGATGCAGATGATGCCGATCTCGGGCTTGTAGAGATCATGGATGAGCTTCATGTCATAGGTGATGCCGGTATCGCCCGAAACATAGAGCCTCCGGCCCTTCTCCTTCCTGGGAAGGATGACGAACCCCGCCGGGTTGCCGAGGTAGATCGGCGTGCCATTGTCGACATGCGACGATGAATGCCAGGCATTGGTGAAGATGCAGTCGAAATCGTCGAACGAGATTCGCCCACCGTGATTGCCGGGCGAATAATTGGCGACGCCCTTAGCGGCCAGATACATGGCGATTTCGAAATTGGCGACGAGCGTGGCGCCCGTATCCTTGCAGATCTGCACCGTGTCGCCGAGATGGTCGTCATGCCCATGGGTCAGGAGGACATGGGTGGCGCCGCGCGCCGCTTCCCGGGCATCTCCCTTGAACAGCGGATTGCCGGTGAGAAACGGGTCGAGCATGATGACGGCCTTGCCGGTCTCGATGCGAAAGGCAGAATGGCCGAAATAGGTGATCTTCATGCGCAGCATCTCCTTCAGCTTGCATCGTTATCCCCCTTTTGCGCCGCTTCGCCAAGTCGCGTAAGAGGGCTCGCATGAGCAATGCCTCCTTCGCCGACGCCGTCGCCCTCTTGCCGACCCGCAGTCCGGTCATCGGCCTCGATCTCGGCAGCAAGACGATCGGCGTCGCCATCAGCGACATCACGCGTCGAATCGCCTCCCCCCTCGAAACTATCGCGCGCAAGAAATTCACCGACGACGCCCGCCGCCTCCTCGCCATCACCGAGGACAGGAAGGCCGGACTCTTCGTGCTCGGCCTGCCGCTCAACATGGACGGCAGCGAAGGCCCCCGGGCGCAGTCGACGCGCGCCTTCGCCCGCAACCTCGCCAGGCTGACACCGCTCCCGATCACCTTCTGGGACGAGAGGCTGTCGACCGCGGCGGTCGAGCGCATGCTCATCGGCGCCGATGCCAGCCGGGCGCGGCGCGCCGAAGTCGTCGACAAGCTGGCGGCGGCCTATATCCTGCAATCCGCCCTCGATTCCCTCAACCGATGACGGCGGCCTTCGATAGCCTGCAGCCGGTCCCGATTGTCGCGACGACGGCAACGCTTCAGACTGCCTTGTCCTTCCTCACCATCCCGCTCCTCATTTGGCTCGCCCAGACCTACAGATGACCGCCACTTTCATCGCCCTCCTCCCCGTCTTCATCGTCATCGTGATTGGCGCTCTGCTGCGCCGCTTCAATGTGATCAACGAGGCCCAATGGTCCGGGGTCGATCACATCTGCTATTTCGTCCTCTTCCCGGCGATCATCTTCAAGGAGATCGCCGCCGCCGATTTCTCGCAGGTGCCGGTCTGGCATATGGCGGCCGCCATGATTCTGGCCCTCAGCATCATGTTCGCGGTCCTCCTCGTCCTGCGTGTGCCGCTCTCGGCCGCACTCGGCATCAACGGTCCCCAGTATACGAGCCTGTTCCAGGGCGCCACGCGCTGGCACACCTTCATCGCCTTCGCCATCGTCCCGCTGTTCTTCGGCAATGACGCGCTGGCGTTTGCCGCGGTGAGCGCCGCGGCGATGACGCCCCTCCTCAACGTGGTCTGCGTCATCGTGATGTCGCTCTATATCGGTGGTGAGCCTCCGGCGCCCAGAAAGCTGGCGATGATCGTGCTGCGCAATCCCTTCTTCCTGTCGTCGATGGCCGGTGTGCTGTTCCAGCTGCTGGGGCTCTCGCTTCCCGCCATGGGCATCCAGGTCCTCGACATGATCGGGCGCGGCGCGCTCGGCCTCGCTTTGCTCACCGTCGGCGCTGGGCTGCATTTCGGCGAGGCAGCGGCCGCCAAAATGACAGTCGGCCTCGCCACCGTCCTCAAACTGCTGGTGATGCCGGCCCTGATGTATCTGACCCTCACGCTCTTCGGGGTCACCGGAACGCCGGCCGCCGTCGCCATGCTTTGCTCCGCCGTGCCGACGGGCTCCGGCGCCTATGTGCTGGCCCGGCAAATGGGCGGCGATGCGCCGCTCGTCGCCAACATACTGACCTTCCAGGTGATCTCAGCGGCAGTGACCATACCGCTGGTACTCACCTTCCTGGCATGAGGACGAAGCTATGAAAGAGACCATCGCCGCGCCGGAATTCGCGCACTATCCGGCGGAATGGCATTTCTCGCCAGTCCTCCTCAGCGGTGACTTCGCTTTCTTCTCCGGCCAGACCGGTACCCATGCCGACGGCTCGGTATCGCCCGATCCGCAACAGCAGTTTCGCGACGCCTTTCGCTTCCTCGGCGTCAATCTCGCCGCCGCCGGGCTCGGCTTCGACGATGTGGTCGAGATAACGACCTATCATGTCAACCTGCGCCGGCATTTGAGGGCTTTCATCAACGTGAAGGACGATTTTGTCAGGCCACCCTATCCGGCCTGGACGGCCATCGGGGTCACGGAGCTCATCACCGAGGGATCACTCCTCGAGATTCGTATCATCGCCCGACGCCGGTCGGAATGACCCACTAGTTTACCGGGCCTGAGCCCCCCGTCGTTTCCATCGTCGGTTCGGCTGGCTTCTGGCCCATGGCGCGGTTGACCAGCAGATTCACGACCCACAGGACGACGCCGATGCCTATCAGGACGCCGGCGATCTTGTACTGCACCGGATCGCGTCCCGTCCACGGCCCGGCGAGGAAAGCGCAGCACACGGCGCCGAGGATGGGCAGGAAAGTCGGCGTACGGAAATGACCATGCCCCACCGGGTCGCGGCGCAGCACCAGCACCGCCACATTGACCACGGTGAAGACGCACAGGAGGAGCAGCGCCGTGGTGCCGCCCAGAGCCGGCACCGTGCCCACGAAGGTGATGAGCGCGAAGGCGAGCAGGGTGGTGAAGCCAATGGCGATATAGGGCGTGCGGCGCGAGGCATGCACCTTGCCCAGCACCGGCGGCAGGACGTGCTCGCGGCTCATGCCATAGACGAGGCGGCTCGCCATCAGCATGTTGATGAGCGCGCTGTTGGCGACCGCGAACATGGTGATGAAGCCGAATATCCATATCGGGAAGTTCGGCGCGCCGGCCTGGACGACCTTGAGAAGCGGCGTCTCGCCCTCACCCAATTGTTCGGGCGCTACCAGCGTCACCGCCGATATCGACACCAGCACATAGATGAGGCCGGTGATGAAGAGGCCGGCCAACAGCACCTTCGGGAAGATGCGCGACGGCTCCTTGCATTCCTCCGCCATATTGACCGAATCCTCGAAGCCCACCATGGCAAAGAAAGCGAGTGTCGTCGCCGCGATCACCGACCAGAAAGCGGTGCGATCGGCGGATGTCGCGAACTGGGTGATGCGCGAAACATCGCCATCGCCGAGGCCAATGGCCCACAGGCCGATCAGGATGATGATCAGGAGTCCCGTCAGCTCGACGCAGGTCAGGACCACATTGGCCTTCACGCTTTCGCCGACACCGCGGAAATTGACGATCGCCACGAGCGCCATGAAAGCGAGGCCGATCAAGGTGATGCCGGCCGTGCCGGCAAGATCAAGATTGAAGGCATTGGAGAGATTGGCGGCAAAAGCGCGCGATGCCGTCGACGCCGAAGTGATGCCCGAGCACATGACGGCGAAGGCGACGATGAAAGTTATGAAATGGATGCCGAAGGCTTTGTGCGTGTAGAGGGCGGCACCGGCGGCGCGCGGATATTTGGTGACGAGTTCCAAGTAACTGAAGGCCGTGATCAGCGCCACCACGAAGGCGACGAGGAAGGGCAGCCAGACCACACCACCCACCTGCTTGGCGACCTGGCCTGTCAGTGCGTAAATGCCGGTTCCGAGGA
>CAZICN010000241.1:0-6603 GCA_964537655.1 uncultured Aestuariivirga sp.
ATTTGGGCGCGGTGGCGAGATAGATGACCGCCTGCGCCAGCGCAAGCTCGCCCTCCGGGCTGCCGAGGAAGTCATAGGTCTCCTTCGCCAGGAGCGCCTGCTGCAGCGCCTGCGGATCGGCAAGACCGATATCCTCGATCGCCATGCGCACCAGCCTGCGCGTGATATAGAGCGGATCCTCGCCGGCGGTGAGCATGCGGGCAAGATAATAGAGGGCGGCGTCGGGATCGGAGCCGCGCACCGTCTTGTGCAGGGCCGAGATCAGATTGTAGTGCCCGTCCTGCGATTTGTCATAGAGCGGCACTCGCTTCTGCACCACTTCGGCGAGCTTCGCCTCATCGAGCGGCGCACTGCCTTCCGGCACGCTGGCGAAGATATCTTCCACTAGGTTGAGCAGATAGCGTCCATCGCCATCGGCGAGCCCGGTCAGTATCTGGCGCGCCGCCGCGGTGACGGGCAGCGCCCGCTTTTCATGCATTTCCGCCCGCGCCATCAGCGCCTCGAGCGCCGGCGCGTCGAGCCTGTTGAGCACCAGCACCTGCGCGCGCGACAGGAGCGCCCCGTTCAGCTCGAAGGACGGGTTCTCCGTGGTCGCGCCTACCAGCGTGATGGTGCCGTCCTCCATCACGGGGAGGAAGCTGTCCTGCTGCGAGCGATTGAAACGGTGGATCTCATCGACGAAGAGCAGCGTTCCCTTGCCCTGGTCACGCCGCGAGCGCGCCACCTCGAACGCCTTCTTGAGATCGGCGACGCCCGAGAAGATCGCCGACATCTGCTCGAACACCAGCCCCGTCGCCCCGGCGAGCAATCGTGCGATGGTGGTCTTGCCGGTGCCGGGCGGCCCCCAGAAGATGACCGATGGCACGCGCCCGGCCGCGATCATGCGGGTGAGAACGCCCTCAGGCCCGGTGATGTGGTCCTGGCCCACGACATCGGCGAGCTTTTGCGGGCGCAGGCGATCGGCCAAAGGCCGTGGCGCTTCCTTGTCCAACCCCGCCGCCTGGAAGAGATTCGCCATGCGCGTTCGCTGCTTCAGCCGCCCAACTGCATGCGGATGACGCGGCCGCCGCGATTGACGGCAAACTGCCAGAAGCCGTCTCCGGTCTTGACCGCCGAATTGAGGGTATCGACGGTGTCGATCACCACCCCGTTCACCTCGAGGATGACGTCGCCCTTCCGGAAGATGCGGCGCGCCGGGCCGCCCTTGATGCTGGCGGCGACAACGCCGGTCGAGCCCGATGGGAGTCCGAGCTCGTCGGCGACCGCCGGCGACAGATTGGCGACCACGAGACCGGCGAAGGGAGTATTTCCTTCCATCAAGGTCTCGTCCCTGGCCGTCGTCTCGGGGGCGGCGATCAGCTTGATGCGGGTCTCGCGCCGCTCGGCTCCCCGCTGGTATTCGACGATGGCCGACGAGCCGACCTGCGCCGTGGCGACGCGGTAGCTGAGCTCCTTGGCGTTCTCGACCGGCTTGCCGTCGAGGGCCAGGACCACGTCGCCGCGCTTGAGGCCGGCGACGGCGAGCGGACTGTTCGCATGCAGGCCGGCGATGAGCGCGCCCTCGGGCCTGGCGAAGCCGAGCGAATCGGCGATCTCGGCGGTGACGTCCTGGGTCTCGGCCCCGATCCACGGCCGCTGGATGCGCCCTCCCGTCTCGGCCGACTGAACGACAGTCTTCACCATGTTGACCGGGATGGCGAAGCCGATGCCGATCGATCCGCCGGAGCGTGAGAAGATGGCGGTATTGATGCCGATGAGATTGCCTTTGAGATCGATCAGCGCGCCGCCCGAATTGCCGGGATTGATGGCCGCGTCGGTCTGGATGAAGAACTGGTAGTCGGTGATGCCCACTTGCGTCCGTGCCAGCGCCGACACGATGCCGCTGGTGACGGTCTGGCCGACGCCGAACGGGTTGCCGATGGCGAGCACCAGGTCGCCGACCTCCAGATTGTCGGAATCGCCCATGGACAGCGCGGGCAGGTCTTCGTCGTCCGGCTCGATCTTGAGGATGGCGAGATCGGTTCGCTCATCGGCCACCAGCAGCTTGGCTTCGAACTCACGCCGGTCGGCGAGCACGACCCGGATGTCGCTGCCGCCCAGGATGACATGATTGTTGGTGACGATAAGGCCCTTGCCGTCGACGATGACGCCCGATCCGAGCGAGTTCTGCACCCGTTCGCGCGGCGCCCCGAAGACACCGTCACCGCCGAAGAACTTGCGGAAGAACGGATCGGAGAACGGCCCCTGTTCGCGCTGCGACACGAGGCGCCGGGCATAGACATTGACCACCGCGGGCGATGTCTCCTTGACCACCGGCGCAAAGGACATTTGGATCTCGGCCCGCGTTTGCGGTACCGACTGCTCGGCGCCCGCCGGCAGCGCGATGAAGCTCATCAGAATGAGGCAGGCAAGGGTTCTCAATTTCATTCTTCGTCCTAACGCCGGTCGACCTTGGTCGACAGGATAATGGCGGATTCTGTCCGCGTTACGCCGGGAAGGAGACCAACGCTGTCCAGCATGCGATCCATGTCCTCCGCCGAGGTCGTGCGCGCCAGGGCCACCAGATCGTATTTGCCGGCCACGGTATGCAACGCCTCGATCTGCGGCAGCTTGCTCAGGGCGCGCCCGACTTCGATCTGCCGGCGCGCCTCGACCGAGATAGTCACATAAGCACGAATGCTGCCTTTGTCGACCGCGTTGGCGAGCCGCACCGCATATCCTTCGATGATGCCCTGCTCTTCGAGACGCCGGATCCGGTCCTGGACTGTCGTACGGGAAAGTTTCAGCTTGCGCGCCAGCGACGCCACGGGTTCCCGCGCATTGAGCCGCAAGAGGGCCAGCAGGTCTTCATCCTTCTGGGTAAAGGTCACGTTTCGTCACCTTGCTCATAAATCTGGTCATTTCGACGGCATAGCCGGCTTTTTGCTGCATAACGCCGTCTGCGTTCCGGTGCAACCGTGAAGGAAGTTTCATCAGGTTTTGCGCCCGTTTGCCGGGGCAATGTGCCTATAAAAGCAGATGGCGTAAAAGCGAGAAAAGCGGACCATTGGTCCGCTTTTCGATTCCAGGCCCCCCGTGCATATCCATTGCCAAAGCCTGGCGCTTTTGCGACATCAGACATCCTGCGGGGTGCCCATGACACGCGGGGAAAAATTCGCCTGGATCTGGGTTTGGAGCGCGATGACACTCCTGTCGATCGCGCTGATCCTTGCCGTCTGGCGCTATGGGAAAGCCCCTTCCGCCTATCTCGATGCCATGATCTGCGCCAGCCAGAATGAGGCTGTGGCTTCTCCCGCCTGCGAGCGCGCGATATCCTTGGAACAGGCGCCTGCCGGGATCAGAGCAACGGCCCTCAGGAGACTGGCAGCGATCGCAGCTAGCAACGGCAAGCCCGACGTCGCCATCGAAAGGGTGACCTCACTCATTCAACTGGATGCTGCCACCGCCGAGGACTGGAACCTGCGCGGCCTGAGTTACTACACGCTGGGCAACCACGGCAAAGCGGCCGAGGATTTCCACCAGGCCGCCCTGCTGAATGGTGCAGAAGGCGTCTATTGGTCCAATCTTGCCGACGCACAGATCCAGACCGGGAAATTCGGCGAGGCCCTTCAGAATTACGGGACCGCGATGCAGAAGGGCAACGATAACGCCGAAATCCGCGGCAATCATGGCTGGGCCAACTATCAGCTCGGCAAATATGAGGACGCTTTGAAGGATTATGACGGCGCGATCGCAATGGATGCGGAACATGCCGACAATATCAATGAACGCGGGCTCGTGCGGCACGCGTTGCAGGATTACCGCACCGCCATCGCCGATTTTGACCGGTCTCTCCAGCTGCAGCCGAACAGCGCCGTCATCCTGACTAACCGGGCTATGAGCTATTCACGTCTGGGAGACAGCGACAACACGCGCCAGGATCTCGATCGCGCCATCAGCATAGATCCGAAATATGCGGCCGCCTATCTTGAGAGGGCTTGGCTTCTGATCAATGAAGACCGGCCGCAAGATGCGCTTGCGGAGCTGAGGACGCTGGAAAGCATTGCGCCTTTGGGTATTTACGAGTTGGAGGCCAGGTGCCGGGCACAGTATGATCTTGGCAACTGGGCGGCCGCCATTGGCGATGCTGACAGCGCCTTGGCAATGGGCAGCAAGTCCGACTGGCCATATGAATACCGGGGCAAGGCAAAATACGAATCCGGCGACTATGATGGCGCGATCGCGGATACCGGCATCGTTATTCAACGCAACCCCGCCAGCATAGGCATGCTGGTCACCCGTGCCTACTCATTGCAGCTGAGCGGGCGATCCGCCGCCGCCGTTGCCGACATGGACAGCGCGATCAGAAACGGCTCCGATCTTGCTTACGCCTATGAGACGCGTGGTTATCTTCATCTCAACGCCGGCCAACTAAACGAAGCGCTTGCCGACGCCAGACAGTCGGTCGCGCTTGCGCCGCAATCGGACTATTCAGCTCTGACACTTGCTTTCGTTCTCCTTGAGAGCGAAATGCCCGCTGCCGCTTTGGCGGAATGCAACAGAGCCCTGGCAATTCGAGAAACTGCGCCTGCCTATCGCTGCCGAGCCATCGCTCAGCTTGACCTGCAGGAAATGGAGGCTGCTCGCCATGACGTGCAACGCGCCTATGAGTTGAACAAGACGTCCGGTAATAACTACCTGGTACTGGGGCGCATCGACCTGGCCCAGGGCAAGGCTGAAAGCGCCCTGGAAAACTTTAATCAGGCGATGAACTTCAAGATCTACAACAATTCCGTCACCTACATGTATCGCGGCGATGCCGAGCGGGCGCTGGGCAATGTGGAGAAAGCCCGGCTGGATTATCAAACGGCACGCAAACGCGACCTTGGTCTCTATGCCAAGGCGCTGGACGAGCGGCTCAAGGCCCTGCCCGGCCCCTGAAGGTGCCGCGTCAGATCTTGTGCAGGCGCAGCGGCTTGGTTTTCTCACGCGCGATGATGCCCTTGGCCTCAAGATCGAGCTGCACGGCCTTGGTCCACCATCCAGCCTTGGCGCCCCCGGGATAGAGATCATCGGGCAGATGCGCCAGCACACGCTCTTCGAGCTCCGCCACGGTCAGCCCGGGCGATCTCGCCGGCAGAACCCTGAGCACCGCCCGTTTCATCGCTTGATACATTTCGGCGTCGGCACTCGTCGTATTCCCCGGATGGTTGACATTCTCCAGCATGACGCGCGCTGTGGTGTTGGATGGCATGTCGTTTCCTCCGTTCACTTTGAAGAGCATCAGGTGCCTCGGCCAAAGAGCGAGGCGAGATCGCGGCGCAGATGATCCAGGCAGTTGGCGGCGACCGCAGGGCTCTGCCTGGCCTTGGCCATGATGAAGGCACCCTGGATGACGGCATGGGTGTAGTCGGCAAGGCTCGCCGCATCCCAATCGGGTTTGATGCTGTGCCGGCGCATCGCTTCGACGATATCGGCCTCGACCATCGCCGTATGGTCGCCGATCGCTTTGTTGCACGCGGCGCGAATGTCGGGATGCGTATCGTGGACCTCTTGCACCATCGTGCCGAAGAGACAGGTGATCTCGGACCATTCCCCCTGCAGCAGAGTCTTGCGGAACTCGACATAACCGAGAAGGCGGTCGACGGGATCAGGCAGCGATCGATAGGGTGCTGCGGCGAAAACCCCTTCGGCCATCCTGGCGAACTGCTCCACCGCCGCCAGTGCGAGCTCGTCCTTGCTGGCGAAGTGGTGGAAGAAGGCCCCCTTCGTGACACCTGCCGCACCGCAGAGATCGCCAACCGATGTCGCCGCATAGCCCCGCATCCGAATGTCGGCCAGCGCCGCATCCAGGAGCTTCAGTCTCGCTTCGCCTCGACCTTTTGGCATAGCGCCGCTCCACGCATCTTCCAAACATACCAATCAGTCGGTATCTAAGCAAGATGAAATGCGCCTGTCCCAACAAAAAAGCGGGCCAAGGCCCGCTCTTTTTTCCTCGGATAATCGCCGGTCTCAGGCGGCGGCGCTCTCGCTCGCGTCTTCCTCGCCCGACTTCATCGTCGGTCCGGAATCGAGGCCCTTGGCATTGACGTCGCGATCGACGAACTCGATCACCGCCCGCGGCGCCGAGTCGCCATGGCGGAAACCCGCCTTGAGGACGCGCGTATAGCCGCCCTTGCGTTCGGCATAGCGCTTGGCCAGCACGTCGAACAGTTTCTTGACCTGGGCCTCGTCGCCGATCTGGGCGATCGCCTGACGGCGCGCCGCGAGGTCGCCCTTCTTGCCGAGCGTCACCAGCTTCTCGACCACCGGACGCAAGTCCTTGGCCTTCGGCAGCGTCGTGACGATCTGCTCATGCTTGATCAGCGATGCGGCGAGATTGGCGAGCATCGCCTTCCTGTGTGAAGCCGAGCGGTTGAACCGGCGGCCGGCAAATCCGTGACGCATGATGACGTCTCCTCAAAAATTCTCAGTAATGCGTTTCGTATTTCTTGGCGAGCTCTTCGATGTTCTCGGGCGGCCAGTTCGGTACTTCCATGCCGAGATGCAGACCCATCTGCGCGAGCACTTCCTTGATCTCGTTGAGCGACTTGCGCCCGAAGTTCGGCGTGCGGAGCATCTCCG
>CAZICN010000242.1:0-6595 GCA_964537655.1 uncultured Aestuariivirga sp.
TGAGGACCGCGACGGCATTGACGAGCGCGAAGGTGAGCGCCGGCGTCGGACCGAAGATCAGCCAGATCAAGGAGGTGAGCGCGGCCGCCACCATCACCGCCGGCACGAACCACATCGTCACCTTGTCCACCAGAGCCTGGATCGGCAGCTTGGACCCTTGTGCTTCCTCGACCATGCGGATGATCTGTGCCAGCACGGTATTCGCGCCGACCTTGGTGACGCGGAAGCTGAAAGCACCGGTCTTGTTGATCGTGCCGCCGACGACCTCGGCGCCTATGCCCTTCGACACGGGCACGGGCTCGCCAGTGATCATGCTTTCGTCGACATAGGAAGCGCCCTCGACGACCGCGCCATCGACCGGGATCTTCTCGCCCGGTCGTACGAGAACGACATCCCCGGTCGTCACCTGATCGAGCGGAATCTCGACGGTGTCGCCATCGCGCTCGACACGCGCGGTCTTGGCCTGAAGTCCGACGAGCCGCTTGATTGCCTGCGAGGTTCGCCCCTTGGCGCGCGCCTCTAGCATGCGCCCGAGCAGGATCAATGTGACGATGACCGCGGCAGCTTCGTAATAGACATTGGCGGTACCCTGCGGCAACACCTGCGGCAGGAAGGTCGCGACGACCGAATAGCCGTAAGCCGCCGCCGTGCCGACCGCGACCAGCGAGTTCATGTCGGGGGCGGCGCGCAGCAAGGCCGGCACGCCCTTGCGGAAGAAGCGCAAGCCCGGGCCGAACAGGACAAGGGTGGCGAGCGCGAACTGCACATGCCAACTCGTCTGCTGACCCAGAACCATCACTACCCAATGATGCATGGCGGGAATAAGGTGGGAACCCATCTCGAGGACGAAGATCGGCAGGGTGAGGATAGCGGCGGTGAGCACCGCGCGCCGGAGCGCTCGCGCCTCGCTCTCGCGACGCGCGGTATCCTGATCGCCCGCATTTGCCGTTTCGGCGGACAAGCGGCGGGATCTGTACCCCGCCTGCTCGACCGCTTCCTCGAGGTCAGCCGTGGTAACGACCCCTGCGAGGTGGCGCACCCACGCCCGCTCGGTCGCCAGGTTGACGTTGGCTTCGAGCACCCCCGGAATTCCTGCGAGCGCCTTCTCGACCCGTCCGACACAGGACGCGCAGGTCATGTCCTCGATCGCGAACTCGGTTGTCTCTTCGCGCACGGCGTAGCCGGCGCTCTCGATCGCATCGACCGCCGCCTGCGGATCGGCCACCGCGGTGAAAGTGACATCCGCGCGTTCGGTCGCGAGATTGACCGACGCCGTCAGGACGCCGGGTACGGCTTTCAGCGCGCGTTCGACCCGGCCGACGCATGAAGCACAGGTCATGCCTTCGATCGGCAGGCTCAACCGAGCGCCGTTGGATGTCGATGGATCAGGGGTCTGTCGGAGGGCGACGGAAGCCATTGGACTATTCCTTGCTTATTCTATTGTGCAGGAGATGGTGCTTCCAACGATGGTAAGGTCAAGGTCTGCACGTGACTTCCTTCACGATTGTCTCTCCGGATTATCGAAGACGCCCCCTGTCGGCAGGCAGGACGATCCTGTTGATGCGAGCGGGTCTCAGGGCGTGCTTTCCACCATGCGCGTCTTCGATTCTGACCCGCGCCCCTCGAAGCGGGCCGCCAGGTCGCGCATCGCCACGTAGAACACCGGTGTGAGGAACAATCCGAACAGCGTCACGCCGAGCATGCCCGCGAAGACCGCGATGCCCATGGCTTGGCGCATCTCCGCGCCGGCGCCATTTGCCAATACCAGCGGAACGACGCCGGCGATGAATGCGATCGAGGTCATCAGGATCGGGCGCAGCCGCAGCCGGCAGGCCTCGACGACCGCATCGAGCGCGCTTGATCCCTCGGCTTCTCGGGTGCGCGCGAACTCGACGATGAGGATCGCATTCTTGGCGGCCAGCCCGACGAGCACGATGAGCCCGATCTGGACGAAGACATTGTTGTCGCTGCCCGTCAGCCAGATGCCGATGATCGCGCTGAGCAGACACATCGGCACGATCAACAGGATCGCCAGGGGCAGCAGCCAGCTGTTGTATTGCGCAGCGAGGATGAGGTAGGCGAGCAGCACGCAAAGCGGGAAAATGAACAGCGCCGACGACCCGGCGAGCTTTTGCTGGTAAGTGAGGTCCGTCCATTCGAAGGTCATGCCTTCGGGCAGGCTGGCCGTCGCCAGGCGCTCCATTGCGGCAACCGCTTGCCCCGAACTGACGCCCGGAGCCGCGCCCCCCGAGATGTCGGCCGAGGGATAGCCATTGTAATGGGCCACGCGGTCTGGACCCGAACCCGGCGTGACGGTGACGAACGAGGACAAGGGCAACATGTCCCCGGCCGCATTGCGCACCTGCAAGCGACCGATGGCTTCAGCCTGCATGCGGTGGTCGGCATCGGCCTGGGCCGTCACCTTGTATGTACGGCCGAAGCGGTTGAAGTCGTTTACATAGAGGGACCCGAGATAGACCTGCAGTGCCTCGAATGCGTCCGCCAGACGAACCCCTTGGCTCTTGGCCTGGGTGCGATCGATGGTGACGTCGAGCTGCGGCGCATTGACGTCAAAGCTGGTAAGAAGACCGGCCACCTGCCCGGACTCGGTGGCCTTCATGATCAGGGCCTGGGTCTGCTGAGCCAAGGCGTCGAGCCCGGCACCGCCCCGGTCCTCGACCTGCATCTTGAACCCGCCGGTGGCGCCAAGGCCGGGCACCGGGGGCGGCGGGAACACGCCGAGGAAGCCGTCGGGGATGCCGGCGAATTTCGCCTGCAGGCGCAGGGCGATCGCGCTCGCGGCCAGGTCGGGTGTCGCGCGGTCCGCGAACGGGTCGAGCATGACGAACATGACCGCGGCGTTCGGCACATTGACGAAGCCGTTGATCGAGAGCCCCGGGAAAGCAACGACGCTTTCAACGCCAGGCTCGGCAAGCGCGATCTTCGACATCTGCTTGACGACGATGTCGGTGCGATCCAGCGATGCCGAGTTTGGCAGCTGGGCGATCCCGACGAGATAGTATTTGTCCTGCATCGGCACGAAGCCCGGCGGGACGGCTTTGAAGCCGAAGAACGTCAGGGCGAGAAGCCCGGCATAAACCAGGAGCGCCACGCCGCTCACCCGCACGATCTTGCGGACCGTACCGCCATAGGCGTCGGGCGCGCGCTGGAACGGCCGGCTGAAAACCTGAAACAACCGATCGGCGCGGCCGCGCGGACTGCGCGGGTCACGCGCGATCGAAGCCTTGCGCGGCCGCAGCAGGAGTCCGGCCAGCGCCGGGCTGAGAGTGAGCGAATTGACCGCCGACAGGATGGTCGAGATGGCGATCGTGAGCGCAAACTGGCGATAGAACTCACCCTGCAGGCCGCTCAGGAAGGCGGTCGGGATGAAAACGGCGGCAAGCACTGAGGTGATCGCGATAATGGGGCCGGTGACCTCGTCCATGGCGCGCCTTGCGGCTTGAGTGGGCTCATCGCCTTTTTCGATATGACGTTCGACATTCTCGACAACGACGATCGCATCGTCGACGACGATGCCGATCGACAGCACCAGGCCAAACAGCGACAAGGTGTTGAGCGAAAAGCCCATGAGATGCATGACGGCGAAGGTGCCGATCAGCGACACCGGTACCGCCATGAGGGGGATGAGCGAGGCCCGCCAGCTGCGCAGGAACAGTACCACCACGATCACGACGAGGATAATCGCTTCAAACAGGGTGGTTGCAACCGCTTCAAGCGACGCGCGGACGAAGACCGTCGGATCATAGGCGATGCGCGAGGTGAGCCCTTGCGGGAAGTTGCTTTCAAGCCGATGCATGGTCGCCCGCACCGCCTTCGAGACGGCGAGCGCATTGGCGCCAGGACTCTGAATGATCTGCAGCGCGACGGCCGGCTCGCCGTCGAGCAGGCTTCGCAGCGCGTAGGCATCAGCCCCCATCTCGATGCGGGCGACATCGCGCAGGCGTGTCACCTGGCCGTCGGCGCCCGTCCGGATGATGATGTCGCCGAACTGGTTCTCGTCGGTCAATCGCCCGAGCGTGTTCACCGTAACCTGAAATGCGGCGCTGGAGTTGGGCGCCTGGCCGACTGAGCCTGCCGCCACTTGCACGTTCTGTTCGCGAACCGCGGCGATCACGTCGCCGGCCGTCAGTCCTCGCGCGGCGATGAGATTCGGATCGAGCCAGAGCCGCATGCTGTATTCGCCGGCGCCCCAAACCAGGACGTCGTTGATCCCCGGGATGCGGGAAAGTTCGTCGCGAACCTGGAGAAAGGCATAGTTCGAGATGTAGAGAGGATCATAGCGCTTATCGGGCGATAGCAGGTGGACGACCATCAGCACGTCCGGCGAGGTTTTCTGCGTGACGACCCCCTGGCGCTGAACCTCTTCAGGTAAACGCGGTAACGCGCGTGAGACCCGGTTCTGCACCTGTATTTGTGCCATATCCGCGTTCGTCCCTTGCTCGAAAGTGACGGTCAGGATCATCCGGCCGTCGGTCGCCGATTGCGACGACATGTAGAGCATGCCCTCGACCCCGGTGATCGCCTGCTCGAGCGGTGCCGCCACCGTCTCGGCGATCACCTTGGGATTGGCGCCGGGATACGCTGCGGTCACTTGCACGGTCGGCGGCGTCACCGCCGGATACTCGCTGAGGGGCAGGCCGAAGAAGGCAACGGTTCCGGCGATCACCATCAAGACCGAGAGGACAATCGCAAAGATCGGGCGATCGATGAAGAAACGCGGGAAGGTCATTGGTCAGCTTTCTACGTCTGCGGCGCTAAAAGGAGTGTGCCGTCAATCGCGGCCGGCTGCGGGGTGATTTGCATGCCCGGGCGCACCAGTCCCTTGACGACGATCCGCTCGCCCGGCTGCAGGCCTTGCTCGATCACGCGCAAGCCGTCGACAACTGGGCCAAGCTCGACGGGCCGGTACTCGGTCTTGTCGTCTTTGTCGACGACGAGCACGTAGCGGCGTCCCTGATCGGTTCCGATCGACTGATCGGATACGAGAATCCTCTGTTGCGGCTTTCCGGTCTCCAGTTTGACCTTGGCGAAAAGGCCGGGAGTCAGTTCTCCATCGGGATTGTCGATGACAGCGCGGATGCGCATCGTTCCCGTCCCGCGATCAGCGGCGTTGGCGAGGAAGTCGACGCGGCCGGGTCGCGAATAGGTCTTGTCGGTGAGGAGAGCCACCATGACCTTTGCCGCCTCTGGCTCGTGCGGGGTCGCATCGTCCCGGCCGGCGGCGAGCGAGCGCAGATATGTGCGTTCGTCGACGTCGAAATAGACATGGAGCGGATCGATCGAGACGATCGTCGTGAGGAGAGTGACGCCACTCGCGACATAGTTGCCCTCGGTTACGAGGACTTGGCCCACGCGTCCGCTGATCGGCGCCGCGACATGCGTGAAACTCAGATCCAGTTCCGCGGCGTCCACCGCGGCTTTTGCGGCGCCGACCTGAGCTTTGCGTGCATTCAGCGAAGCCGTTGCGGTATCGAGGCGCTCACGAGCGACGATCTTTTGGGTGAACAGCTGTTCGGCTCGCGTATATTCCGCCTGAGCGAGCGTCAATGCCGCTTCGGCCTCGCGCAGGCGTGCCGTGGCGGCATTCAGCGCAGCCTGGAACGCCAGTGGATCGATGAGGAACAGTCTGCGGCCCTTCTCGACGGAACGTCCCTCGGGCACGCTGACGTCGTGGATATAGCCGGCGACCCGCGGGCGCAGTTCCACCCGTTTGACGGCGGTCAGCGAGCCGGTAAACTCGACAAAGGGTGTCACCGGTCGAACGGTGACCTCGGCCACGGGAAGGCTGGGCGGCTTTGCCGGAGTGACGGAGGGCGCCGTATCCTTGCAACTGGCGACGGTGAGCGCAACGCCCATCGTCGCGGCGATCAGGGTCGCGCGTTTGCCTTTCATCGCTGTGCCTTTCACAACTGGAGTCGATATGGTTTTGTTGGGCCGGAACGGCTCTCATCGCCCTTGATCCGGCTTCCAACGCTTGGAGGGTCAAGCGCCATTGGAGCAGAGTACGCCGAGACGTAACCGTCTTGGCGTACTCAGAGCTTCATCATCCGCAGGCGCAGCGCATTGCCGATGACGCTCACCGAGGAGAGCGCCATGGCGGCGGCGGCGATCATCGGCGACAGGAGGAGGCCGAGCGTCGGATAGAGCACGCCCGCCGCGATCGGCACGCCCGCCGCATTGTAGATGAAAGCGAAGAGCAGGTTCTGGCGGATATTGCGCATCGTCGCCCTCGACAGGCGGCGGGCATGCGCGATGCCCATCAGGTCGCCCTTGAGCAAGGTGATGCCGGCGCTTTCGATGGCGACGTCGGTGCCCTTGCCCATGGCGATGCCGATATCGGCGGCGGCGAGCGCCGGCGCATCGTTCACGCCGTCTCCCGCCATCGCGACGACCAGGCCCTCGCTCTGCAAGCGCTTGACGACCCTGGCCTTCTGGTCGGGCAGGATATCGGCCTCGACCTCGCTGATGCCGAGCTTCGCCGCGACGGCCTGCGCGGTCGTGCGGTTGTCGCCGGTCAGCATGATGATGCGCATGCCGGCGGCGCGAAGTGTCCTCAGCGCCTCGGGTGTCGTCG
>CAZICN010000243.1:0-6587 GCA_964537655.1 uncultured Aestuariivirga sp.
GTGTTCATCAGCTCCACATGCAGGACGGGGGGATCCTTGTCGTCGCCGGTGCGGTATTTGTGGCCGTCCTTCAGCAGCACTTCGCCTTCGAGGAGGCGCCAATAGGTCCACATGTCGGCATCCTTGACGACGCCGCCGTCCGGATAGCGCATGTCGAGCTTGTTCGGCAGGCCGAGCCAGTCCCAGTGCTTGGTGATCCACGCGCCGGCGCAGATGACGACGGCATCGGCCTTGATCGTGCCTTCGGACGTGATGACGCCGGTGATGCGGCCGTTCTGCATGTCATAGCCTTCGACCGAGATGCCAGTATAGGAGCGCACGCCCCACTGGTCGCATTTCTCCTTGAGCGCGCGCACCGCCGTATGCGTGCCGGCATAGCCTGACGGGATCTCGTGCAGCACCACATCGGCTCTTTCGACGTTGAAGTCCGGCCAGATCTTCTTGAGGAAACTCTTCGCTTCCTTGCCGACATACATGTCGGACTTGTAGCCGGCGGCGTTCTGGCTCTTGTGCATCTTCTCGTAGTCGGCCTGCTGGTTGCCTTCGCCGACCGAGACATAGCCCACTTGCTGGAAGCCGAAATTGACCGGGTCCGATTCCCACACATCGACCGAATGGCGCAGGATGTTGTGGATCGGCGAGGTCATGTAGAGATTGCGCACGCAGCCGCAGGCGATGCCAGTGGCGCCGGCGCCGGGACCCGCCTTGTCGACGAGAACGACATCCGAGCCTTTGCCCTTGCCGGAGCGCTCGAGCTCCATGGCCAGATGCCAGGCCGTCGACATGCCATGCATGCCCATGCCGACGACGACATAGGCGGCGGATTTCGGTAGATGCGCGGTGGTCATGTTCGGTTTTCTCCGTAGACTGAATAGAAAGTCACTTGATCAGCGGATGGGCGACCGGCTCCTTCGGCCTGAAGAAGTAGCGCCGGAAGATTTCGCCGTAGCCTTTCATGCGGTAGCCGTTGTTTTGGGCGATGAGCGCGTCGCGATCGGCGCGGTAATAGGCCGGGAGCTCATACCAGGCGAGCCTGGGCTTGGTATGATGGGCGACATGCAGGTTGTTGTTGAGGAAGAGCAGCGCCCAGAAGGGCGAGGCTTCGACGATGATGGTGCGCTCGCCTTCGTTCTCGGATGCCTGGTGCTCGCAGAAGGAGCGCACCAGCATGAGGCCGATGCCCGGATAGGCGAAGAGCAGGACATATTGCCAGAAGGGGATGCCGCAGACCCAGAGCGCATAGACCAGGGTCACCGCGCAGGCCGGGATATGGAGCAGCCAGGCCTGGATGATCTCGCGGTCGCCCTTGAGCATGGCGAGCGCTTCCGACGACCAGAAGCGGATCGACGCGATGATGGGGCCCATGATCATGCGGCCGCCCAGCGTGTTGTTTAGCGTGTAGAGCTGTTTCAACGGTGCGGGCAGGCGGGCCCAGTGGTCGGGCAGCAGGTAATAGGATTCGGGGTCGAGCTGCGGGTCGGTCAGATGCTCGTCATTGTGATGAGTGAGATGCAGCTTGCGATAGCGCCGGTAGGGGAACCAGAGGCTCGGATTGATCGATATGGCGAGTTCGTTGAGGAGGCGGTTGCGGGTCGGATGACCATGCAGCGCCTCGTGCTGGAGCGAGCCATGCAGCGCCACCAGATAGGCGCCAAGGGGCGCCACGACCCACCAGGGCAGGGCACGAAAGAACCACATCAGGAGGGCGAGCAGCCCGTAAGTCAGGACGAGCAGGGCGACCGTCGGCCACTCGACATGGAGGGGCTTAGCGGTCTCGATTTCACGGGGCAGGGCCATGCCTCAAGTTTATATCCGCGTCTTGCTTTACCCGCTATGCTACTATGCGCATAATCTGTTTATTGTGATACGCACACGCGTCAATTGGTGACGATTGTAAACATGCAGAAGCGCGATACCTCCGACGTCTTCCGCCAGCGGCTTCTGGCCCTGATTGAGCGCTCCGGCCTGTCGCGGGCGCAATTCGCGGCGCGGGCGGGACTCGATAGATCGACCTTGTCTCAACTTCTATCTGACGTAAACGTTAGATTGCCGCGCACCGAGACAATCGCCCGGATCGCGGCGCGCCACACCGTGTCGATCGACTGGCTGCTGGGCCTCTCCCAGCAGGACCAGGTGGCGGCCGATATCGTCTCACAGATGGCGATCGAGCCCGATGCCGGGAGCCCCGCTGATGAGCGCCTCCTGAGGTGGCATGAGGAAGCCCGCGGCTTCAAGGTACGTTATGTGCCGGCGACCTTGCCCGACCAGATCAAGACCGAGGCGGTGATCGCGCATGAGACCGGCAGGCTCGACGAAACCGCCGCCAAGGCTTGGGCCGGCATCGCGCGCGCCCGCATCATCCACGCTAAACGCACCGAACATGAGATCGAGGTCTGCTCCCCGCGCCAGGGGCTCGAGGGTTTTGCCAGGGGCGAAGGCATCTGGCGGGGCCTCGCCCCGGCTGACCGCCTGGCCCAACTCGAACAGGCCGCACGGCTCGTCGATGAACTCTATCCCGCCTATCGCTGGTTCCTGTTCGACAACCGCGAGCGCTTCTCCGTACCCTATACCGTGTTCGGGCCGATGCGCGCCGCGCTCTATGTCGGCGACATGTATTTCGTCTTCACCTCGACCGAGCATATAAGAGAGCTGTCCCGCCACTTCGACAATCTCATCCGCAATGCGCGCATCCAGCCCAACGAGACGGCAGAATTCATCCGCTCTCTGATCCAGGACATTCGATGACCATCTCGCTGCCCATGTATGACTGGCCGGAAGTGCGCGAGGCGACGGATGCCTGGGTCCAGGGCATCATGCGCCACCGCGGGCAAAGGGATGCCGCGGTCAATCACGATCCCGATTATTTCAACGGCTGGCGGCGCGATGACCTCGTCTTCAGCCAGACCTGCGGCTATCCCTTCACCCATGAATTCAGGGGCAGGCTCGCCTACCTGGCGACACCGCACTACGCCGTGCCCGGCTGCGAGGGCGCCCGCTACTGCAGCTTTGTCTTCGCCCGCGAACGCCTCCCGCTCGCCGAGTTCAGGGGTGGTCGCGCGGCGGTGAACAACCCCGATTCCATGTCCGGCATGCTGGCGGTGAAGCTGGTCTTCGCGCCCTTGGCCCAGCAAGGGCGGTTCTTCGCCAGCGTGCTGGAGACCGGCGGCCATATCCACTCGATGATCGCGGTGCGCGACGGCAAGGCCGATATCTGCGCCATCGATGCGGTCTGCGTCGCGCTGGCGCGGCGCTATCGGCCGGACTATCTCGAGGGTCTTGTCGAGATCGCCCGCTCACCTGTGGTGCCAAGCCTTCCCTATGTGACGGCATGGGGCGGCGATGTTGCCGGACTGCGCCGGGCGATCGGACAGGCTTTCGCCGATCCCGATCTCGCCGATGCGCGCGAAACCTTGTTTCTCGAGCGTCACTCGACCCTTGCCGAGGGCAGCTATGATCAAATCCTGTCGCTCGAGCGGCAGATGGAACAGTCTGGAGGATTGAGGCTTCTATGATCGATCTCTACACCTGGAGCACGCCGAACGGGCGCAAGATCTCCATCGCCCTCGAGGAGATGGGTCTCGCCTACACCGCGCACCCGATCAATATCGGCAAGGACGAGCAGTTTGCCCCGGCCTTCCTGACGATATCGCCCAACAACAAGATTCCCGCCATTATTGATCGCAACACCGGGCAGAGCGTCTTCGAGTCGGGCGCCATCCTGATGTATCTCGGCGACAAGACCGGCAAGTTCTATCCGAGCGAGGCCAAGGCCCGCATCCGGGTCCACGAATGGCTGATGTGGCAGATGTCGGCCATTGGTCCATTTCTTGGTCGCGCTCACTATTTTCTTCAGTTCAATGCGGGCAAGGCCCCCTTCGCCGACGCGTGGTTCGCGGCCGAGGCCAAGCGGCTTTATGGCGTTCTCGACCGGCTGCTCGACGGCCAGGACTTCATGTGCGGCGACTATTCGATCGTCGATATCGCGACCTTCCCGTGGATCGCCCGTTTCGCCTGGCAGAAGATCGATCTCGGGGATTATCCCCATGTGGCACGCTGGTATCGCACCCTTGCGGCGCGCCCGGCGGTAATCAGAGGCTACAAGGTGCCGGACGCCTCGGCCGAGATTCCACCCGCTCCATGATCAGGCCTTTGCCGGCATCAATTCATCGGGCGCGGGCTTTGCCTTGATGAAGGCATCGAGCGCTTCGCAGCGCTCGCTCAAGCGCTCGAGACGGGGGTAGCGGCCCATGGGGAAGGCCTCGGGCAGGCGCAGCTTCAGATAGCCGGCGAGACAGCCGAGCGTGATGTCGGCCTGGGTGAATTTCTTGCCCAGATACCAGGGCTCCTGGGCATGCGCGTCGAGATAGACGAGGGCGCCGGAGAGCTGCGCCATGCAGCGCACCGTCCATTCATGGCCGATGCCCTGGGGCGTGTGGAAATGGCGTTCATAGACGACGGCCAGCGTCTTCTCGATCGTGCCGACTGCCATCGCCACGATCTGCAGGATGCGCCGGCGGTCGTCGCCGCTGCGCGGGATGAGTGCCTTCTGCGCGCCCACCATCTCGTCGAGATAGTCGATGATGGCGCCGCTGTCATAGAGCGTCTCGCCGCCGTCGATGATGAGCGAGGGGATGCGCATCAGGGGATTGATCTCGACCATGGCGGGATGGAAGACCGACAGCCGGTTGCGCTCGAAGCGCAAATGATAGTGATGCAGCGTCACCGCCACGCGGCGCACGAAGGGAGAGTCATATTGGCCGACGAGGATCATGTGGGGCCCCAATCTCGGACCCCGCATCTTTTAAGGCTTTTGTATCGGCAATCAATGCCGATGCGGCTCTATCTCCCGAGCCGCTCGCAAGCCCGCTCCCGCCCGATGAGCGGTAGAAGCAGAGCGAGCTCAGGCCCGTGATCGAGCCCGGTCAGCGCCAGCCGCAAAGGCATGAACAGCGCCTTGCCCTTGCGGCCGGTCTCGGCCTTGATCGCCTCGGTCCAGGTCTTCCAGGTCTCACCGGTCCATGGCGCCGGCGGCAGCTTTCGCTTCGCGGTCGCGATGAAGTCGCGGTCCTCGCCGGCT
Organism: uncultured Aestuariivirga sp.; assembly: GCA_964537655.1. Lineage (GTDB taxonomy): Bacteria > Pseudomonadota > Alphaproteobacteria > Rhizobiales > Aestuariivirgaceae > Taklimakanibacter. The sequence goes on from CAZICN010000243.1 coordinate 5,078, forward strand.
ATGACCGGCGTCACTGTGCCGGCGACGATCCTCCACCAGTCCCCGACATCGGCGAAGACGGTGAGATTGCCGCGCACGGCGAGCCAGAAAGCTTCATTGCCCTGGGTAAGCCGAGTTCTCACGGCCTCATAGGGCAGCATATGGAGGAGCCTGGCATTGAGGCCGCGCAATTCGTTCTCATCGAAACGGGCGGGAGCGCGCGACAGTTTGCCGAGATCGAAACCGTCGATGAGCTCACGGTAATCCACGCATGGATGGATGGAATCGGACGTGCCGAGAAGGGCCGCGTGGCTCACCACCGCCATCGCCTCGAGCCCCTGATCGTGCAGCGAGGCGATCGACAGCGAGCCCAGCCGCTTCGACAGGCCCTGGCCATCGGCGCCGGTCAGGAGGCTGTGATGGGCGAAGGTCGGCACCTGGCCGCCGAGCGCTTCGAAGAGCTCGATCTGCACCGCCGTGTTGACGACATGATCCTCGCCGCGGATCACATGGGTGATGCCGAAATCGATGTCGTCGACCACGGATGGCAGCGTGTAGAGATAGGTGCCGTCCTCGCGTACCAGCACCGGATCGGAAAGGTTCGTCGTGTCGATGTGCTGGGCCCCGCGAATGAGGTCGGTCCACTCGACGATGCGATGCTCGAGCTTGAAGCGCCAGTGCGGCTTGCGGCCTTCGGCCTCGAGCGCCCTGCGTTCCTCGTCGCTAAGCTTGAGCGCGGCGCGGTCATAGACCGGCGGCTGATGCCGCGCGAGCTGGCGCTTGCGCCGCCGCTCCAACTCATCGGCCGTTTCGTAGCAAGGATAGAGCCGCCCCGAGGCCTTGAGCCTCTCGGCGGCCGCGTCATAGGCGGCGAAGCGTTTCGACTGATATTCGATGCGGTCGGGCGTGATGCCCAGCCATTTGAGATCGACCGCGATTCCTTCGGCGAATTCCGCCGTGGAACGTTCGACATCGGTGTCGTCATAGCGCAGCACGAAACTGCCGCCGTTCCTTTTGGCGTAAAGCCAGTTGAGAATGGCGGTACGGGCATTGCCGATATGGATGCGGCCGGTGGGCGAGGGTGCGAAGCGCAGGACCGGCGCCATGTCAGCGGCCATCCCGGAAGCCATTGACGATCGGATAGCGCCGGTCGCGGCCGAAATTGCGCCTGGTGATCTTGACGCCCGGCGCCGCTTGCCGACGCTTGTACTCGGCCACATAGAGCATGTGCTGGACGCGCCTCACCAGCGCTTCCGCATGGCCCCGCTTGACGATGTCGGCGACCGGCATCTCGTTTTCGACCAGGCAGGACAGGATGTCGTCGAGCGCCTCATAGGGCGGCAGCGTATCCTGGTCGGTCTGGTTTTCGCGCAGTTCGGCGGTCGGCGCTTTGCTGATGACGCGCTCGGGAATGAGATCGCGCTCGGGCCCCTTGAGCCCCTGAGGCCGGCTGCGGTTGCGCCATTGGGCGAGGCGGTAGACCTCGGTCTTGTAGACGTCCTTGATCGGGTTGTAGCCGCCGTTCATGTCG
>CAZICN010000244.1:0-4782 GCA_964537655.1 uncultured Aestuariivirga sp.
CGTGCTCGGCGGTGGTGATCGAGTTGCCGAAGGGCGTGTTCATCACGATGATGCCGCGCCCGGTGGCGGCCGGGATATCGACATTGTCGACGCCGATGCCGGCCCGGCCGATCACCTTCAGCCTGGCCGCCGCGGCGATGAGCTTCGGCGACACTTTCGTCGCCGAGCGGATGGCGAGCCCGTCATAATCGGCGATGGCGGCGAGCAGCGCATCCTTGTCCTTGCCGAGATCGGGCTTGTAGTCGACGTCGATGCCGCGGTCGCGGAAGATCTGGACGGATGCTTCGGAGAGTTTGTCGGAGACGAGTACACGGGGTTTCATGGGAGAACTCCGGAAGAATGTTTCTGATTGAAAATTTCGCGGCGCGTGGTCCGGAAAAATGGCGGCCGGTTCAGCGCGTGGCTTCCGCATAGGCCCAGTCGAGCCAGGGGATGAGCGCTTCGACATCGGACGTCTCGACGGTGGCGCCGCACCAGATGCGCAGGCCCGGCGGCGCATCGCGATAGGCGCCGATATCGAAGGCGGCGCGCTCGGCTTCGAGCAGCTTCACCATCGTCTTCGGCACCTGCTCGCCGCCATCGAGCGTCAGGCACACCGATGTGTTGGAGCAGGTCGCCGCGACCTTTGCCAGATGATGGGCGAAGGGGCGCTGCGCGATCCATCTGTCGATGACGGCGGCATTGGCGCTCGCCCGCTGGCGCAGCACCTTGAGGCCGCCGATGCCCCTGGCCCAGTTGAGCGCCACAAGATAGTCCTCGACGCACAGCATCGAGGGCGTGTTGATCGTCTCGCCGGTGAAGATGCCGGAAATGAGCTTGCCGCCCTGCGTCATGCGGAAAATCTTGGGGACCGGCCAGGCCGGCACATGGCTCTCGAGCCGCTCGACGGCACGGGGCGAGAGGATGATGACGCCATGGGCGCCCTCGCCGCCCAGCACCTTCTGCCAGGAGAAGGTGGTGACATCGAGCTTAGCGAAATCGAGCGCCTGCGCGAAGGCGGCCGAGGTCGCATCGCAAATGGTGAGGCCCAGGCGGTCGGCCGGGATCCAGCCGGCATCGGGCACGCAGACGCCCGACGTCGTGCCGTTCCAGGTGAAGACGACATCATGGCTGAAATCGACCGCGGCAAGGTCCGGCAATTCGCCATAGGCGGCCTTGAGGATGCGGGCGTCCTTGAGCTTGAGCTGCTTCACCACGTCGCTCACCCAGCCTTCGCCGAAGCTTTCCCAGGCGAGGAGGTCGACGGGACGGGCGCCGAGCAGCGACCACAGCGCCATTTCGACTGCCCCCGTGTCGGAGGCCGGCACGATGCCGATCAGATGGCTCTCCGGCACTTCGAGGACTTCGCGGGTGAGTTGGATCGCCTGCTTGAGGCGCGCTTTGCCTTCGCTCGAGCGGTGCGAGCGGCCGGTGAGAGCCTGGGTGAGGAGTTCAGGTGACCAGCCCGGGATCTTGGCGCACGGGCCGGAAGAAAAGTGCGGATTGGCCGGCCGCACGGCCGGTTTGGCGATCGTCGTCATGTCTGCTCCATCCTTTCAGATGGGCCGCCCTTCGGTGGGGAAGGGTGTCCCGGCGACGCTCATGCCCGAGAGCGGATGGTTCGTCAACTGCTTTCGGCCCTCGAAGAGGGGAGAGGGCAACAAGAAAAACGGCGGTGGATTTTTCCACCGCCGCTTTCATTCAAGCAAGAACTCTCGATCGAGCCCTCTAGAACTTGAAGCGGATGCCGGCCAGACCCGAGTGATCGGCCGGGTTCTCGCCGCTGATCATCAGCTCGCGATAGCGATAGCCGACATCGAGAGCGATGCTTTCCGACATGTCGACGGACACACCACCCATCAGCGAGTAGGCGAAGCCATCGTCGCTGCCGCCGCCATCGACATCGGCCCAGCCATAGCCGACGCCGGCGCCGACATAGGGCGTGAACATCGAGTCGTTGCTCCAGTCGAAATAGAGGTTGCCGAGGACCGTCGTCAGGCTCGCATCGGCATCGGGCGCGACTTCATAGTCGCCCGACCAGTCGACGCGCAGATCGGTGCGCAGATAATCGTTGAACTGATAGCCGACACCGCCGCCCACCGCGAACGCGTCATCATTCTCGCCCCAATCCAGGAACGACCAACCGAGATCGCCGCGCAGATAGAAGCCCATTGCCTGATATTCCTGCGGGGTCGGCGTCTCTTCCACCGGCACGCTCGGATCGGCGGCCTGCGCCGCGGCAGCGAGTCCCACCGTCATCGCGGTTGCCAGCAAAGCGATCTTCAAAGATTTCATAGAAACTTCTCCTCTCCGGAATGTTCCGGTAACTCACGTCCCTCGTGATGGTTCCTGATTAGGGGCGACCTGTGACGACAGCCGGGCTCGAATCGGGCGGTAAAAAGGCAGTTCGAAACCGTTGCAAAAAGATCACGCTTTCCTGTGCCCGGACGGAACATGTCATTGACCGTGTACTGACCATCGCCTATTAACGCGCCGTAATGAATCCCTCCGCTACGACAAGAGACTGGATCACGCTCGCTGCGCTGGTGGTGACGTGGGGTTCATCCTTCGCCATGACCAAGGTTGCCGTGGCGTCCATCGATCCGGCCTGGGTGATGGCGCTCAGGCTCTCGGTCGCCGGCGTCTTTCTCTCGATCATCGTGCTGTTGACCAAGCGGCAATGGCCGCGCGGCAAGACGTTGTGGGGCTGGTTTGCCGGCCTCGGCCTCGTCGGTCACGCGCTTCCCTTCTTCCTCATTTCCTGGGGAACCCAGTTCATTTCCTCAGGGCTCTCCGGCGTGCTCATGGGGGCCATCCCGCTGTTTGTCATTCTGCTGGCTCATTTTTTCCTTCCCGACGAGAAGCTCACCCGCATGAAGGCGGTGGGCTTCATCGTCGGCTTCATTGGATTGATGATCGTGCTCGGGCCCGAAAAACTCTTGCGCTTCGAAGGCCAGGGCATGGCGCTGGTCGGTGAGCTGGTGATCCTCTTCGCCTGCATCTGCTATTCGGTGCACAGCCTTCTCGCGCGGCGCATCCCCTTCCAGGGACCGGTGGAGCAGGCGACCGCCGTCTGCCTGACGGGCGGGGCCATGGGCCTCGTCTTCGCCGTCCTCTATGCCCCGCATGGCCTCGATCAGGCGACGACGCTCGCTTTTCTCTGCGTCATCGGCCTCGGCATTGTCCCCACCGCGATCGCCACCTTTCTGGTCTATGCGATCGTGCGCTCGGCGGGCGTCAGCTTCGTCGCCTATTCGAACTATCTGGTGCCGGTCTATGCGCTGGGTCTCGGCGCCATCATCCTCGGCGAAAGCCTGACGGCGAATATCGGCTTCGGCCTCGTTCTCATCCTCGCCGGCATCGCCGCGAGCCGCACGCGGCGCCCGAAACCGGCGTAGAAGTCGCTCTCCGCTAAGCCGCTTTCACGATCACCGTGCAGATCTCATCGACGATCCTGGAGACGAGACCGGCGTCGTCGCCTTCCGCCATTACCCGGATCAGTGGCTCGGTGCCGGACGGGCGGATGACGAGGCGGCCGGACGAGCCGAGCCTCGACGTCGCTTCGGCGATCGCCTGCTTGACCGTGCTCATTTCCAGCGGCTTGCCTTCGCCATAGCGCACATTCTTCAGGACCTGCGGCACCGGCTCGAACACATGGCAGACCTGGCTCACTGGTTTTCCGGTGCGCACCACTTCCGCCAGCACCTGCAGCGCCGCCACCAGCCCGTCGCCGGTCGTCGAGAAATCCGACATCACGATATGTCCGGATTGCTCGCCGCCGATATTGAAGCCGTGCTGGCGCATATGCTCGACGACATAGCGGTCGCCGACCTTGGTGCGCGCCAGCGTCAGCTTCTTCGCCGCGAGATGGCGCTCGAGGCCGAGATTGGACATGATGGTGGCGACGAGCCCGCCGCCCTGGAGCCGCTGCTGGCGGTGCCAGGATGTCGCGATCAGCGCCATCAGCTGGTCGCCGTCGATGAGCTGGCCATGCTCGTCGGCGATCACGCAGCGGTCGGCGTCGCCATCGAGCGCGATGCCGATATCGGCGCGGGTTTCGACGACCTTGGCGCACATCGCCTCGGGCGCCGTCGAGCCGCATTTCTCATTGATGTTGAAGCCGTTGGGCTCGTTGCCGATCGGGATGATCTCGGCACCGAGTTCCCACAGGGCGGCGGACGCCACTCGGTAGGCGCCGCCATTGGCGGTGTCGATGACGATGCGCAGGCCCTCGAGTCTCAGATCCTTGGGGAAGGTCCGCTTGGCGAATTCGATGTAGCGCGCCTGTGCATCCTCGATGCGCTTGGCGCGGCCGAGCTTGTCCTGGGCAGCGGCGAGATCGGTGCCGCTCGCGGTATCGACGAGCTTCTCGATCGCCAGCTCCTGCTCGTCCGAGAGCTTGTAGCCGTCGGGGCCGAACAGCTTGATGCCGTTGTCGTGATAGGGATTGTGCGAGGCCGAGATCATGATGCCAAGATCGGCGCGCAGCGACCTCGTCAGCATGGCGACGGCGGGCGTCGGCAGCGGCCCGAAGAGGAACACATCGACGCCGGCCGAGAGGAGCCCGGCGGTCAGCGCCTGCTCGATCATATAGCCGGAAAGCCGCGTGTCCTTGCCGATCACGGCGCGATGGCGATGGCTGCCCTTGGAATAGATGCTGCCGGCGGCGAGGCCGATCTTCATCACCATATCGGGCGACATCGGTGCCTTGTTCGCGATGCCGCGCACGCCGTCGGTTCCGAAATATTTGCGGGACATGGCTTTCCTTCTCTCCAATCCTGGCACCCTACACCAGATCGCTCG
>CAZICN010000244.1:4882-6549 GCA_964537655.1 uncultured Aestuariivirga sp.
CCGCCATCGGAGAATGAATCAGGGGTGACATTGACGATGCCCATGAGTTTCGGCCGGCCCATGGCGAGGCCGGCGAAGTCGGGCCGGCGGCGCTCGATCGGATCGAGCTGCGCGCGATGCTGACGGGCGTCCGCATAGGCGGCGACGGTCCGCGTGATGCGGCTGTCGCGGCGTTCGATGAGCTCGACTTGCGTGAAGGCGATGAAGTCCGATCCGCCGAGCGCACCGCCCCGCCCGGCCTCGATCGCCGCCCGTGCGTCCGGTCCGTAGACGAGGCTGAGCGGGCGGAGATAAAGGGTCATCTGCTAACCTTCGCCCCGCTTTGGCGGGGAGAGGGAGGGACCCATTGCGCAGCAAGGGGAGGGTGAGGGGCCAAGGTGACGGGAGCGAGTCTGACCAGATCGAAAACTTGGATGATGGCGAAGCCAATCGTTGGTCATGCCCCTCACCCTTCCCGTCGCTTTGCGCCGGGCCCCTACCCTCTCCCCGCTAAAGCGGGGCGAGGGTTACGTGATATCAGCTCTGCGGCTGCGGCTCCATTTCACCGGGAGTCTGGCCGCCCTTCGGGCGTCCGGTGACCGGCACCGATGACGAGGTCTTGTCCGGCTTCTTGTGTCCGCCGTGATCGTCGCGATGGATCTTCTCGCCCTTGAGAACGAGCTTCACCTCATCACCCGACAGCGTCTCGAATTCGAGCAGCGCCTTGGCGAGCGTATGCAGCTTGTCCTTGCCCTTGCGCAGGATATCGCGCGCTTTTTTCTCGCCATCCTCGATCAGCTTGCGGATCTCATCGTCGATGAGCTTGGCCGTTTCATCGGAAAGGTTCTTCGTCTGGGTCACCGAATGGCCGAGGAACACTTCCTGCTCATTGTTATTGTAGCGCACTCGCCCGAGCTTGTCGGACATGCCCCATTCCATGACCATGGCGCGCGCCAGCTGCGTCGCCATCTGGATGTCGCCGGTGGCGCCGTTGGTGACGTTCTTCTCGCCGCCGAGGATGAGCTCGGCCTCGCGGCCGCCGAACAGCACCGCGAGCCTCGCCTCGCACCATTCGCGGGTCCGCGAATAGCGGTCGCCTTCAGGCAGGTTCATGGTGACGCCGAGCGCCCGGCCGCGCGGGATGATCGTGACCTTGTGCAGGGGATCATAGGGAACGTTCAGGCCGACAATGGCGTGGCCGGCTTCGTGATAGGCGGTATTGCGACGCTCCTCCTCGCTCATGACGAGCGAGCGGCGCTCCGCACCCATCATCACCTTGTCCTTGGCGTCTTCGAACTCGTGCTGCGTCACCAGGCGCTTGTTGCGCCGCGCCGCCAGAAGGGCGGCCTCATTGACGAGATTGGCGAGATCGGCGCCCGAGAAACCGGGCGTGCCGCGCGCGATGACCTTGGGATCGATATCCGGCGCCAGCGGCACGTTGCGCATATGGACGCGCAGTATCTGCTCGCGCCCGACGATATCGGGATTGGGAACGGTGATCTGGCGGTCGAAGCGGCCCGGACGCAGGAGGGCCGGATCGAGCACGTCGGGCCGGTTGGTGGCCGCGACCAGGATCACGCCTTCATTGGCCTCGAAGCCGTCCATCTCGACGAGCAACTGGTTGAGCGTCTGTTCGCGCTCGTCGTTGCCGCCGCCGAGGCCGGCGCCGCGCTGGCGGCCGACCGCGT
>CAZICN010000245.1:0-6499 GCA_964537655.1 uncultured Aestuariivirga sp.
GCGGATGATCGCTGGAGAAGCGGCCGCGCTCGATCGCCGCCAGGATGCCGACGGCGCGGATCAGATGCTCGTCGACCGTATAGTGGTGATACATGTTGAACTGCATCATCGCGACGATCTTGCCGAATTCGGGAATGAAGCGGCCGAGCACGCCCGCCTCGTTCATGCGCCGCAGCGCCGTCTCGGGATCACGCGCCTCGGTCAGCATCGCGAGGAACAGGGCATTGGCTTCCGGATCGCTGCACACCGCCTTGTTGATGCGGGCGAGACTGCGCCTCACCGCCTTCAGTGCATCGGGATGGATTTCGAGGTCCTTTTCCGCGGCGAGCGCGAAGAGCCGGATCAGGTTGACCGGTGTCGCGATCAGCACCTCTTCATCGGCGATGGTCAGACGATTGGCCTCGATGCGAAAATCGGGGGCGCCTGCGACGCGCCCGGACCGCCTCGCGGCGAACCTTCCGAGCACGCGGCCGAAGACCGGCGTCGCCTTCATCTCACGCGCCTCGAGCGAGGCCGAGAAGATGCGGGTGAGGTCGCCGACATCCTTGGCGACGAGGAAATAATGCTTCATGAACCGTTCGACATGCTTGAGCCCGCCATGCGCCTTGTAGCCAAGCCTTTCGGCGAGGTCGGGCTGGCGGTCGAAGCTCAGGCGGTCCTCGGCGCGCTTTGCGACGAAATGCAGGTGACAGCGCACCGCCCACAGAAAATCCTCGCTCTTCTCGAACAGCGCCAGTTCCTCGCGGGTGAAGACGCCCTTCTCGGCGAGTTCCCTTGTTGAGTTGGCGCCCGACAGGAATTTGGCGATCCAGAACAAGGTATGGAGGTCGCGCAGGCCACCCTTGCCGTTCTTGACATCGGGCTCGACCAGATAGCGGCTCTCGCCCGCCTTGAAATGGCGCTCGTCGCGCTCGGTCAGCTTGCTCGCCACGAAGGTCTTGGTCCCCTTGGCGGCGATCTCCTTGCGAAAGCGCTTGATCAGATTCTCGAACAGGGAAGGCTCGCCGCAAATGAAGCGCGCCTCGAGAATCGAGGTGAGGATGGTCGAGTCCGATTGCGCCAGCCTGATGCAGTCATCGACGCTACGGGTCGCGTGGCCGACCTTGAGGCGTGCATCCCACAGCGCATAGAGCATGAACTCGATGACGCTTTCACTCCAGCCGGTCTGCTTGTAGGGGAGCAGGAAGAGGAGATCGATATCGGATCCGGGCGCCAGCGTGCCGCGGCCATAGCCGCCGACGGCGACGACGGTGATACGCTCGGCCTCGGAAGGATTGGGCGCGCGATAGAGCTTCCTGACCGCGAAGTCGTAGAGCGAATGGATGATCTCGTCCTGGGCGCCGGCCAGCAGCATGGCGCATCGCGTGCCCTTCCCGTCGGCCATCAGGCGGCGCTCGGCCTCGGCGCGTGCGCCGGCCAGCGTCTCCTTGAGAACCTCGACGACACGCTTGCGCAGGTCACCGCCGGGCGCGAGTGCCGCGAGGCGTGCGCGCAAGCCCGCACCGTCGACAAGAGGCGAGGTCTTCTTCGTCGGCGTCATTGCGGCGTCCGCTTGGGCGCCAGCATGGTGCGCAGCTCATAGAGAAGGCTCAGCGCGTCGCGCGGCGTCAGTTCGTCCGGCGACAGTCCGGCAAGCCGCTTCTCGATCTCGCTCGGGTCCGACACCGCCGGACCCGCCGAGCGCGGCCGCGCCGCCGAGAACAGCGGCAGATCGGCGAAAAGCGAATCGGCGCCGGCACCCGGCTCGTCCTTCTTCTCGAGAAGGCTCAAGACTTCCGAGGCGCGCTGGATCACCGATGTGGGAAGTCCGGCGAGCTTCGCCACCTGGATGCCGTAGGAGCGGTCGGCGACGCCTGGCGCCACTTCATGCAGGAACACCACGTCGCCTTGCCATTCGCGCACCTTGACCGTGGCATTGGTGACGCCGCTTAGCCTCCCGGCCAGTGCCGTCAGCTCATGATAATGCGTGGCGAACAGGGCGCGAGCCCGGTTCATCTCGTGGAGATGCTCCACCGCCGCCCAGGCGATCGACAGGCCGTCGAACGTCGCGGTGCCGCGGCCGATCTCATCGAGAATGACGAAGGAGCGATCGGTCGCCTGGTTGAGGATGGCCGCCGTCTCGACCATCTCGACCATGAAAGTGGAACGTCCGCGCGCCAGGTCGTCGGCGGCGCCGACGCGGCTGAACAGACGGTCGACGATGCCGAGATGCGCCGCCCTAGCCGGAACGAAGGCACCCATCTGCGCCATGATCACGATCAGCGCATTCTGGCGCAGGAAGGTCGACTTGCCGGCCATGTTCGGGCCGGTGAGGAGCCAGATGCGCTTGCCGTCGCCGGCCAGCGCGCAGTCATTGGCGACAAAAGGAGCGCCACCCGATTGCGCGAGCATGGCCTCGACCACCGGGTGCCGGCCCTGCTCTATATCGATGCGCAAGGACCGGTCGACGATCGGGCGCACATAGTTGCGGCGGGCGGCGAGTTCGGCAAGGCCGGCCGCGACATCGATGCAGGCGATCGCCTCGGCCATGGCGGAGAGCCGCGTCGACTGCGCCTTCACCGCGGCGCAGAGGCGCTCGAAAATCTCGAATTCGAGCGCCAGGGCGCGATTGGCGGCGGATGCGATGCGCTCCTCGAGGCCGGACAGTTCCTGGGTCACGAAACGCACGGCACTGGCGATGGTCTGGCGGTGAAAGAATTTCGCATTGTGCGGCGGCGCCTGCAGCGGACCCGCATTCTGCGCCGTCACCTCGATGAAGTACCCCAGCACATTGTTGTGCCGGATCTTGAGCGACTTGATGCCGGTCTCGGCCGCATAGTCCGCCTGCAACTGCGCGATGACTTTCTTCGTCTCGTCGCGCAACTGGCGATGACCGTCGAGCTCCGACGAGAAACCGGCTCTGACGAAGCCGCCATCGCGCGCATTGAGCGGCAGGTTGTCGCCGAGCACGGCCTCAAGATCGTCGAACAGCGCCTGCGGGCGCTCGGCCAGGACGGCCCGCGCTCCCGCCAGCTCAGCCGAAAGGGTGGCGAGGCCCTGGGGATGGCCGAGCGCCTCGCTCAGGCTTCCGGCCGCCTCAAGCCCATCGCGCATCGCCGCGAGGTCGCGCGGACCGCCCCGCCCCAACGCCAGGCGCGACAGCGCGCGCTCGATGTCGGGAAACTGGCGCAGGCTCAGGCGCAGGTCGTCGCGCAGGTCGCGCGCCTCGACGAAGAAGCCGACTGAATCGAGTCTCACCGCGATCGCCTCCGGATCGGTGAGCGGCGAAGCGAGCCGCCGCGCCAGCAGCCTTGCGCCGGCGGCCGTGACGCTGCGATCCATGGTCGATAGCAGGCTCGCACCGGCATCGCCGCCAAGGCTTCTGGTCAATTCGAGATTGCCGCGCGTCGCCTGGTCGATGATCATGTGATCCGACGGCTCGTCGCGGCGCGGCGCGCGCAGGACCGGAGCGCGGCCGACCTGGGTCAGCAGGAGATAATCGAGCAGCGTGCCAAGGGCCGAGATTTCCGCGCGCGTAAAGGCGCCGAACCCGTCCAGAGCCGCGACCCCAAAATGGCTCTTGAGGCGCCGCTCGGCCTCGGCGCTGTCGAAGCGGCTCGCCGGCAAGGGCGTCAGCGCGGCCCCGGTCGCGTCGAGCTGCGGTTCGAGGCCTGCTTCGGCGAGCGTGTCCGGATAGATGATCTCGCCCGGCTCGTGTCCGGCGAGATCGGCGGAAAGGCGCTGCGCATCGACGGGCATGACGGCGAGCTCGCCCGAGGAAATATCGGCGAAGGCCAGGCCCATGCTGGCATCGGCCTTGATGCGCGCCAGGGCAGCGATGAAATTGTTCTTGGCGCTCCTGAGGAGCGTGTCCTCGGTGAGCGTGCCCGGCGTGATGAGACGGATGACGTCGCGGCGGACGACCGATTTCGAGCCGCGTTTCTTGGCCTCGGCAGGGTCTTCCATCTGCTCGCATATGGCGACGCGATGGCCGGCGCGGATCAGCCTTTCCAGATACTGGTCGGAGGAATGCACCGGCACACCGCACATCGGGATCTCTTCGCCCTGATGGCGGCCGCGCTTGGTCAGCGCAATGCCGAGCGTCCGGGACGCGGCCTCGGCGTCGGCAAAGAACAGTTCATAGAAATCGCCCATGCGGTAGAACAGCAGACAGCCCGGATGGGCCGCCTTGATCTCGAGATACTGGGCCATCATCGGCGTGGCGGCGACAGCATCCCTGGGGGCGTTCATGTCGTTCATCGCGGCTGGTGTCCCGGTTCGCAAGTTCGCCTTGGCGTTCAGCACACTTGAATACGACAAGCTACGAGGGAATCAATGACCTTGAGATCGGCCGGAGCTGCCTCTACTGTCGGCCCTCCAAATATGGGGAAAACATGAGCACAGAGAAACGGGCGGCCCGGCCGAGCTTTACCGAACAGGAGGCGCTGCTTTTCCATCAGCGTGGCAAACCGGGCAAACTGGAAATCAATCCGACCAAGCCGATGGCGACCCAGCGCGATCTGTCGCTGGCCTACAGCCCCGGCGTCGCCGTGCCCGTGCGCAAGATCGCCGAGGATCCCGACACCGCCTATGACTATACGGCGAAAGGCAATTTCGTCGCCGTGATCTCCAACGGCACGGCCATACTGGGCCTCGGCGACCTGGGCGCGCTCGCCTCGAAGCCGGTCATGGAAGGCAAGGCCGTGCTGTTCAAGCGCTTCGCCGACGTCGATTCGATCGATCTCGAGGTCGACACCAAGGACGTCAACGAGTTCATCGGCGCGGTGCGCTATCTCGGTCCCTCCTTCGGCGGCATCAATCTCGAGGACATCAAGGCGCCCGACTGCTTCATCATCGAGCAGCGCCTGCGCGAGCTCATGGACATTCCGGTCTTCCATGACGATCAGCACGGCACCGCGATCATCTCGGCCGCCGCCCTCATCAATGCGCTCGAGATCACCAAGCGCGACATCAAGAAGTTCAAGCTCGTCTGCAATGGCGCAGGGGCCGCGGCGATCGCCTGCATCGAACTCATCAAGTCGATGGGCGTCCCGCCGCAGAATGTCATTCTCGCCGACTCGAAGGGCGTCGTCTACAAGGGCCGCACCGAGGGCATGAACCAGTGGAAATCGGCGCATGCGGTCGAAACCAAGGCGCGTTCGCTGGCGGAGGCCATGGAAGGGGCTGATGTGTTCTTCGGTCTCTCCGTCGCCGGCGCCCTGACGCCGGCCATGGTCAAGAGCATGGCGAAGAATCCGATCATCTTCGCCATGGCCAATCCCGACCCCGAGATCACACCCGAGGATGTCGCCAAGGTCAGGAGCGACGCCATCATGGCGACCGGACGTTCCGACTATCCGAACCAGGTCAACAATGTGCTGGGCTTCCCTTATATCTTCCGCGGGGCGCTCGATGTGCGCGCCCGAACCATCAACGACCAGATGAAGATCGCCGCCGCCGAGGCGCTGGCGGCGCTGGCGCGTGAGGACGTGCCGGACGAAGTCGCCGCCGCCTATCATGGCTCCAGGTTACAGTTCGGTCCCGGCTATCTGATCCCGGTGCCGTTCGATCCGCGCCTCATCTCGCGCATTCCGGTCGCGGTCGCCCGCGCCGCGATGGAATCGGGCGTGGCGCGCAAAGCCATCGCCGATCTCGATGCCTATGCCGACGAACTCTCAGCCCGGCTCAATCCGATCGCCGGCACGCTGCAGAACATCTTCGAGCATGTGAGGTCCAATCCGAAACGGGTCGTCTTCGCCGAAGGCGAGGAGGATCGGATGATCCGCGCCGCCAACAGCTTCGCCAATTCGGGCCTCGGCAAGGCCATCCTCGTCGGCCGCGAAGCGCAGATCGAAGAGGCGCTGAAGGTGAGCGCCGTCGAACTCGCCGAGAATGTCGAGATCACCAATGCGAAGCTCTCGGCTCGGAATGTCGACTATGCGAACTACCTCTACGAAAGACTGCAGCGCAACGGCTTCCTGTTTCGCGATTGCCAGCGCCTGGTCAACAACGACCGCAACGTCTTCGCCGCCTGCATGCTGGCGCTGAACGACGCCGATGCGGTGGTGACCGGCCTGACCCGCAACTTCTCCGTCGCCATCGACAATGTCCGGCGCGCCATCGACAACCGGCCCGGGCATCAGCCGATCGGCGTCTCCATGGCGCTGGTGCGCGGGCGCACCGTGTTCATCGCCGACACCTCGATCCATGAACTGCCCTCGGCCGAGGAACTGGCCGATATCGCGCAGGAAGCGGCGGGCGTGGCGCGGCGCTTCGGTTATGAACCCAAGGTCGCCTTCCTCTCCTATTCGACCTTCGGCTACCCCAAGGGCGAGCGTTCGGAATATGTGCGCAAGGCGGTGACCATCCTCGACAAACGCAATGTCGATTTCGAGTATGACGGCGAGATGGGCGCCGATGTCGCGCTGTCGCGCGAGGCGATGGCGCTCTATCCGTTCTGCCGCCTGACCGGCCCCGCCAATGTGCTGGTCATGCCGGCGGCGCATTCCGCCTCGATCTC
>CAZICN010000246.1:0-584 GCA_964537655.1 uncultured Aestuariivirga sp.
GTCCCGGCTTGCGCCGGGATGACGGATGAGAGGGTATGACGGATTTAGCTAGAACTTCACGTTCTGCGGGCCCTTGAGATCGAGCATCGCGCGCGCCTCGTCGGGCGAGGCGACATCGATCGACAGTTCATCCAGGATGTGGCGCATCTTGGCGACGAGCTCGGCATTGGACTTGGCGAGCTTGCCCTTGCCGATGAACAGATTGTCCTCGAGACCGACGCGCACATTGGCCCCCATGGTCGCGGCCATGGTGCAGAAGGGCAGCTGGAAGCGCCCCGCCGCCAGCACCGACCAGTGATACTGGTCGCCGAACAGGCGCTCGGCCGTGTCGCGCATGACGAGCACATTCTGCGGATCGGGTCCGATGCCGCCCAGTATGCCGAAGATCGTCTGCACGAAGAGCGGCGGTTTCACCAGCTTGCGATCGAGGAAATGGGCGAGCGTATAGAGATGGCCGACATCGTAGCATTCGAATTCGAAGCGCGTATTAAACGCCTGTCCCACCTCGACCATAATGCGCTCAATATACGCGGTACTGTTGTACATGATGCGCTCGCGCGAGGTTTCGACATAGTCGCGCTCCC
>CAZICN010000246.1:594-6459 GCA_964537655.1 uncultured Aestuariivirga sp.
CCGAGGCGCTTCAGCACCTGCTCGATATCGCCGAAGGTGTTGCGGAAGATGAAGTCGCGCGAGCGGTCGAGATGCTGGCGTTCCCACTCATGCGTGAAATCCTTGTAGCGGTTGAGCATGGGGAACAGGCCGAAATTCATCGAACCCATGTTGAGCGACGTCATTTCGGGCGAGGCGCGTTCCGCCGCGGCGAGCCGCTCGTCGATCGACATGCCCTGCCCGCCACCGGTGGTTATGTTGACGATAGCGTCAGTGCCCTGCTTGATCCGCGGCAGGAACTCCATGAAGAGGTCGGGCTCGGGCGAAGGGCGGCCGTTCTCGGGGTCGCGCGCATGCAGATGGAGGATCGCCGCCCCGGCCTTGCCGGCATCGACCGCCTGTTCGGCGATGTCGGAGGGCGTCACCGGCAGGTAGGGCGACATGGATGGCGTATGGATGGACCCGGTGATCGCACAGGTAAGGATGACTTTCGACTTGGCGCGCATGATGGCTCCCTGAATTCAGGCGGCAACCTTCGCGATTTCGGGCGATTTGTCAAAAGGCAGAGCGCTTCCAATCCAGGAATCAGAAGGCTCGCTCCACAGACTGTGATCTATGGAGCGAGCCCTGCCTCGGCATCGGGACGGCTCCTGCTGCCGAGACTTGGTTTGAACGCCATGCCCCTGCAATGGTTCCGGTCTGTTCGAAAAATTATTCGGCCGGGACCTCGGCCATCCGCCTCTGCCGCAAGGTTATCTGCGAGAGGATGAAGGTGATGAGGGCGCAGGCCGAAATGCCGGCGACCATGGGCAGCGCGGTCCCGTCGACGAAAAAGCCGATGACGGCGACCGCGACGGCGCCGGTCACGAAATGCAGCGTGCCCATCAGCGCCGAAGCCGTGCCGGCGATCTCGCCATGGTCCTCCATGGCGAGGACCGCGGTCGTCGGGATGACGAGGCCGAGAAAGCCATAGCCGACGAACAGGCACGCCGCGAGCACGTCGAGCCGGTCGAGTCCGGAGGCGGTGAGCGCGAACAGCACCGCCATGGCGGCGAAATAGCCGATGACGGCGATGCGCACCACGCGTCTCAGGCCGAAGCGGTCGGCGAGCTTGCCGGTGAACTGCGCCACGGCGAAGAACGACACCGCGTTGATCGAGAAGAAGATGCTGTAGACCGTCGGCGACAGGCCGTAATGGCCGATCAGCACGAAGGGCGAATTGGCGAGATAGACGAAGAAGCTCGCGATCCCGAAGCCGCCGATGAAGGAGAGCGCCAGGAAGTTCCAGTCGCCGAGCAGGAGCCGGTAGCCGGACAGCGCCGATCCGATCCCGCTCTCCACCCTGAGTTCGGGGGGCCGCGTCTCGGGCAGCATGGTGGCGATCATGATGAAGCCGAGGACCGCGGCGATGGTCACGACCCAGAATACCGCCCGCCAGTCGGCGAGGCTGATGACGATGCTGCCGGTGAGCGGCGCCAGGATCGGCGAGATGCTGAACACCAGCATCAGCAGCGACATCATGCGCGCCGCATCGATCCCGGTATGTAGGTCGCGCACCACGGCGCGCGGGATGACCATGCCGGCGCAGGCGCCGATGCCCTGGATGAAGCGGAACAGGTTGAGCGTCGTGATGTCGGGCGCGAGCGCGCAGCCGATGCCGCCGATGGCGAACAGG
This sequence comes from uncultured Aestuariivirga sp., assembly GCA_964537655.1. Classification (GTDB taxonomy): domain Bacteria; phylum Pseudomonadota; class Alphaproteobacteria; order Rhizobiales; family Aestuariivirgaceae; genus Taklimakanibacter. The sequence goes on from CAZICN010000246.1 coordinate 2,249, forward strand.
GTGAGGCCGATATAAAGCGGCAGCTTGCGGCCGAACATGTCGGAGATCGGCCCGAAGATGAGCTGGAAGGTGCCGAAGGAGACAAAGAACAGCATGAGGCTCATCTGCACCGCGCCGATATCGGCATTGAGGCTCTGGCCGATGGTCGGCAGCGCCGGCAGATACATGTCGATGGCGAAGGGACCGATCGCCGAGAGCAGGCCCAGAATCACGGCATTGCGGATGAATGTTGATTGCATGGCGTAGAGTTCCCACATCCTGAGACGCGATCGTTCCCCTCTCGCAGCCTCGAAGTTATTGAATTAAAAAAGAAATCGGGATCGGCGGGTTTCCCGGAAGTGGCCGGCATAAACCTGCTGGACAATTTAGCCCAAATTATTGGACATAGTTGTCAAAACAGTCAAGCCCCTTTATCATCCTGATGACATGACAGAAGCGACCAGTATCGGCCCGGCGCCCGCCGCCCTACGCAGCCACATGGCCAAACGGCTTTCGGTGCTGGAGGCCGCGTCCCTCGTCTTCTGCCGTGACGGGTTTGCCAGCGCCAGCCTCGAGCTGATCGCCGCCGAAGCGGGCGTCTCGCGCCAGACCATCTACAATCACTATGGCGACAAGGAGAAACTCTTTGTCGCCGTCGTCAAGGACATGACCGAGCGCGCCAATGCCGGGCTGTTCGCGACGCTCGCCTCTTTCCCCGACAATCCCGCCGATATCGAGGCCGAGCTTCTCGAATTCGCCACGCGCCTCGCCCGCAACTGCATGTGCAATGGCGACTGCATCGCGCTGCGCAAGCTCATCCAGGCGGAAGGCCAGCGCTACCCTGAGCTCTTCGCGCCGTGGCGCGAACTGGGGCCCGAGCGGGCCTGGGCCGCGATCGCGGCGCGTTTCGCCAAGCTCCACCATGCGGGTTATCTCGACATCGACAATCCCGACATCGCCGCGCGCCAGTTCCAGGCGCTGGTCAATGCCGATCTCTATATCGGGCCCCTCCTCGGCGACAAGCCGTCGGAGGCGCAGATCCGCAGCGCCGCTGCCGTGGCGGTAAGGACCTTTCTCAAGGCCTATGGCGCCGCTGCTGCCAAACATTGACAGCGGACAGGCTTAAGTATCCTCTCCACCACATCCGCGAACGCACGGGAGCATCTCATGGCCAAGAACGGAAACATCCGTGTCGGCATCGGAGGCTGGACCTTCGAGCCCTGGCGCGGCACCTTCTATCCCAAGGGGCTCGCCCAGAAACGCGAACTCGAATATGCCGGCCAGCATCTCACCTCGATCGAGATCAACGGCACGTATTATGGCAGCCAGAAGCCGGAGAGCTTCGCGCGCTGGCGCGAGGAGACGCCGGCGGGCTTCGTGTTCTCGGTCAAGGGCACGCGCTTCAGCACCAACCGGCGCGTGCTGGCCGAGGCCGGCCAGTCCGTCGAGCGCTTTATCTCGAGCGGCATCACCGAACTCAAGGAGAAGCTCGGCCCCGTCAACTGGCAGTTCCTGCCGACCAAGCAGTTCGACGCGAGAGATTTCGAAGCCTTCCTCAAGCTCCTGCCCTCCTCGCATGAGGGCCATTCCCTGCGCCATGTCGTCGAGGTGCGCCATGCGAGCTTCCGGGTGCCGGAATTCATCGACCTGTTGCGTGCCTACAAGGTGGCGACCGTCTATACCGACAAGGAGAGCTTCCCCGAGATCGCCGATGTGACGGCGCCCTTCGTCTATGCCAGGCTGCAGCGCGCCTCGGAGAAGATCGAGACCGGCTATGCCGGCAAGGCGCTCGATGAATGGGCGAAGCGCGCGAAGCTGTGGGCCGAGGGCAAGGCGCCCGGCGATCTCGCCACGGTCGCCGCTCCGGAGAAGAGCCCGCCCAAATCGCGCGACGTCTTCATCTATATGATCAACGGCTTCAAGCCCAAGGCGCCCGCCGCCGCCATGGCGCTGATCGAAAAGATGAAATAGCGCGCCTTCAGGCGAGCCCCAGGATGCGCCGCGCCTCGGCCGTGGTGGCCGGCCTTCGCCCATGATCTCCACATAGCGACACGACGCGTCTGACGAGCTCGGCATTGGATCCGGCCAGGCGGCCGCGGTCGATGCGGATATTGTCCTCGAGCCCGGTGCGGCAATGGCCGCCAAGCTCGAGCGACCAGCGATTGACCTCGTGCTGGTGGCGCCCGATGCCGGCGGCCGTCCAGGTCGCCTCGGGCATGAGCTTGCCGAGCTGGCTCACCTGGAACGCGAGCACGTCGCGGATCGCCGGCATGGCGTTCCTGACGCCGAAGACGAACTGCACATGCAGCGGCTTGCGCAGCACGCCTTCGTCCGCCAGCGCCAGCGCCTGGTAGAGCATCGAGAGATCGAACACCTCGATCTCGGGCTTGATGCCATGCTCCATCATCTTCGCCGCGAGTTCGCGGATGAGGCTCGGATGGTTTTCATAGATGATCGTCGGAAAATTGCACGAGCCCGTCGACAGCGACGCCATGTCGGGCCTGAGATGGAGCATGCCGCCCCGCTCCGATCCCGTGCCGGAGCGCCCGCCGGTCGAGAACTGGATGATCATCCCGGGGCAATGCCGGCGCAGACCCTCGCCGAGACGCGCGAAGCGCTCAGGGTCGGAGGTCGGCGTCTGGTCATCCTTGCGCACATGCACATGCGCGATGGTGGCGCCGGCCTCGAACGCCTCCTGCGTCGATTCGATCTGCTCGGCGACCGTGATCGGCACGGCCGGATTGTCCTCCTTGCGCGGGACCGATCCGGTGATGGCGACGGTGATGATGCAGGGCTGTGTCAAGGAGTCCTCTCAAGGGCCGGACGGCACTTTTACCGCATGATCTGCGCGCGGGCGCCAATCAATGAGACATTTGTCGCATCGCGTTTCGTTCCGCCGCGACATCGCGATTGACAAGTCCGCTCTTTGTTCTCATTCTGTTCCAGAATGCGGGGAATGCCGGACATGGAAAGCACCGCCACCATTCTCCATGCCGATCTCGACGCTTTCTATGCCTCGGTCGAGCAGTTGCTCGATCCCTCTTTGCGCGGCAGGCCCATTGCCGTCGGCGGCGGTGTCGTGCTCGCAGCCTCTTATGAAGCCAAAGCCTTCGGCGTCCAGGGCGGCATGCCGGGCCGGCAGGCCCGCGAGCTCTGCCCGCAGCTCATTTTTGTCGGCGGCCATTTCCGGGATTATCAGCGGCTGGGCGACGCCGCCATCGGCGTGCTTGGCGATTTCACGCCTCTGGTCGAGCGCATCTCGATCGATGAGGCCTTCGCCGATGTCAGGGGCTGCACCCATCTTTTCGGTCCGCCCGCCGAGATCGCCCAGGCGATCCGCCGGCGCGTGCGCGCCGAACTCGGCCTTGCGATCTCGATCGGCGTGGCGCGCACCAAACATCTGGCGAAGATCGCCTCGCAGGTCGCGAAGCCCGACGGCCTGGTGGTCGTCGATCCTGAGCGCGAGCTGGCCTTTCTTCATGACCTGCCGGTCGAGCTGATGTGGGGTGTCGGGCCCGCGACGAAAGCGCGTCTCGCAGGCCTCGGCATCGCCACCATTGGCGATCTCACCCGGACATCGAAGGCAGCGCTCACGCGGCTGCTCGGCCCCGCGGCCGGCGAGAAGCTCGCTCATCTCGCCTGGAATCGCGACCCGCGTGAGATCAGGACGCATCATCGCGGCCAGTCGGCGGGCGCCCAGTCGGCGCTCGGCCGCAAGCCTGCCGAAGAACATATCTACCGCCCGGCGCTGCACCATTTGGCCGATCGGGTCGCGACAAGGCTGCGCGCCAAGTCACGTCCCGGCCGCACCGTGACGGTGCGCGTCCGCTTCGCCGATCTGCGTTCGGTCACCCGTTCGGTGACCCTCGATGCGCCGGTCGCGGCGACGGCGATCCTCGCCGAGATCGCCGAGGAGCTGGTGCGCCAGGCGCTTGCCGATCATGCGCGCGAGAAGACCATCTCGCTCCTCGCCATATCGGTGTCGCATCTCGAAGATCATGCCGAGCTTCAGCTCGACCTCCCGCTCGGGCTCGAGGACGAGAAGCGCCGCCCCGGCGCCTCGCGCGGCATGGCGCGCCTTCTCGCCGACCGCGCCATCGACAAGGTCCGCCGGCGCTTCGGCTGGGAAACGGTCGGTTATGCCTCGGTGGCGTTGGGCCCATCGCGCTCTGTGCCCGACGAGTTCCGCGAGCTGGCGGAGAAGGAGCTTTGACTCGGGTTTCCGGGGAGGG
>CAZICN010000247.1:0-6456 GCA_964537655.1 uncultured Aestuariivirga sp.
CGGCGGCAACCAGCAGAAGATCGTTCTGGCGCGCGAGATCGAGCAGGATCCCGATCTCCTGATCGTCGGCCAGCCGACGCGCGGCGTCGATATCGGCGCCATCGAGTTCATCCACAAGCGCCTCATCGCCATGCGCGACCGCGGCAAGGCGGTGCTGCTGGTTTCCGTCGAGCTCGACGAAATCAGGGGGCTCGCCGACCGCGTGCTGGTGATGTGCGGCGGCAGCATCACCGGCGAATGCACGCCCGAGACGCCGGAGAAGCAGATCGGCCTGATGATGGCGGGAGCGGCGGCATGAGCGCGCCGTCGCGAGAGCTGCCGCGCTGGGTCGACATCGGCCTCATTCCGCTGATCAACCTGCTGGCGGCCTTCCTCGTCACCGGCCTCGTCTTCGTGGCCATTGGCGAATCGCCCCTGGAAAGCGTCGCCATCATGATCAACGGCGCCTTCGGCTATGGCTCGGGGCTCGGCTACACCCTGTTCTACACGACCAACTTCATCTTCACCGGGCTTGCCTTCGCCGTCGCCTTCCATGCCGGCCTGTTCAAGATCGGCGCCGAGGGCCAGGCCTACCTCGGAGGCCTCGGCGTGGCGCTGGTCTGCCTGCCGCTCGGCTTCCTCCCGATGGTGGTCATCATTCCGCTCGCCATCATCGGCGCCGCCCTGTTCGGGGCCGGCTGGGCCTTCATCCCGGCCTATCTCCAGGCCAGGCGCGGCAGTCATGTGGTCATCACCACCATCATGTTCAATTTCATCGCCTCGGCGCTGATGATCTATCTGCTCGTCAATGTGATGTCGCCGGTGGGCTCGATGAATCCCGAGACCCGCACCTTCGATCCCAACGCGCATCTGCCGCAGATGCACGATGTCTTCGCCGCTTTCGGCATCACCATTGCCCGCTCGCCGCTCAACCTGTCCTTCCTGTGGGCCTTGATCTGCGCCTTCGCGATATGGCTGCTGCTATGGCACACGACGCTCGGCTACCAGCTGCGCGTGCTCGGCGCCAATCCGCAGGCCGCCGCCTATGCCGGCATGAAGCCGCAGCGCCTCATCGTCATCGCCATGCTGATCTCGGGCGGTCTTTCCGGTTTCCTGGCGCTCAACGAGATCATGGGCGCGCAGAACCGCCTGCTGCTCGAATTCACCGCCGGCTATGGCTTCGTCGGCATCGCGGTGGCGCTGATGGGCCGCTCGCATCCCTTCGGCATCGTGCTCGCCGCCATCCTGTTCGGTGCGCTCTATCAGGGCGGCGCCGACCTCTCCTTCGAGCGCCCGACCGTCACCCGCGACATGATCGTCGTCATCCAGGGCCTGGTCATCCTGTTCGCCGGCGCCCTCGAGCACATGTTCCGCCCGCATATCGCCCGCTTCTTCGCAAGCTCCCGGCTCAGAGCGAAGGAGGCCTGAGCCGTGGAGTGGCTTGATCTCATAGCGCAGGTGTCCGGCTCGGCGATCCGCTTCTCGGTGCCGCTGTTGTTCGCCTGCCTGGCCGGCCTCTATTCCGAGCGCGCCGGGGTGTTCGACATCGGGCTCGAAGGCAAGATGCTGGTCGGCGCCTTCACCGCCGGCACCGTCGCGGCGCTCACCGGCTCCGCCTGGCTCGGCCTGCTCGGCGCCGTGCTCGCCTCGGTGCTCTTCGCGCTGGTGCACGGCTTTGCCTCGATCACCCATCGCGGCAACCAGATCGTTTCGGGAGTCGCGATCAATTTCATCGCCGCCGGCCTCACCGCGCAGCTGGGCGAGACCTGGTTCAATATCGGCGGTCAGACGCCGCAGCTCACCAACGAGCAGCGCTTCATGGGGTCGGCCTGGTATTTCGCCGACGAGCTGCGCGGCATACCCGTGATCGGCCAGATTTATTCGCAGATCCTGTCCGGCCAGAACATCCTCGTCTATGCTGCCTTCCTCGCCGTGCCGCTCACCTGGTGGCTGCTCTACCGCACCCGTTTCGGCCTGCGCCTCAGGGCGGTGGGTGAGAATCCGGCGGCCGTCGACACCGCCGGTATTTCGGTGCCGCTCATGCGCTATGCCGCGGTGGCCTGCTGTGGCGTGCTCTGCGGTTTCGCCGGCGCCTATCTTTCGATCGCCCAGAGCGCCGGCTTCATCGAGCACATGACGGCGGGCAAGGGCTTCATCGCGCTGGCCGCGCTGATCTTCGCCAAATGGCGCCCCATCCCGGCGATGTGGGCCTGTCTCCTCTTCGGCGTGCTCGATGCGGTGTCGATCCGTCTGCAGGGTGTGCCGATCGCCGGCATCGGCGTCGTGCCGGTGCAGCTCATGCAGGCCGTTCCCTATATATTGACCGTCATATTGCTGGCGGGTTTCATTGGCCATGCCGTGGCGCCCAAGGCCGGCGGCGTGCCCTATGTGAAGGAAAAATGATGACCGACAAATCGCTCATCGCCGCGGCCGTCACGGCGCGGGCCCAGGCCCACGCGCCTTATTCGCGCTTCCTGGTGGGAGCCGCGGTCAAGGATGAGAGGGGTGGTGTGCATGCGGGCTGCAATGTCGAGAATGCCGCCTATCCGCAAGGCACGTGCGCCGAGGCCGGCGCCATCGCGGCGATGGTCCTGGCCGGTGGCCGCAGGATCGTCGAGGTGGCCGTGGTCGGCGCGGGCGAGGGCCTGGTGACGCCCTGCGGCGGCTGCCGGCAGAAACTGCGCGAGTTCGGCGCGTCCGATCTCGCCATCCATGTCTGCGACGAAAGGGGCAAGGTCAGACGCAGTTTCACGCTGGCGGAACTCCTGCCGTATTCCTTCGGGCCGGAGAATCTCTCCTGATGATCAGGGCCGTCGACATATTGCGCGAGCGCCTGGGAACACTGCGTCCCGAGACGGCGATCATCCTGGGCTCGAGCCTGGGGCCGGTGGCTGACAGCGTCGCCGCGCCGGTGCGCGTTTCCTACCGCGACCTCTCCGGATTCCCCGTGCCGAAGATCTCCGGCCATTCGGGCGAGGTGTTCGCCGGTCTGCTCGCCGGAAGGCCGGTCCTGGTGCTGCGCGGCCGCGGCCATCCTTATGAAAAAGGCGATGCGGCGGTGATGCGCCCGGTGATCGAGGCGCTGCAGGTCTTCGGCGTGAGCGAGCTCATCCTCACCAATGCCGCGGGCTCGCTGGTGCCGGCGATGCGGCCGGGAAGCCTCATGCTGATCACCGATCACATCAATTTCGCCGGCATGAATCCGCTGGTCGGCGAGGAGGGCGACAAGGGCTTCGTGCCGATGACCGCCGCCTATGACGCCAAGCTCGCCGAGGCGCTGCGCCGCGCCGCCGCGGCCGAACAGGTCAGGCTGCATGAAGGCACCTATGTGTGGTTCTCGGGGCCGAGCTTCGAGACGCCGGCGGAGATCCGCATGGCGCAGTCCTGGGGCGCTCATGCCGTCGGCATGTCGACGGTGCCCGAGACCATCCTGGCGCGCCGCTTCGGCCTGCGCGTGGCCGGCCTCGGCGCCGGCATCGAGGGCGCGAGCCCGAGTCACGAAGAGACCAAGAGCGAAGGCATCAAGGCCGTGGGCGATATGGTGAAGCTCCTGACCCGCTTCTGTGCTGCAGGAGAAGGTTCGTGACTCGTCAATCAAGACTCGGGACACCGGGCACCTTCTCCCGCAAGCGGGCGAAGGGGAAGCCAGGAGAGAGCGAGCCGTGGCGGAATCGCATCTGATGCTGGCCCAGGAATTCATCCGCCAGAAGCGCGACGGCCGCGAGCTGGCGCCAGCCGATATCGGCGCGTTCATTTCAGGCCTGAGCCAGGGCAGCGTCTCGGAAGGCCAGGCGGCGGCCTTCGCCATGGCGGTGTTCCTGCGCGGCATGACGCGGGCCGAGGCGGTGGCGCTGACCCGGGCCATGCGCGATTCGGGCGCCGTCCTGTCGTGGCAGGGGATCGAGCGGCCGATCGTCGACAAGCATTCGACCGGCGGCGTCGGCGACAATGTCTCCCTCATGCTGGCGCCGATGCTGGCGGCGGCGGGCGCCGCGGTGCCGATGATCTCGGGCCGTGGCCTTGGCCATACCGGCGGCACGCTCGACAAGCTCGATTCGATTCCGGGCTATGTCTCGCAGCCCGATATCGCTCTCTTCCGCAAGGTGGTGAAGGAAGCGGGCTGCGCCATCATCGGCCAGACCGCCGACCTCGCGCCCGCCGACAAGCGCCTCTATGCCATTCGCGATGTGACCGGCACGGTGGAATCGGTGCCGCTCATCACCGCGTCCATCCTGTCGAAGAAGCTGGCGGCGGGGCTCGGGCAACTCGTCCTCGATGTGAAGACCGGCACTGGCGCCTTCATGGCGACGCCCGAGGACGCGCGCGAGCTGACCGAAAGCCTGGTAAGCGTCGCCAATGGCGCGGGTCTCACGACCTCGGCCCTCATCACCGACATGAACGAGCCTCTGGCGAGTGCGGCCGGAAATGCCGTCGAGATCGCCAATGCGCTCGACTACCTTACCGGCGAGAAGCGTGACGCCCGTCTGCATGCCGTCACCGTGGCGCTGGGCGCGGAGCTTCTGGTTCTTGCCGGTTTGGCGAAGAGCGTCGCCGAAGGGTCGGCCGTCCTGGAGAAGACGCTGAGCTCGGGCGCGGCGGCGGAGCGTTTCGCCGCCATGGCGCGCGCTCTGGGCGGGCCCGGGGATCTTCTCGAAAACTACAAGTCGCTTCTGCCGAGGGCGCCGATCATTCGTCCGGTGCGCGCGGAAGGCGAAGGGACTGTCGGCCATATCGACACGCGGGCCCTCGGCATCGCGGTGATCGAGCTCGGCGGTGGTCGCCGGGTGGCGAGCGACACCATCGATCATGCCGTGGGCCTGACCGGGCTTGCCGGGCTGGCAACGCCGGTCGGGCGCGACCATCCACTGGGCTTCATCCATGCGCGCGACGAAGCTTCCTTCGCACGCGCCGCCGAGATGATGCGCAAGGCCTATCGCCTGGGTGAAGCACCTCGCTCGTCATCGCCGGTGCTGACCCGCATCGGACCCGAGAGCACAAACGCATGAGCCGCGCCTACCTCTTCATCCTCGATTCCGTCGGCATCGGCGGCGCGCCCGATGCCGATCGTTTCGGCGACAAGGGCGCCAACACGCTGGGCCATATCGCGGCCCATGTGGCGCTCGCCCTTCCGAACCTCGTCTCTCTCGGCCTCGGCCATGCCGCCCGGGCGGCGAGCGGACATGTGCCGAAGGGTTTCGACGCCGAGGCGCCGCTCATCGGCCAATGGGGCTTCGGCGTCGAGATATCGAACGGCAAGGACACGCCGTCCGGACACTGGGAGATCGCCGGCGTGCCGGTGACCTTCGACTGGGGCTATTTCCCGAAAACCATTCCGTGCTTCCCGAAGACGCTGACCGACGCCCTCGTCGCGCGCGCCGAGCTGCCGGGCCTTCTCGGCAACAAACATGCCTCGGGCACCGACATCATCGCCGAATTCGGCGAGGAGCATATGGAGACCTCGAAGCCGATCATCTACACCTCGGCCGATTCGGTGATCCAGATCGCCGCGCACGAGGAAACCTTCGGCCTCGATCGCCTGTATGAAACCTGCCAGGCGGCGCGCGATCTCTCCTATGATCTCAATATCCGCCGCTTGATCTAGAGGCCCTGTGTCGGCGCCGATCCGCGCGATTTCACCAATACCGGCAACCGCAAGGACTATTCCATCCTGCCGCCGGCGCCGACCTTGCTCGATCGCCTGAGCCAGGCCGGGCGCGAGGTCGTCTCGATCGGCAAGATCGGCGACATCTATGCCCATTCCGGCACCGGCACGGAGATCAAGGCGGTCGGCAACGAGGCGCTGTTCGAGGCGACGCTCGCCGCCATGCCTGGCCTCGCGCAAGGCGGTCTCCTCATCACCAATTTCGTCGATTTCGACATGCTCTATGGCCATCGCCGCGACGCGCGCGGCTATGGCGCGGCGCTCGAGGCTTTCGATGTCGTGCTGCCGCAGGCGCTGGCGCGGCTCGAGCCGGGCGATCTCCTGATCATCACCGCCGACCATGGCTGCGACCCGACCTGGCGCGGCAGCGACCATACACGCGAATGTGTGCCGATCCTGGCTTACGCGCCGGGCTTGGGCCCGGGAAGCTTCGGCCGCCGCGACGGTTTTGCCGATATCGGCCAGACGATCGCCAAGCATCTGGGGATCGCGCCGCTAGAGCACGGGAAGTCGTGGCTTTAAACAACAACCAAGATCGTCACCCCGGCGAAAGCCGGGGCCCACTAAATTGGTGAAACGCAGGCAGCGCCGCCCGATTGCACTTATTCAGGGGGTCCCGGCTTTCGCCGGGATGACGAAATCGGAGTGAGCGGATCGCTGGCCTAATTCTTCAACCGGTACCCGGTCCTGAATATCCAGGTGACGATGGCGAGGCAGGCGATGAGGAACAGCAGCGTGATGGCGAGGCTGATTTCGATGCTGACATCGGCGGTGCCGAAGAAACTCCAGCGGAAGCCGCTCACCAGATAGACCAC
>CAZICN010000248.1:0-1980 GCA_964537655.1 uncultured Aestuariivirga sp.
GGCTCGTCGAACAGGAACACCGCCGGGTCGCGTACGATGGCGCGGCCCATGGCGACGCGCTGACGCTGGCCGCCCGAGAGCTGGCGCGGATAGCGCGCGAGATAGGGCACGAGGTCGAGGATTTCCGCGGCGCGGCGCACCCGCGTCTCGATCTCGGCCTTCGGCGCGTGGCGCATCTTGAGCGCGAAGCCCATGTTCTCCGCCACCGTCTTGTGCGGATAGAGCGCATAGCTCTGGAACACCATGGCGATGTCGCGGTCCTTGGGCGGCAGGTCGTTCACCACCTTGTCGCCGATGCGGATATCGCCCGAGGTGATCGGCTCGAGGCCGGCGATCATGCGCAAAAGCGTCGACTTCCCGCATCCCGACGGCCCGACCAGGATGACGAACTCGCCGTCCGATATGTCGACCGACACGCCATGGATCACTTCCTGATTGCCATAAGCCTTGCGTACATCAACGACATCAACCGAAGCCATCTGTCCTCCCGCCCGTTTATTGTGTTCTTGAGCGGGCAACGTTATTGCATCTTCGGGAATGGGTCCAGCATGGATCACTTGGGCCCGCAGTGCCTTCCCCCCGCAAAGCCGCTAGAGTGTCGAATCATGATGGCAGGCCCGACCCCCAAGCGAATGATCATGCCGCCGACGCGCGCCACCGCTGCCGCCGATGAGTTGCGCCGCCGCATCCTCGACGGCGAATACCCGGCCGGCATGCCACTGCGGCAAGCGGTCCTGGCCGAGGAATTGGGCATCAGCCGCATTCCCTTCCGTGAGGCGCTGATCCTGCTCGAGGCCGAGGGCCTGGTGCAGATGGAAGCCCACAAGGGCGCCGTCGTCGCCGGTTTCTCGCCCGAAGAGGTCGAGGAGCTTTTCGAGTTCAGGGCCCTGCTCGAACCCGCTCTGCTCGAGAAGTCGGCTCCGCATCTCACCGACGGCGATTATGAGCGGCTGAACGCGATCCTGCGCGAATACAGCGATGAGCTCAGGGCGCATCATCCCGGCCGCTGGGGCGCCCTCAATACCGAGCTCCATTCCCTTCTCTATTGCCGCGCCGCAAGTCCGCGCATGCTGGCGGCGGCCGACCAATTGCTGCAGAGCACCGACCGCTTCGCCCGCATGCAGCTCTATTACACCGATGGGCGCGCCCAGGCGGAGCGGGAACATCTCGAAATCGTGACCGAATGCCGGGCCGGCAATGTAAAGAAGGCGGCGCGCCTCCTCCGGCAGCATATCCTGTCCGCCGGCAATGCGCTGGTGAGCCTGCTGCGGCAACGCCAAATCCCCGCCGACCCGTCGAAAGCCGGCTAGCGTCCAGGCAGATGATCACATGCTTTGATATCGGCGGCTCGGCCATAAAAGGCGCTTCCGCGGCAAGTTCCTCGGCGATCGTGACGCTGGGCCGGGTGCCCACCCCGCTCACCGACTTTGACGCCTTCGCCCAGACCATCGGCGACATGGCGTCAAGGGCCCCGGCGGGGCGAAACACTGCCATCGCCATCGCCATCACCGGTGTCGTCGATCCCGGCACCGGCATCATCAAATGCGCCAACATTCCCTGTGTCGACGGGCGGCGCCTCGCCTCGGAACTCAGAGACAGGCTCGGCCGGCCGGTGCTCGTCGCCAACGATGCCGATTGCTTCGCGCTGGCCGAGGCGATCGAAGGTGCGGGACGCGGCCATCGCATCGTCTTCGGCGCCATTCTGGGCACAGGCGTGGGCGGCGGCCTCGTCATTGACGGCCGGATCGTCTCGGGGCCCGGCGGCTTCGCCGGCGAATGGGGCCATGGCCCGGTCGCCGCGACCAGCGCCGGCTCGCCCGCCGCCGCCATTCCGCGCTTCACCTGCGGCTGCGGCCTCGCAGGCTGCGTCAACACGATTGGCGGCGCGCGCGGCATGGAGGCGCTGCACCGGCATCTGCACGGCATCGAGCGCGCCAGCACCGATATCATCAGCGCCTGGCTTTCGGGCGACGCGGCGGC
>CAZICN010000248.1:2080-6452 GCA_964537655.1 uncultured Aestuariivirga sp.
TTCGTCATGACCACTCGCCTCCTCGAAGTCTGCGTGGCGGACGCCGAAGGCCTTGCCGCCGCCATTGCCGGCGGCGCCGATCGCATCGAGCTCTGCTCGGCGCTCGAACTCGGCGGTCTCACCCCCTCGCCCGGCCTCATGCGGCTTGCGGCGACGGCCCCCATTCCCGTCTATGCCATGGTGCGACCGCGCAGCGGCGATTTCGTGTTCGCCGATGCCGACATCGAACTGATGCTCGCCGATATCGATGCGATCCGCGGCTTCGGTTTGCGGGGGGTCGTCATCGGCGCCTCGCTGAGCGATGGCAGCCTTGATGCGCCGCTCCTGCGGCGGCTCGTGGACCGAACGCAAGGTCTCGGCACGACGCTGCATCGCGCCTTCGATCTCGTTCCCGATTTCTCGACCGCCATCGCCACTGCGGTCGACCTCGGCATCGAGCGCATCCTGACATCGGGCGGTGCCGCGACCGCGATGGCGGGCGTCACCCAGTTGCGCCGGATACATGCTGACGCAAAGGAGCGCATCGGCATCATGGCGGGATCGGGCGTGACGGCCGGCAATGTCGGGGATCTCTTGCGGTCCGTGCCGCTCACCGAGATTCACAGCTCCTGCTCGGCCCCGCGACCCGGACAAGGTGCTGCGGCCACGCGGTTGGGCTTCGCGTCGGGCACCGAAAAGCGCACCGACAGGCAGGCTGTCGCGGCGCTGAAGCATGCGTTGTCCAGGGCATAGAGAGCTCGTTTGCACAGCGGTCCAGGCCTGAATCAACTTCTTATCTCTTTCGACTAACTTGTTGTTCTAACTGAGTTAACTTTCTCTCCGGAACTCGCCGCATTCTGGGTGCTTGACGCCGCCTGAACTTGGATTACCGTAGCTGGTATGACAGGTATACCAGCGGAAAGCCGGCCGATCCGCCCCCAGAAGCTCTATGAGCAGGTCTCGGCGCGACTCGAAGCCCGCATCATCGACAAGACCTATGATATCGGTGACCTGCTCCCCTCCGAGCGCGACCTGATGCGCGAATTCGGCGTCGGTCGCCCGGCGATCCGCGAGGCGCTCATCCATCTGCGCAATATGGGCCTCGTCGAGCTGCGTTCAGGCGAGCGCGCGCTGGTCATCCGGCCGACGCCCGAGATCGTGGTCGACGCCCTTTCGGGTGTCGCCAAGCACATGCTCGCGGCGACCGACGGCGTGCGCAACTTCCAGCATGCCCGCCTGTTCTTCGAAGTGGGCCTTGCCCGTCACGCCGCCCTGCATGCGAGCGCCGAAGACATCGAGCAGTTGCGCCTGGCGCTCGAGATCAATCAGGCGGCCCTCGACGACCTCGCCCGCTTCGAAAAGACCGACGTCGCCTTCCACTATGTGCTGGCGGTCATCCCGCGCAACCCGATCTTTCCCGCCATTCATGCAGCCATCGCCGAATGGCTGGTGCAGCAGCGCCACATCACTCTCAACTGGCGCGGCCGCAAGGGCACTGCCGGACAGGCCTATCAGGCCCACAAGGCGATCTATGAGGCGATTGCCGCGCGCGACGCAGACCGCGCCGAGAAAGCCATGCGCGATCACCTCGCCCATGTCGCCAGTGTCTTCTGGGAAGCGATGGAGTCCGACACATGACCGGCTACGTGATCCTGGTCGACTTCCTGCTGAAGCCGGGAAGCCGGGCGGAGTTCCGCCGCGCCATCGATGCGAATGCCGGCGCTTCCTGCCGCCACGAGCCCGGCTGCCGGCAGTTCGATGTCGTCGAACCGCGCGACGAGCCCGACCGCATCATTCTCTATGAAATCTATGACGACCGCGCTGCCTTCGAGAAGCACCTCAAGGCGCCGCATCTCGCCGCCTTCGAGGCGGCAAGCAACCATCTTGTCGCGAAGAAGACGGTGATCGCCGGCGATCTCGCTTTTGCCGGATCACGGGAATAGTTGGGAGGAATTTGGATGAGCAGTTCCGGCCTCAAGGCCATGGCGAAGACGAAGTCGCCGAAATTCGGGCATTTCATCGTCGAGTTCGCGACCCCCGGCATCGGCCATATCATGAAATCGGCGGGCTGCGATTTCACCCTGTTCGACCTCGAGCATTCGGGCTTCGGCTTCGAGACGGTGAAGAGCACCTTGCGCTATTTCGAGGCCGCCGATCTTCCCGCCATCGTGCGCGTGCCGTCGCGCGAATATCACCACATCGCCCGCGCCATGGACATGGGTGCCGAAGGCCTGATGCTGCCTATGGTCGGCAATGTCGATGAGGTGCGCCACATCGTCAATTCGATGAAATACCACCCGCAGGGCAAGCGCGGCGTCGCCCTGCAGGTGGCGCATGACCGCTACCGGCCGGGCGCCGTCGCCGACAAGTTCACCGCTGCCAATAGCCGCACCACACTCTTCTGCCAGATCGAGACGGCGGAGGGCGTCGAGAACGCCGATGCCATGGCGGCGATCGAGGGAGTCGACTGCCTATGGGTCGGCCATTTCGATCTCTCGGTGTCGCTCGGCATTCCGGGCCAGTTCGACCACAAGGACTTCAAGCGCGCCATCGAGCGCACCGTCGCCGCCACCAGGAAGCACAACAAGGCGCTGGGCCGGCTGGTGCCCAATGTCGAGCTCGGCATCGATATCTACAAACAGGGCTTCGACTTCGTCTGCTATTCGGGCGACGTCTGGCTGCTGCACGCGGCGCTCGAGGACGGCATCAAGAAGTTGCGCGCCGGTTGCGGGAAATAGAAGCGATGCGTGATCCGCACATATTCCATCTTCGTCATCCCGGCCGGGATGACGAACCATGGGAGAGTGCGCAGTCTCGCGGGTCAGGAGGCATCGATGCCTGAACCATTCCGCGTAGCGCTCTCGGGTGATTTCAGGAAGGCCGACGGGTCGCCGACCTATCCCGATTTCGATCTGGCGCCGCTCAGGAGCGCGCCCAATGTCGAGATGGCCTTCCTGGAATCGGCCAACCCGCTCCGCGCCGAACAGCTCGAGGATTTCGATGCGCTGATCCTGCTTGCTCACCGCTTCACCGCCGACAGCGTGCCGAAATCCGGCCGCCTCGCCGCCGTCGCGCGCTTCGGCGTCGGCTACGACACGGTCGATGTTCCCGCCCTGAGCAAGGCCGGCATCGCCCTCGTCATCACGCCCGATGGCGTGCGCCGCCCGGTCGCCGTGTCGATCATCACCTTCATTCTCGCTCTGACCGGCAAGCTCCTGATCAAGGACCGGCTGACGCGCGAGGCGGCGGCGGGCTTCGCCAGGCGTTCCGATCACATGGGCGTCGGCCTTGTCGGCCGCACGCTCGGGTCGCTCGGCATCGGCAATATCGGAGCCGAGATGTTCCGCATGGCGAAACCCTTCGACATGGCGTTCATCGCCCATGATCCCTTCGCCGACAGGAAGGTCGCGGCCGAACTCGGCATCGAACTCGTCTCTCTGGAAGATGTCTTCCGCAGATCCGATATCGTCTCGGTAAGCTGCCCGCTCACGCCTGAGACCCACCATCTCGTCAATGCCGAGCGGCTGGCGCTGATGAAACCCTCGGCCTATCTCATCAACACGGCGAGAGGCCCCATCGTCGACCAGAAGGCGCTCACCAAGGTTCTCGCGGAACGGCGTATCGCCGGGGCCGGGCTCGACGTCCTCGAGCAGGAGCCGCCGGATCCCGACGATCCGATCCTCAAGCTCGACAATGTCATCCTCGCGCCGCATGCCCTGTGCTGGACCGACCAGTGTTTCGCCGGCAACGGCGCCGCCGACGTCAAAGCCGTGCTCGACATCAAGCAGGGCAACGAACCGCGCGGCATCGTCAATCGGGACGTGGTGAGCCATCCCGACTGGCAGCGCCGCCTCGCCGGCTTCCGCAAGAGATTTGGGAGTTAACAAGAAGAAGAGTCGTTTCCGTGAAACTCATGCCGGCACGCAGAGGCCGGTTGAATGCCAAAAGCAGACGTGCCGACGGACAAGCAAACTGGGAGGAATGACGACCATGAACGATCGTGAAAAGCGTGATTTCGAGGCGGGCCTCAATGAAGAGATCGATGCCTGGCTCAGGGGCGACAGCACCCGCCGCAGCTTCATCAAGAAATTTGGCCTGATGACCGGCCTCCTCGCCGCCGCGGGCGGCGGGCTCAGCCCGTGGGCCGAGAACGCGCTGGCGCAGGCCACCGTCGACCTCGCCGATCCATCGACGCCCCTCGGCAAAGCGCAGGCCGCGGCCATGAAGGCCTCGACCGAAGGTCCCGCCGACGGCTCTGCCTTCCGTGCCGCGCAGGCCGCCAAGCAATATGGCGGCATCACCCTCAACATGACCTATGAGGCGGGCCTCCAGGCGCTCGACCCGCGCAACTTCTCCGGTCCGCTGTGGGACCAGCTTACCGGCATCAAGTAGA
>CAZICN010000249.1:0-6441 GCA_964537655.1 uncultured Aestuariivirga sp.
GATCGACTCGATGCCGGAGCGGTAGACCTCGGCGACATAGGCGCCATAGGTCAGGGTCAAGGCCAGGATGCAGTACCAGGTGAGCGGGATGCGCGTGAATTGCTTGATTTCGGCCGCCGTCATGCCGTCGAAGCTGACGAACAGCCCGACAATGGGCGGAATGACGAGATCGGGCAGGCCCGAGATCGGCAGACCGAAGCCGACGAGATAGAGAGTCAGAACCGCCGGCAGGCCGCGGAACACGTCGCAATAGGCAATAGCCAGCATGCGAACCGGCTTGCCCGCCGGTCCCGGCATGAGGCGGGCAATGGCGACCACCAGCCCCCAGACGAGCACCAGGATCTCGGCGATGACGAAGATCTTGATATTGATCCAGAAGGCATCGCGTACCAGCCGCCACTTCTCGATGATGAGCGGAAGATAGAAGAAGGTTTTGCCGACACCGGCATTGTTGGCCATGATGAAGCTGGCAAAGGCGAGCATCACCAGAGCGGCCGCCCCCCAGCCAAAGGTCAGATAGGACCATTCGCGCGACGCGGCCGCGTCGATTCGCGCCTCGACGATATTGCCGGCGCCGAGTGCGCCCCGCGCGCGATTCGAGAAGCTCCATGACCGCCAGGCCGGCCAGAACAATATGGCCGTGCCGGCGATGGTGAGGAAGAAAATCGCGGCCCACAGAGCGCCGCGCGGCACTTCGAGATGGTCGAGCGCGGCACCGACGGTGCGGGTCGCGGCCCAGGCGCAGAGGACGCAAAATCCCGCGAACAACAGAGCGGCGAGCGAAAGCCCGTCAGTACGCGGCGGCAGAGTGGGCAAAGCCTCGCCCACTCTCGCCTTCGTGATGTCGCTCACCGCAACCGGACCCGATCAGGGATTGAAATACGGGACCTTGGCCGGATCCTTGCCCCAGACAGCCGCCAGATATTTGTCGGCGAGCTTCGAGACGGTGCCGTCGTCGATGATCGACTGGATGATCTTGTCGAGCGTCGCATTGTTGGCGCTGCCTTTCGGATAAATGGCGCCATAGCTTTCACCGGTCTTGTATTGGCCGACGACCAGATGCTGACCCTTGGTCTTCACTTCCTCGGCCAGCACGATCGATGTATCGGTGATGGCGGCGTCGATCTGGCCGGCGGCAAGGGCGGTGAACATGTCACCCTGATCGGGATAGACCTGCGTCTGCGCCGCGGGGATCTTGAGGACGTCCGCCACGAAAGTCGCGCCGGTCGTCGCCAGTTGCACGCCGACTGTCTTCTCCTTGATCGTCTTCTCGTCGACCGGCGCATCGGCGCGGGCGAGGACGCCGATATCCGAGCTGAAATAGGGAACCGAGAAATCGACCACCTTCTTGCGCTCGTCGGTGATCGATATCTCGGAGATCGCCAGATCGAAATCCGCCGTCTGGCCGGTGACCAGCGGATCCCATCCGACATTGACCAACTCGAAACCGTCATAGCCCGCCCGCCAGGCGATCTCGGCGGCGAAGCAGTATTCCATGCCGTCCTTGATCGTCTCCGGCGTGTCGCCGTTCCACCAGATCGGCGCCGGCAGCGACACCTCGACGGTGAACTGTCCGGCCTTGGCCGGGTTGGCGATCGGGATGGATCCCTTCTCGCCGGTGACTTCGCAATTGCCGATCATGTTCGCGGCAAAGGCCGGCATCGAGAATGCGGCCAGCGTGGCGACGGCCACGGCAGCCATAAAGCTCCTTTTGGCGAATTTCATTGCTTCCTCCGTCAGGTTGATCTTTTCTGCAACTAGATCACGCCAGAGGCAGTTGGGCAAGATCACCCGGTCCAGCCGAGACCGGCGGCGATGCAGTTCATGGTCATGAGCAGCGGCGTCAGCGCCTTGTCTTTGTGACGCCCGGCGCGCGCGTCCTTCAGGAGATCGACCTGCCAGCGGTTGGCCTGGTCGATCATCGGCCGCACCCGGTCGAAGCGGCGGCGGAAGCCGGGGAACCTGACGCACAATCCGCCGGCGCCGGAAAGCTCGAGCACCCTCGCCCGCGTCAAGGCATGCTCGGCCTGGACGCGGCTCAGGATGCGTTTCGCCGCCTTGCGGTCCGGCACCAGGCCGGCATAGAGCGCCGCGATATCCATGTCTGCCAGGTAGAGCGACTTCTCGACCTCGTCGATGGCGAGCCTGAATCCCCGCGAGCGGACGAACATCTCCTTGAGAAGCGCCAGCCCCTTCTCGCCATGTTCGGCCGTATAGGCGTCGAGCGCCGAGCCCAGCCCATACCATCCGGTGAGAACATGACGATTCTGGCTCCAGGCGAAAACCCAGGGTATGGCGCGCAGGTCCTCTACGCCCTTGGCGCCGAAGCGTCGGGCCGGGCGCGATCCCATCTTGAGCAGAGACAATTCCTCGACCGGGCTTGCCGCCTGGAAATAGTCGATGAGCCCCGGATCCTCGGCGAGGCCGCGATAGGCCTTGAAGGAGACCGAGGCGATCGCCTCGACCGCGGCCTGATGCTCGGGCACCAGGCGCAATTCGCTCTCCTTCGCCGATTTCAGCGTATGCACCAGCACACTCGAGGCGAGGACCTCGAGCTGATAGAGGGCGGTGCCGCGATTGGCGAATTTCGACGACACGACCTCGCCTTGCTCGGTCACCCGCAGGTGTCCGCCGACGGTTCCGGCGGGCTGCGCCGCGATGGCGCGCCCGGTGGGCGCCCCGCCACGGCTCACCGAGCCGCCGCGGCCATGGAAGAAGCTGATCTCGACACCGGCCGCCCTCGCCGCCTGGACCAGGCGACGTTGCGTCTCATAGAGTTCGAAGCTGGCGCAGAAAAAGCCGCCATCCTTGTTGGAGTCGGAATAGCCGAGCATGATCTCCTGGCGTCCGCCCAGCGCCTTGACGGTGCGGCGAACCATGGGGATCTTGAACAGTTCGTCCATGATGCCAGGCGCGCGCTGCAGATCGTCGATGGTCTCGAAGAGCGGGACGACGGCAAGTCGGCAGCTTCCGCGCGATGCCGCATCGGTGAAGAGGCCGCTATATTTGGCGAGCAGATAGAGACCCAATATGTCGGTGGCGCTCCTCGTCATGGAGAGAACGAAGGCCCCCGTCGCCCTGGCGTCCGGACCATCGAGCGATGAACGGACGAGCGCCAGGAGATCGAGCGTCTCCTGGGCCTCTTCGGAGAGCCCCTGGAACAGCGGCAAAAATCCCATCGGCCGCTTGAGCTCGCCTTGCACCCACTTCGCCCATTCGGCCGAGTCCGGCTTCGGCGGCTCGCGCTTGGCGGTCGGGTTGAATTTCTGCCACAACTCGGCCAGCACGCGATTGATGACCGTCGTGTTCTGCCGCAAATCGAGGCTCATGGTGCGGAAGCCGAAGATTTCGACCTCCCAGCGCACCGGCCGTACCGTGTAGGCGGCGATCGACGTCGCATGCATCTGCGCCAGCGCGCGCTCGGCGTGGTGGATCGCCTCGCCGAGTTCCTCTGGGCTCGAAAAGGGTTTGGCGTCAGGAATGCCCGGCGCATTGCGGGTCGCCGCAAGGCGCGCCCTGAGGGCCGAAAAATACTGGCGGAACGGCTCGCCCGGATTGCGGTTGGCAAGGGTCTCATCGGCGACGTTGGCGATCTCGCGCGCGACGCGGGCGCGGAATGCCTCCGGAACATCCGTCTCCTGCTCCGAGACCGAGACGGTCTGCGCCAGATATTCGAGCCTCTTGTCGAGCCGCTCGGTCGCGGCACGGGCATTTTCGCTCAAGGCAAGGCGCGTCGTCGCCACCGTGACATAGGGATTGCCGTCGCGGTCGCCGCCGATCCAGGAATAGAACCGGACCGGCGGGCGCACCCTGATCGGCTGTTCGGGATAGTGCCGCGCCAAGGCGCCTTCGAGCAGTTCGCACAGCTGCGGTGTGCGCTCGAACAAGGTCTCGCGGAAGAAATGAAGGCCCCAAGCGACCTCAGCCTCGACCGTCGGCTTTTCGAGCCTGATTTCACCTGTCATCCACAGGAGGTCGATGTCGTTGCGCAACTGCCGGATCAGGGCTTCCCGCTCGCGCGGGGTCCAGCGCGGACTTTCGAGATCATAGAGGCGCAGATAGATGCGCCGGTGGATCTCGAGCACGGTCACGCGCTTGGCCTCGGTCGGATGCGCGGTGATGGTGGGCCCGGCTTCCGCGGTCTCGAGCGCCTCTGCGACCGCTTCGCCGGTCGCTCCTGCCGCCGCGATGGTGGCGAAGGCATTGGAGAAGGAGCCCAGGATCTGGTCGTTGCCGCCCATCGTCTCAAGCCGCCGCCTGGATCGCATGGCTGCATTTTCTTCAGCGATATTAAGGAGTTGTAGCCAAATTCCGATGACCTGAAGGGCTGGCGCACGAAGCTCCGGCTTGATCGAGCGGGCATCTTCCGGGTTGTCGATGATGGCGAGGACCTTGGGCGCCCTTTCGCGGATCACCCGGCGCAGCAGGTCGCGCAGCAGGACGGTGATCTCGTCCACATAACCGCCATCCACGGGCAGAATATGCCGGGTCGTGTCTGCCATTCCCTCACCCTTATCGGCAGCCATTGTGCACCGCACCCAAAGAATGACAATGCCTTAGATTGCGGCTAAACAGCCCGCCCATGTTGCATGTCAACGGACTCACCTACCGCATTGCCGGGCGTCTGCTGCTCGAAGATGCCAGTGTCGCCATACCGGCCGGCCACAAGGTCGGCCTGGTGGGCCGCAATGGCGTGGGCAAATCGACGCTCCTGCATCTGATCCTCGGCGATCTCCAATCGGAATCGGGCACCGTCGGCATGCCGCGCAATGCGCGCATCGGCACGGTGGCGCAGGAAGCACCAGGCGGCGAAGAGACGCTTATCGACACGGTGCTCGCAGCCGATCTCGAACGGGCAAGCCTCCTCACCGAATCCGAGACGGCGCATGACCCGCATCGCATCGCCGAGATTCAGCTGCGCCTCGCCGATATCGACGCCCATTCGGCGCCGGCCAGGGCGGCGACGATCCTGTCCGGCCTTGGGTTCTCGGAAGAGACGCAGAACGGCCCCTGCTCGGCCTTGTCGGGCGGCTGGCGCATGCGGGTCGCGCTCGCGGCCGCCCTCTTCGCCTCGCCCGACGTGCTGCTGCTCGACGAGCCCACCAACTATCTCGACCTCGAAGGCACGATCTGGCTGAAGAGCTTCATCCGCGCCTATCCGCACACGATCCTGATGGTGAGCCACGACCGCGATCTCCTCAATGACGCGGTGGGCGCCATCCTGCATCTCGAACGCGGCAAGCTCACGATCTATCAGGGCAACTACGACAGCTTCGAGCGCCAGAGGCGCGAACAGCAGGCGCTCACCGTCAAGCTCAAGAAGAAGCAGGAAGACCAGCGCAAGCACATGGAAGCCTTCGTGGAGCGCTTCCGCTACAAGGCCTCGAAAGCGCGCCAGGCGCAGAGCCGAATCAAGGCTCTGGCCAGGCTCGAACCGATCGCCGATGTCATCGAGGACCGCGTCGCACCGTTCCATTTCCCCGACCCGCCAAAGCCGCTGGCGCCGCCTTTGGTGCGCTGGGACAATGCGTCCGTCGGCTATGCCGAAGGCAAGCCGATCCTGCGCAACATCACGCTCAGGCTCGATCCCGACGACCGCATCGCGCTCCTGGGTTCGAACGGCAACGGCAAATCGACCTTCGCCAAGCTGCTGTGCGGAAAACTCCAGGCGATGAGCGGGGAAATGAAACACCCGCCGCGTCTCACCGTCGGTTACTTCGCCCAGCACCAGCTCGACGAATTGTCGGGCGAGCGCACGCCCTATGACTACTTCACCGACCTCATGCCCGAGCACACACAAGCCCAGCGCCGCGCGCGGCTCGGTTCTTATGGCTTCGGTGCATCACTGGCCGATTCCAAATGCAAGACCTTGTCGGGGGGCGAGAAGGCGCGGCTGCTCTTCGCGCTCGCCGCCTTCCATGCGCCGCATATCCTGGTGCTCGACGAGCCGACCAACCATCTCGATGTCGATTCACGCGAGGCTCTGATTCACGCCATCAACGATTATGAAGGCGCGGTCATCCTGATCAGCCATGACCGCCACATCATCGAGACCTGCGCCGACCGCCTGTGGCTCGTCGCCCAGGGCTCGGTGAAGCCCTTCGACGGCGACATGGACGACTATACGGACTTCATTCTCGGCCGGGCGCCGCAGAAGCGCGAGGCGCCGGCGGTGGCCGCTCCGCCCGTCAAGGCGCCGCCAGCCCTCAAGGCCAATCCGGCGACGGTTAAGAAAAAGATTCAGGAAATCGGCCTTAAGATGTCGAAAATACAGGAAAAAATCGACGTGCTGGACCGCGCCCTGCAAGACAATCAGCTCTATATCGCCGATCCCATGAAGGCGTCCGCTTTCGCCACCTTGCGGGCCAAACTCGGCCGCGACCTGGAAGAGCAGGAAACGGCCTGGCTCGAGGCGCAGGAGCTGCTCGAGCAGAAGGCATA
>CAZICN010000250.1:0-5387 GCA_964537655.1 uncultured Aestuariivirga sp.
TATCTGGTCACCGGTCTCACCGCCGGCGCCGTCAAGGGATAGATCATGGCCTCGGTTTCGCTGCGCAATGTCCACAAGAAATTCGGGCCGATCACGGTTCTGGAGAAGATCGACCTCGATATCGCGGATGGCGAATTCGTCGTGCTGGTCGGTCCCTCGGGCTGCGGCAAATCCACCCTGCTGCGCTCCATCGCCGGGCTGGAGACCATCAATGGCGGGGAAATCCATATCGGCGACCGCCAGGTCAATCACGTGGCGCCGAAGGACCGTGACATCGCCATGGTGTTCCAGTCCTATGCGCTCTATCCGCATATGGATGTGCGCCGGAACATGGCTTTCAGCCTCAACTTGCGCAAGAGCCCGGCCGATCTCATCAGTGAGCGGGTCGGCGCCGCCGCGGCGAAACTCGGCTTGAACAACCTGCTCGAGCGCCTGCCGAAGCAGCTTTCCGGCGGCCAGCGCCAGCGCGTCGCCATGGGCCGCGCCATCGTGCGCAATCCGAAAGTGTTCCTGTTCGACGAGCCGCTCTCCAATCTCGACGCCAAGCTGCGCTCGACCATGCGCACCGAGATCAAGGCGCTGCATCAGTCGCTGAAGACGACGGCCATCTATGTCACCCATGACCAGGTCGAGGCGATGACCATGGCGAACCGCATCGTCGTGATGAGCGACGGCGTCATCCAGCAGGTGGGCGCGCCGCTCGAACTCTACGACCGTCCGGCCAATGTCTTCGTCGCGGGCTTCATCGGTTCGCCGACGATGAACTTCTTCGACGCCGTCATCGCCGGGAATTCGGCGCGCCTTGCCGATGGATCGGTTCTCGACCTTGCCACCGAAGTCTCCGCCAGCGAAAGCCGGCAAGTCGTGATCGGCATCAGGCCGGAGCATCTCCATCTGGCAGACAGGGGCCTTCCCGGCACCGTCGTCGTGGTCGAGCCCTTGGGCATGAGCACGCAGGTGACGCTCGATGCGGCGGGAGAACGTGTGACGCTGCTGGCGCTCGAACGCCCGCGGCTCACGCCGGGCGATGCAAAATTTCTCGCAGCCAAGCCCCAGGACATCCATGTCTTCGACCGCGAAAGCGGGTTGCGCGTGAACTGATCCTCCTCTCGTCATCCCGGCGAAAGCCGGGACCCATTCAATAGAATCAGCCGGGCGGCGCTTCCCGCACCTCATCGATTTAATAGGCCCCGGCTTTCGCCGGGGTGACGGATTTTCTGACAGGGTTCCCATTTCGGCGCCGATATGCAAAAGCTTCACCGGCAACACAGGCTGAAGGCATTGGCGCGCAAACCGGATTCGGAAGCAGACAGGCTCGACGACGCCGCCCGGGCGGGCTGGCTCTATTACATCGCCGGCAACACGCAGGACGAGATCGCGCGCAAGCTCGGCGTGTCGCGACAGACGGCGCAGCGCCTCGTCTCGCTCGCCGTCAGCGAGAAGCTGATCAAGGTCCGGCTCGACCATCCGATCGGCCACTGCCTCGAGCTTTCCGAACGGCTGAAGACCTCCTTCGGCATCGATTTCTGCGAAGTGGTGCCGAGCGATCCGGAATCGGCCTCGACCACGCTCGGCGTCGCCGAGGCCGCCGCCGCCGAGCTCGAGCGCCATCGTCGCCATGGGAACGGGGCGCATGCTGCGCGCCATGGTCGAGCAGCTGACCCCCATGGACTGCCCGCAGCACAAGGTCGTCTCGCTGGTCGGCAATATCGCGCCCGACGGCTCGGCCTCCCTGTTCGACGTGGTGAGCCGCATCGGCGACCGGGTGAAGGCGCCGCATTACCCGATGCCGCTGCCGGTGATCGCGACGACGGTGCATGAGAAGTCCCTGCTCCTGGCGCAGAAGCCGCTGCGCAATGTGCTCGAGCTGGCGCGCCAGGCGGATGTGACCTTTGTCGGCATCGGCACCGTCGATGAAGACGCGGCCCTGCTGCGCGACGGCTTCGTCAAGCCGGACGAGATCCGCGCCCTCATGCGCAACGGGGCGGTCGGCGAGATCATCGGCTGGGCCTATGACGGCAATGGCCGGCTCATCGACGGGCTCACCAATGACCGGGTGCTGAGCGTGCCGCTGGAGCAGCCGGCGACCCAGAGGATGATCGGCGTCGGCATGGCGATCCCCCGATTCAGGGCGATCAAGGGCGCCTTGCGTGGGAAATTGATCAATGGCCTGATCACCAATGAGAGAATGGCTGAGCTTTTGCTTGAATAAACAGCAAAAGCCCATTTTTTATTCCTGAAATAGAACAACATCTTACCTCACATGCTGCGGTGCTTTTCTGCATCGCAACAGGAATTCGGCTTGACTCGCATCCTCAAGCGTACTGAGATATTGCCCAATAATAAAGCAAATGCTCATTATAGATAGATGGGAGGATCTGAATGAAAGCCTTTCTGACCGGCCTTCTCGGCGCTTTCACCTTGGCCGCTCTGTCGACCACAACGCTCGCCGAAACCAAGCTCACCATCGCCACCGTCAACAATGGCGACATGATCCGCATGCAGGGCCTGACCGAGGATTTCACCAAGGCCAATCCCGACATCTCGCTCGAATGGGTCACGCTCGAAGAAAATGTGCTGCGCCAGAAGGTGACGACCGACATCGCCACCAAGGGCGGCCAGTTCGACGTGCTCACCATCGGCACCTATGAAGTGCCGATCTGGGCGAAAAAGGGCTGGCTGGTCGCGCTCGACAATCTCGGGGCCGACTACGACGTCGATGACCTCCTGCCGCCGATCCGCGGCGGCCTGTCGCTCGAGGGCAAGCTCTATGCCGCCCCCTTCTATGGCGAAAGCTCCATGGTCATGTACCGCACCGACCTCATGGAGAAGGCCGGCCTCAAGATGCCGGACGCGCCGAGCTGGGAATTCGTCGCCGATGCGGCGCGCAAGATGACCGACAAGGCATCCGAGACCTATGGCGTGTGCCTGCGCGGCAAGGCCGGCTGGGGCGAGAACATGGCCTTCCTGTCGGCGACCGCCAATTCCTTCGGCGCGCGCTGGTTCGACGAAGGCTGGAAGCCGCAATTCGACCAGCCGGAATGGAAGAACACGCTGACCTTCTATCTGAATCTCCTGAAGGATGCCGGCCCTCCAGGTGCTTCCTCCAACGGCTTCAACGAGAATCTGGCGCTGTTCAATGCCGGCAAATGCGGCATGTGGATCGATGCCACGGTCGCTGCTTCCTTCGTGACCAACCCCAAGGACTCGAAAGTCGCCGACAAGGTCGGCTTCGCGCTGGCACCCGACAACGGCCTCGGCAAGCGCGGCAACTGGCTGTGGGCGTGGTCGCTGGCGGTGCCGGCCGGATCGCAGAAGGCCGAGGCGGCGCAGAAATTCGTCTCCTGGGCCACGAGCAAGCGCTATATCGAACTCGTCGCCGCCAAGGAGGGCTGGGCCAATGTGCCGCCCGGCACGCGCACCTCGCTCTACAAGAACCCGGAATATCTGAAGGCCGCCCCCTTCGCGCAGATGACGATCGACTCGATCAACTCGGCCGATCCGACGAAGCCGACGGTCAAGCCCGTGCCTTATGTCGGCGTGCAGTTCGTCGCCATTCCTGAGTTCCAGGGCATCGGCACGATGGTCGGACAGATCTTCTCGGCCGCCCTTGCCGGCGAGAAGACG
This sequence comes from uncultured Aestuariivirga sp., assembly GCA_964537655.1. Classification (GTDB taxonomy): domain Bacteria; phylum Pseudomonadota; class Alphaproteobacteria; order Rhizobiales; family Aestuariivirgaceae; genus Taklimakanibacter. Next base: position 3,628 of record CAZICN010000250.1, read on the forward strand.
GCCGATGATGCGCTCGCTGAGGCGCAAGCGGCAACGACGCGCGAAATGACCAAGGCCGGCTACATCAAATAGGGATGGCTCCTCCCAAAACTGGGCTGCCCGGCCCGCCGGGCAGCCGTTTTTTTCTCTCAACTTTTCCCAGTTGCGGATGGGTTGTTCGGGGACTGGATAACAAGCAAACCGCCTCCAGGGTTTCCCCCTCTCCCGCCCTGCGGGAGAGGGTGGCCAAAGGCCGGGTGAGGGTGTGGCTCCGAAGTCGGTAAGTGAATTTGAGTTCTGCGCGCCGAGTAAAGCAGAGCCGACACGGGCGGAACGGGTTTGATTGTGACGCGGATGCACCAACACCCTCATCCGCCCTTCGGGCACCTTCTCCCGCAAGCGGGAGAAGGGGAAAAATGGAGAATTCTGATGTTTGAAGGGCTATCCGGGAGATAACGCATGGCAACGCAGCAAACGCGACTGCTCGGCAAGCTCGCCGTAGCGCCTTCCGTCCTCGTCCTGTTCCTGTGGATGATCGTGCCGCTCGTCCTCACGATCTATTTCTCGCTCCTGCGCTACAATCTCCTCGATCCCGGCAATGAGAGCTTCGTCGGCTTCTTCAACTACGAATACTTCCTCACCGACCCCGCCTTCTTCGCGGCCATCGGTAATTCCCTGAAGCTCGTCTTCGCCGTCCTCGCCATCAGCATCGTCGGCGGCACGCTGCTGGCGCTCCTTCTCGATCAGGCCATCGTCGGACGCAACATCGTGCGCCTGATGGTGATCGCCCCCTTCTTCGTCATGCCGACGGTGAGCGCGCTCGTCTGGAAGAATATGCTGATGCACCCGGTCTCGGGGCTCATCGCCTGGCTGATGAAATCGGTCGGGCTCGAGCCCATCGACTGGTTTGCCCACTATCCCCTGACCGCCGTCATCATCATGGTCGCCTGGCAGTGGCTGCCCTTCGCGACCCTCATCCTCCTGACCGCCATCCAGTCGCTCGACGAGGAGCAGAAGGAGGCCGCCGAAATGGACGGCGCCCCGCCGCTCTCCTACTTCTTCTATATCGTGCTGCCGCATCTGGCGCGCCCGATCACCGTCGTCGTGCTGATCGAGACGATCTTCCTGCTCAATGTCTTCGCCGAGATCTATGTCACGGGCTCCGGCGGACCGGCCGGCAACCTGCCCTATCTCGTCTATTTCCAGGGCCTCCTCAACTTCGATGTCGGCGGCGCTTCGGCGGGCGGCATCGTCGCGGTGGTCCTCGCCAATATCGTGGCCTTCTTCCTGATCAGGATGATCGGCCGCAACCTGGAGGGTTGAGAGCATGGCCCGCGCAGTATCGCTCCGCAGACGCTCGATCGCGACGGCCGCCGCCTGGCTGATCGGCTTCCTCATCTTCTTCCCGATCCTGTGGACCATCATCACCAGCTTCAAGACCGAGCTCGAGGCGTTCTCGACGCCGCCCAAATTCCTGTTCTTCGAATGGACGACCGAGAACTACGGCGTGGTGCAGGAGCGCTCGAACTATCTGCGCTTCGTGTCGAACTCGCTGATCCTCTCCATCGGCTCGACGCTGGTGGCCCTTCTCTTCGCCATTCCGGCCGCCTGGGCAATGGCGTTCGCGCCCGGCAAGCGCACCAAGGATCTGCTGATGTGGATGCTCTCCACCAAGATGATGCCGCCGGTCGGCGCGCTGATTCCGGTCTATCTCATCTTCCGCGACATGGGACTCCTCGATTCGAGAGGCGGGCTCATCGCCGTGCTGTTCCTGCTCAACC
>CAZICN010000250.1:5397-6419 GCA_964537655.1 uncultured Aestuariivirga sp.
GCTTGCTGGACACGCTGGTCGGGCTGGTGGGGGTGCTGACGCTGATCAACCTGCCGATCATCGTCTGGATGCTCTACACCTACTTCAAGGAGATCCCGGGCGAGATTCTGGAGGCGGCGCGTATGGACGGCGCCTCCCTGTGGAAGGAGCTCGTCTATGTGCTGGCGCCGATGGCGGTGCCGGGCATCGCCTCGACCCTTCTCCTCAATGTGATCCTCGCCTGGAACGAGGCCTTCTGGACGCTCAACCTCACGACATCGGCCGCCGCCCCGCTCACCGCCTTCATCGCCTCCTATTCGAGCCCCGAGGGCCTGTTCTGGGCCAAGCTCTCCGCCGCCTCGACCATGGCGATCGCCCCCATCCTGGTGCTGGGCTGGTTCGCCCAGAAGCAACTTGTCCGTGGCCTCACCTTCGGAGCTGTAAAATAATGGGCACCATCGTTCTGAAAGACGTCCAGAAGCGCTTCGGCGACGTCACCATCATCCCCAATGCCAATCTCGCGATCGAGAATGGCGAGTTCATCGTCTTTGTCGGCCCGTCGGGCTGCGGCAAGTCCACCCTGCTCAGGCTCATTGCCGGCCTCGAGGACGTGACGGCGGGCGAGATCATCATCGATGGCAGCGATGCGGCGCAGCTCCCGCCAGCCAAGCGCGGCCTGTCGATGGTGTTCCAGTCCTATGCGCTCTATCCGCATATGAGTGTGCGCAACAACATCGCCTTCGGGCTCAAGATGGCGGGCCAGCCCAAGGACGAGATCGACGCCAAGGTCGCCAAGGCGGCGCAGGTCCTCAATCTCACCGACTATCTCGACCGCAAGCCGCGCCAGCTCTCGGGCGGCCAGCGCCAGCGCGTCGCCATCGGGCGCGCCATCGTGCGCCAGCCCAAGGCCTTCCTGTTCGACGAGCCTTTGTCCAATCTCGACGCCGCATTGCGAGTCAATATGCGCATCGAGATCATGCAGCTGCACCAGTCGCTCGGCGCCACCATGATCTATGTGACGCATGACCAGGTCGAGGCCATGA
>CAZICN010000251.1:0-6417 GCA_964537655.1 uncultured Aestuariivirga sp.
AGCGTAAAGACCAGCAGAGCGCTCCCGATGATTGCCGTGCGGATGTTGGGCAGGGTTACCCGCCAGAAGGTCTGGATGCGATCCGCGCCCAGATCCATGCTCGCCTCTTCGATCCTTCGGTCAAACCGTCGCAGACGGGCATAAATCTGCGTGACGACGATGGGCATCCAGGCGACTGCATGCCCCATGACGACGGTAAGGAGCGACAACGAGACGCCCATCTGCTTGAGCACCAGCAGGATACTGAGGCCGGTGATCACTCCGGGAATGATCAACGGAAACATTATGGCGCGCTCGAACAGAGACTTGCCCGGAAAATCGAACCGATCGAGAGCGAAGGCGGCAGGAACGCCCAGCAACAGCGACAACGGCACCACCATGGCCGCAACCGCGGCACTATTACTTATCGACCGCCACATGTCACGATCGTTCCATAGAACCGCATACCAATCCAGGGTCACCCCCCGCATCGGAAACGTCATGATCTTGGCCTCGGAGAACGAGTAGACGATCAGGACAAGCACCGGCAGATAGAGAAAGGCGTATATGCCGGCGGCAGAAACCGTGATGACGCGGGACCCGAGCCGTGTCTTCTTGTTCGATGTCTTTCTATGATCCCGCTTAGACAACTCTGTTCGTCCTGTTTTCTATTCTGGAAGCCATCGCAACGACCGTCAGAACAACCGCCAGAACCACGACCGCAAGAGCGCTGCCGAGCGGCCAATTGAAGGCAGCTCCAAACTGGCCGATGATCACATTGGCGATCATAATTCCGTCTGATCCGCCGAGAAGCGTGGGCGTGACGAAGTCTCCAAAGCTCAGACAGAACGTGAAGATGGCTCCCGTGACGACGCCCGGCAAGCTCAGCGGCAGCACAATTCGCCGGAAAGTCTGCACGCCATTCGCTCCGAGATCCATGCTCGCTTCGACATAGCTTTTCGGCACGCGCTCCAGGGCGGTGTATACCGGCAGGGCGACAAAGGGTATGAACACGTAAATGAGCGACAGGCAGATACTGAAGTTGTTGTAGAGCAGTACCGACAGCGGTTGCTCCACCACCCCCAGATGCATGAGCAAGCCGTTTATGATCCCTTCGCGACCAAGAATTGTCTTCCAGATATACGCCCGCAGGAGAAAGCTCGTCCACAATGGCAAGATAATGAGGAGATAGAGCAGATTCCGGTTCTTGGTGGCTATGAACGCCACAAAATATGCCAAGCAGTATCCCGCGATAACCGAGAAGAAAGTGACGATGAGCGCGATCTTCAGAGAATTCAGGATGACACTGACATAGAGATCGTTCGTCCACAGCTGCGCGTAATTCTTCAGATTGAAATCAGGCACGACGAGATACTGCTCGACAGTCCAAAAACTGTACTGAAACAGTTTGAGGTAGGGGAACACCATGAACATCAAGATATAGGCCAGTGGCGGCGCCAGGCACAGAAAGAGCCGGAGCCGTCGCGATGCCGATCCCCGCCTGGCCATCGTCGGAGCAGTATCGATTTGGGCGCTCATTCTGGATAAACCAGTATGGCTTCTGGCGGGAAACTCAGGCTGAAAGCAGCGCCCTTTTTCGCATTCCTGTAGTCGAAGCCGATCTTGTCGACATCGCTTGCCGCATGCACCGTCGTCCCGCCATCGAGTGCAAACATCATCCGCACTGTGCTCCCGGCATAGACGACTTCAGCCAGGGCCCCGCGCACGGCATTGACGCCCTTTGCGGCCGCGGGTGAGATGGTAATTTTTTCGGCGCGAATTGCGGCCACCACGCGCTCGCCCGATGGCAGATCGTGTCTGTTGGCGGCGGCAAGCACAATCTGTTGGTTGATCGCAAGATCGATGCGCCCCGCGGCCCTGCCGACCACTTTTGCCGGGAGAAGATTGGAGACTCCGAGAAAATCGGCGGTGAACAGAGTAGCGGGATGTTCGAACACTTCGGCAGGCGTGCCCAGATGCTCGATCCGGCCTTGATTCATGACCGCAACTCGATCACTCATGACCAGCGCCTCTTCCTGGTCGTGAGTCACATAGATGAAGGTCAGGCCGAGGCTTTCCTGCATGTGCTTGAGTTCCAGCTGCATGCTCTTGCGCAATTTTGCATCGAGCGCGCTGAGCGGCTCGTCGAGCAGCAGAACTCGCGGCCGGTTGACGAGCGCACGCGCCAGGGCAATGCGCTGCATCTGCCCGCCACTGAGCTGATGCGGATAACTTTCCGCCTTGTCCGCCAAGCCCATGCGATCCAGCATTTCCCGGACACGGCTGCGAATCTGCGCCTTTGGCTCTCTCTTTACGGTGAGTCCATAGGCGACATTGTCGAAGACATTCAAATGCGGAAAGAGCGCATAGTTCTGAAAGACGGTGTTTACATTTCGGCGAAACGGCGGAATGTCGTTTGCGATCGTACCACCGATGAAAATATCGCCCTCGTCCACCTCCTCGAATCCGCTGATCATCCGAAGGGTGGTCGTCTTTCCACAGCCGCTCGGGCCAAGGAAAGTCAGGAACTCACCTTCTCTTACATCGAGATCGAGCTGTTTTACGACGGCAAGAGGGCCAAACCGTTTGGTGACGCCGGCGAGGCGGACCACTGGTTCAAAATCAACGGTCGCCGTCGGCGGCGCTATGTGCATGGTCATTGGCGATCCTTGTTGGGCAAGGCGAGACAGGCCCGGTGTCAACGGGCCTGCCTCGCCTTCGACGCTGACTACTGAACCTTGGCTGCCTTCACCTCGTTCAGGATTTCCAGGTACTTGGAGCGGCGCGGAATCTCCTCCCAGAATTTCATCTGATTGAGCATTCCAATGCCTTCATCCATGTACAAACGGTCCCAGACCTCGGCCTTCATGAACTCCTTGGACTTGGGGTTGCACACCGAGTAGCCGGTTTTTTCACCGATCAATGCCTGCACCTTGGGGCTGGTCAAATGATCGATGAACTTATGGGCCAACTCCCTGTGCTTGGTATTTTTCACGATGAAATGCGAGTCGATCCATCCAATCGGCGGGGTCGGGTTGAAATCGCGCACGTCGATGCCTTGCGCCTTGGCTTCTTGCGTAATGTAGTTCCACGAATTCGCGGCAACGACTTCGCCGGTCCCGAACAAGGAAATGATCTCTCCTGGCGTGGTCCAGTATTTCCGGAGGAGAGGTTTCTGCTCGATCATCTTCTTCTTGACCGCGTCGAGCTGCTCATCGGACAGGGTCCAGATGTTGTCGTAGCCAAGGTAGCTCGCGACCTCGCCCAGGGTAGACACGTCATCCCACATCGCGATCTTGCCGGCGTATTTTTTGTCGAAGAGAGTGCCGTAGTCGCCGCCTTCGGGGATGGCTTTGGCGCTGACCGTCACCGGCTGAGTGCCCCAGAACGTGCAAATGCCGTAGACTTGACCATCTGCTTCGTTGAAGGCCAGCTTCTTGTACGCCTCCGGCAAGTCCTTCAAATGCGAGATCTTCTCGACATCGATCGGCTCGACCAGGCCTGCTTTGATAGCTGTCTGGGCAAGCGAGCTGACGATAACCGTGACATCATAGTCGCCGCCGCCGGCAGCCAGCTTGGCCATGTATTCGTCATTGGAGCCGACATAGGTCCGGGAAACCGTCACCCCCTCGGCTTCTTCGAATGACTTGAGCCACGAATCATCCGCATAGCCCTGCCACGTCAGGACTCGAAGCTCTTCCGCGGCCAAAGGTGCTGTGGCGACCGCAAATAGCGACGCCGCAGCCAAGACATTCGTCACCCATCGTCCGAACATTCTCTTCATGTTTTCACTCCCTGTTTGAAAGACTCAAACTTTCCGGGGCATTTCTGCATGCCTCTTTTTGTATATTGGACTCGAGACTTAGACGCTCCTCTCCGGCAATCGGCGCATCGCCGATCGATCGAAATTCTCAAGGCCCGGTCGCTTGCTTCCGAACGGCTATTCGAACACTTGTCGGGGCATGTAACAGGAGACGACCCAGTTTGGCCGGTCGACAATTTCACTGATGCGCATATCGGCACAGACGCTGCACAACATGTATGCGTCGGCCGCGCTCAGCTTTTGCTCCTTTGTGAGCAAGTCGATCATTCCGCGGACGGCATTCTTTGCCGCTTCCATCAGATCGGGGCCAATGCCCGTGGTGACGTCGTAGCCTTTCGAATCCACTTGACGCGTCACCGGTCCGTTCGTCCTGAACCTCGGAAATCGAAGGTGAGCGTCCTTCACGAGTTCGATTTTCGCCGCGACGCTCATGGGCGACTCGATGGCCGTGCCGCACACCTCGCCATCGCCCTGGGCCGCGTGAGGATCGCCGAGAGAGAACAGTCCACCCTTCACCCTGACCGGCAAATAGAGCTCGACGCCTACACTTATGTCGCGAACATCCATGTTTCCGCCAGCCGAATGCGGCGGTATGGTGCTATGCTGTCCGGGTTCCGCCGGGGCGACGCCTATCGTTCCGCAAAACGGCTTCAGCGGTATTCGGGCCCACTTGCCGTACAGCGCCGGTTTCGCGAAGCTCTTCTCGTAGGTCCACAGATGCAACGCTGCTTCCGGGAAATCATCGGCGAGCAGTCCGAAACCGGGCACGATCGCGGTCCACGCCCATTCGGACGCCTGGAAACCGAGGATCGTCACTTTCAGCGCGTCGCCGGGCTCGGCGCCGTCGACATGGACCGGCCCCGCAATGGGATCAATTCGGCTAAGATCCAATGAGCGAATGTCGCCTGCATCGGATTTTGGTGTGATTTGGCCGCAAGTCGCGTCAATATCGCGAAACTCGACGGTATCGCCCGGCGCAATGGTAATTGAGGGCTTTCGTGAGTTGTCCCAGTTCAGAAACTGCTGATGGCCGTGAATGGTGTGATTGCACTTGTGCGGAAAGCATTGATCACTCGCACCTTGACCTTGCATCCGGCAATCTCCTCGCTGGGTGTGATCGGAAGAACTCGACTGAGAGGCAACTGGTCTTTCTCGAGAACTTGCCCTATTTGTATGAATTGTCAACTACTGAATAAATTGTCAATCAGCGGCGGAGCCAAGAAAAATGCCAAAGCTCGGGAAAAATCGACGCAGCAAGACCCCGTTCAGCAAGTCCGCTGAAGAAAAGCTCTGCTTCCTGGAAGAGCTCGTTCCGTTGCTTGCTCGGGCAATCGGGCCCCTGTGCGAGGTGGTGCTGCACGAAAACACCACCAACCCTCCAACCATTCGCGCCATCGGCAATGGCCACATAACCAACCGGTCCCAGGGCGATCTGATGATCCAGATCATCATTGATGGAGAGGACAAGACCAAGATGGAAGCCCCTCTGTTCAACTACGGATCGATAATGCCGGATGGACGGAAAATCAGGGTGTCGCTCATTCCCCTGAAGGACAAGGGTGATGTGATCGGATATATTTCGGTGAACTTCCTGGTTCACGATCTCGCAATTGCGATACAGGCCCTGTCGGTGCTGACATCGCCTGAACCGCATGATGAGGCAATCAAGGAGAACTTCATCTCACCCAAGCAGCTGGTGGCCAATGTCGCCGGCGAATACGTACATGCCCTGGGGCGCCCGATAAGCCTGCTCGACAAACGCGAGCGCATCGAATTTCTGCGGCAATTGAAGGAGCGTGGGGTATTCAGCATGCGCGGGGCGACTGTCGAAGTCGCTCACCTCCTGGGTGTCAGCCGCACCGCGATCTACAATTATCTGTCTGAACTGGACTGAGCGGCGCGCCTTGCGTTCTTCGGCCAGCACGAAGGCCATGGAGGCCCCCTCCCCGCAGATCGCGCCTTCCAGACCTACGGCCGCTTGCTTACTTCGAGGATGCGGTCGATCACGGCGAGCGATTGCGGATCTCCTGCGATCTCCGCGTTGAGAAATTCCAGCAGGGCCCTTTCATGTTCCGCCAGGAATCCCAGGTCCTTCCGATCGCCTTCCAGGGATTCCGCGAACATGCGGTCATAATGCCCGACATAGATGGTGACTATTCCGTGCATCCATCTCAGAAACTCATACCAGGTCCCTAGCGGAGAAGACGCGATAAGCTGATCGGTCCAGCTTTCTGCGTTCGCCGCCTCCTCGAGCGTGAGATTGTGCCGCGCCAGCAACCCTTTCATCCGCCCCGCGGTCGCCACTTCGAGGAGAATGAGCTTCTCCAGCTTGTGCCGATGCTCGGTGTACCGATCCGCAAGCTTCAGGAACAGTATCTCTCCCAGCACCTCACCCTGGGCCGCCTCCTGAATTCGCTCCAGGTATCGTGCTGTCGTCATTCCAACCCGCTTCTTCCGGCCGTTTGTCGATCGCTGCCGTCCCCCCGTGCAGACTGGTTGTGCTTGTACAAATTGTCAACACTTGTTTATTTCATCCAGCCGGTGGCAGAAAACTCCTCGCGGCCGCCGCAACCGACATTCGATTGCGGCGGTCCAGACCGGATGGCCCTCCAACG
>CAZICN010000252.1:0-6400 GCA_964537655.1 uncultured Aestuariivirga sp.
CCACCCGTCGCGCGTTCCGCGCGCCACCCTCCCCGCCTTCGGCGGTGGAGGGAGGGTCGCAGCACAACGGCGTGGAAAGGGATCACCACGCCCCAGCCTACATCTTGCACTGGGACGCATAGGCGTCCTGGTGATCCTTGAGGCTCACACCGACGATCTTGTTGGTGAGTGTGCCCTCTTCCTTCACCACTTCGCGCACATAGATGTCCTGGATCGGATGATGGTTGGGCCCGAACTTGAACTTGCCCCTCACCGACGGGAAGTCCGCCGCCTCGAGGGCCGCGCGGAAGGCATCGGCGTCAGTGACCTTGGCCTTGCCGAGCGCCGCCACGATCAGATTGGCCGTGTCATAACCCTGGCTCGCATAGAGCGAGGGCAGCCGGCCATACTCGGCCTTGAACGTCTCGACGAATTTCTTGTTGGCGGGATTGTCGAGGTCCTTCGACCATTGCGACGAGTTCTTGACGCCGAGGGCGGCATCGCCGATCGCGCCCAGCACATCCTGATCGAAGGAGAAGCCCGGTCCCATCACCGGGATCTTGATGCCGGACTGGGCATATTGCTTCATGAAGGCGATGCCCATGCCGCCTGGCAGGAAGAAGAACACGGAATCTGCCCCGGAGGCGCGGATCTGGGCGATCTCGGCCGCATAATCCGTCTGGCCGATCTTGGTGAAGAGCTCGCCCGCAAGCTCGCCCTTGTAGAAGCGCTTGAAGCCGGTCAGCGCGTCGGTCCCGGCCGGGTAGTTGGGCGCCAGGATGAAGGTCTTCTTGTAGCCCGCCTCACTGGCGTAGTTGCCCATCGCCTCATGCAGGTTGTCGTTCTGCCAGGCGACGTTGAAATAGTTCTTGTTGCACTTGGCGCCGGCGAGCGCCGAGGGGCCGGCATTGGGCGAGAGATAGAAGATGTCCTGGCCGACGGCATTGGGCACCACCGCCATGGCGAGGTTCGACCAGATGATGCCAGTCAGTATCTGCACCTTGTCGCTCTGGATCATCTTCTCGGCGATCTGCACGGCGAGTTCCGGCTTCTGCGCATCGTCCTCGATGACCACCTCGACATCCTTGTTGCCGGATTGCTTGAGCGCCAGCATGAAGCCGTCGCGCACATCGACGCCGAGACCAGCCCCGCCGCCCGACAACGTGGTGATCATGCCGATCTTGACCGGTTCCGCCAGGGCGGCGCTCGCCGCCATCATCGCACAACCCATCAATGCCGTGGCCAAAAGTTTCTTCATTTTTCGCTCCCTGGAATGTTCTCGAGGATCTGTCCCGTGTTGTAACTGAAAACGGTCTCCAAGCTCAATGGCGCTCATCGGCTATCACCTTACCGTCATTGGGCAAGCTGCCGATTGCGCAGAGCGCAACATCGCATCTGAGATTGGTCGCCGCAGCGGCGCTTTCGATGAGTGCCCGCTTCACCCCGTCCGAGGCCTGCGCAGTCTCGGCCATGAGGACCGCCGCGTCCTGCTCGCCTTCGCGGCTGATCACTAATCTCAGCCGCCTGACCTCGGGATGGCGTTTCGCGATCGCGGCGATCTGTTCCGGCCTCACAAACATGCCGCGAACCTTCGCCGTCTGATCGGCGCGGCCCATCCAGCCCCTGATGCGCGTGTTGCTGCGCCCGCAGGCGCTCTGCCCCGGTAGCACCGCCGTCATGTCGCCGAGCGCGAAACGGATGAGCGGCCGGCGCGGATCGAGCAAGGTCACGGCGATCTCACCGACCTCCCCTTCGGCAACGGGATCGCCGGTGCCGGGACGCAGGACCTCGAAAATGATATCTTCATTGAGCACCAGGCCTTCACGCGCCTCGGTCTCATAGGCGACGCCGCCGAGATCGGCGGTCGCATAGGCCTGATAGGCGTCAACCCCACGCTTTTTGACCTCGGCCTGAAGCGAGGGCGGGAACGCGGCGCCCGAGACCGAGGCCTTGCGCAGCGAAGAGACATCGCGATCCAGTTCGTCCGCCTTGTCGAGCAGGATCTTGAGGAAGTCGGGAGTGCCGCAATAGGCCCTCGGCCTGAAATGAGCGATGATCTCGACGATCTGCTCGCTGTTGCCGGGGCCCGCCGGAATGACCGGACAGCCCAGCGCCCGCGCCCCGGAATCGAGAATGAAGCCGCCGGGCGTCAGGTGATAGCTGAAGCAGTTGAGGACAATGTCGCCCGGCCTGATGCCCGAGGCATAGAGGATGCGGGCATAACGCCATTCATCGCCCGCCCCCGTCTCGGCCTCATAGATCGGGCCCGGCGACACGAAGAGGCGGCTCCATTGCGACGCCTCGGCGACGGTCAGGCCGCCGAAGGGCGGGACCGACTTCTGCAGCTCCGGCAGCGCCGACTTGCGCATGACCGGCAGCGCCGCCAGTGCCGCGCGCGAGGTAACGGACGAGGCATCGACGGCGCCAAGATGCGCCCGCCAGGCGGGTGCGGCCATGGCGGCGGCGATCACCGCGGGCAGCCTGCCGAACATCTCCCGCTCGCGCTCGGCCGGATCGCGCGTCTCGCGCGCGTCATAATGATCCCTCACGCCAGCCATCTTTTGCGCCTCTTGTAACTCTTCACGCTGCGGAATGAGCGCCGGCCCTCGCCACCGACGCCCAGATAGAACTCCCGGACGTCCTCGTTCTCCTTGAGCTCCGCCGCCTTGCCGTCCATGACGATACGCCCGGATTCGAGAATATAACCATGGGTCGCGTAATTGAGCGCGATATTGGTATTCTGCTCGGCGAGCAGGAACGACACACCCTCCGTCTGGTTCAGCCTGCGCACGATCTCGAAGATCTCCTCGACCAGCTGCGGCGCCAGGCCCATCGAGGGTTCATCGAGCAGGATCATCTTCGGCTTCGACATCAGGGCGCGCCCGATCGCCGTCATCTGCTGCTCGCCGCCCGACACATAACCCGCCTGCGAGCCACGCCTCAGCTTCAGTCGCGGAAAATAGGAATAGACGAGATCGATGTCGCGGCGGATGGCGGCGGCCCCGTCCTTGCGCGTGAAGGCGCCGGTAAGGAGATTCTCCTCGATCGTCAGATGGCCGAAGCAGTGCCGGCCCTCCATCACCTGGATGCAGCCGCGCCGGACGAGATCGTTCGGCGACAAGGCGTGCACTTCCTCGCCCTTGAAGAGGATGCTGCCCTTGGTGACCTCGCCCCTCTCGGCACGGAGCAGGTTCGAGATCGCCTTCAGCGTCGTCGTCTTGCCCGCTCCATTGGCGCCGAGCAAGGCGACGATGCCGCCCGCCTCGACGCTGAGTGACACACCCTTGAGCACGAGGATCACGTGATCATAGATCACCTCTATATTGTTCACGACCAGGATGGGGTTGGAGGCCGCGGTCATGGCTTGCCGCCAAGCACAAGATCTCCCCGCTTCTTCCCCCCTCTCCCGCCTGCGGGAGAGGGTGCCCGACAGGGCGGGTGAGGGTGTATTCTGAAGCTGCGCACGCTCGTTGAAGCGCTTCGTGTATTTGTCGAAAGCACACCCTCAACCGGCCTTCGGCCACCTTCTCCCGCAAGCGGGAGAAGGGGAAGACAAGAAGGACGAGAAGAGCACATCAATTCGCGCAGGCCTCGCTGCGCGCCGGCCACGGCTTGTTCGTTTCGGCATAGGACTTAGCCGCCGCCATCAGCATGGGATTGACCACATCCGACATCGGGTCGAACCAGTCGGAAGCCTTCTCCCACTTGTCGCCGGTCCAGCGCTGCACATACATCTTGTTGTGGCCGGAATGGTTGTCGCAGGTGACCTTCACCGGCGCGATGAAGTCCTTGAGGCCGATCGCCTCCAGGCGCGCGGCATCGATGCTCAGATTCTCGAGACCGACACGCATGTCCTCGGAGGTGATGACCTTCTTGCCCGACTTCTCCTGGGCGATGCGGATCGCTTCGGCCACATAAAGCGAGTTGACGATGCCGCGATTGTAGAGATTTTCGCCGAATTTCGAAGGATCGACCTTGCTCTTGCCGGCATCGACGACGAGCTTCTTGATATCCTGCAAGGCCGGGAAATCGGCGCCGACGGCGTTGAAATTGAGGGTCATGTAACCCTTGGCCTGGGCGCCGCCGCCGCGGGCATCATCCTCGCCGCCCGACCACCACACGCCGATGAATCGGTCCATCGGGTAGCGGATCTTGGTCGCTTCCTTGACGGCGGTCGGGTTCATCGCACCCCAGCCCCAGATCACCATGTAATCGGGCTTGTCGCGGCGGATGTTCAGCCATTGCGACGACTGGTTCTGCATCTCCTTGCCGGGGACCGGGTATTTGAACAGCGTGAAGCCATATTGGGTGGCGAACTGCTCGAGCAGCGGAATGGGCTCCTTGCCGTAGCCGGCATCGAGATAGATATAACCGATCTTCTTGCCGCTCAGCTTGTCGATCCCGCCTTCGCGCTCGCCCAAATACTTGACGACGCCGGAGGCCCCGTCCCAATAGGTCATTGGCGGGTTGAACACCCAGGGGAAGGTCTTGCCGTCGGCCGCCGCCGACAGGCCATAGGCCATGGAGAGGATCGGCATCTTGTCGACGCTTGCCTTCGGAATGACGGCGAGCGTGATGCCGGTCGACCATGGATTGAAGACGAGCGACTTCTTCGCCTTCGCCTGCTCATAACATTCGACACCTTTCTGCGTGTCGTAACCCGTCTCGCATTCCTCGAATGCGATCCTGACGCCATTGATGCCGCCGTCGCGCTCGTTCAGCATGGTGAGGTAGTCGGCCATGCCATTGGCGATCGGGATGCCCGAGCCGGCATAGGCGCCGGTGCGGTAGGTCGGAAGCTGGACATAGATGCTTTCCTCGGCGGCGGCGGGCATGGCGGCGCCGAGCAGGACGCCACCCAGGAAAGTTCCTGTGATCAAAGCCTTGAGTTTCATTTCAACCTCCCATACTGGCCGATCGGCCGACTGATGAGCCTTAAGTCTTGGTCCAGGTCACGGGCGCCGGCCCCAGCGCCCAAATCAGGTCGACCGGCTGCGCCCTCACGCATAGGGGAACGGCCAGACGCGAAGCTTCTCCTTGCCGAGCTGCCACAGCCGCGCCAGCCCGTGCGGTTCGAGAATGAGAAACAGGATGATGAGCACGCCGATGATCATCGAGGTGAGATGCACGATGTTCTCCGCCCCGATATCGATGCCGATCGTGGGCAGGACATTGCGCAGGAAGATGGGCAGTATCCAGATGAAGGCGGCGCCGAAATAGCAGCCGATCAGGCTGCCCAGCCCGCCAATGATCACCATGAACAGGATCTGGAACGACAGGGTGATGGAGAAGGCGGCGGGCTCGACCGAACCCAGATAGAAAAAAACGAACATGGCGCCGGCGACGCCGCAGATATAGGACGACACCGCGAAGGCCGACAGCTTGGTGAGGAGCGGACGCACGCCCATGAGTTCGGCGGCGATGTCCATGTCGCGGATCATCATCCAGGACCGGCCGATGCGGCCGCGGATCAGATTCTTGACCAGGAGCGTCATCACCGTGACGATCGCGAGCACGACCAGATAGCGCGTGACGGCGGCGGCGTTCGGTCCGGTCAGCGCCAGGCCGCCCGGCAGGGTGCGCTCAGGCGAATCGATCGCGCCGGAGACATTGTAGTTGTAGAGCCAGCCGATGCGGATAAAGCACCATTCGAGGAAGAACTGAGCGGCGAGCGTCGTCACCGCGAGATAAAGTCCCTTGATGCGCAGCGACGGCAGGCCGAAGACGAGACCTACGCCCGCCGAGAACACGCCGGACAGGAGGATGAGCAGGATGATGTTCACGTCCGGAAAAGCGGTGGTGAGCTTGTAGCAGGCATAGGCCCCTACCCCCATGAAGCCGCCGGTCCCGAGCGACAGCTGGCCGGCATAACCCGTCAGCACATTGAGGCCGATGGCGGCGAGGGTAAGGATGAGGAAGGGAATGGCGATCGCATCGAGAATGAAATCACCGGCGAGGAGCGGCACCGCGATGACGGCAAAAGCGAGGATGCCCAGCACTGCGATGCGGTCCTGAAGGAGCGGGAAGATCGCCTGATCCGCCGCATAACTCGATTTGAACTGGCCAGCCTCGCGGTACAACATGCTAAACCCGCTCGATGATGCGTTCGCCGAACAGACCTTGCGGCCTGAACAGCAGGAAAACCAGCGCAATCATGTAGGCCAGCCACGATTCAATGCCGCCGCCGAGCAGCGGGCCCCAGTAGATCTCGCCGAGCTTCTCGCCGATGCCGACGATGAGGCCTCCGACAATGGCGCCCGGCACCGAGGTGAAGCCGCCCAGGATGAGTACCGGCAGGGCCCTGAGCGCGATGATCTCGAGCGCGAAGGAGACATCGGAGCGGGCGCCCCACATGATGCCGGTGGCGAGCGCCACCAGCCCGGAGGCGAACCACACGATGGCCCAGATCTGGTGCAGCGAG
>CAZICN010000253.1:0-6340 GCA_964537655.1 uncultured Aestuariivirga sp.
CATCATGGGCCGGGTGATGATCGAGCCGCAACTCGATGACCCGTTCCGCGCCGTCGACCGCGAGCTCGACCTGTGTCCTCTCGGCAAAGCGTGTGATGCCGTGATCATCGATTTTCACGCCGAGGCGACGTCGGAGAAGACGGCCTTCGGCCACTATGTCGACGGGCGCGCCAGCCTGGTGGTCGGGACCCATACCCATGTGCCGACCGCCGATTACCAGATCCTGAAGGGCGGCACCGCCTATATGAGCGATGCCGGCATGTGCGGCGACTATGACTCGGTGATCGGCATGGCCAAGGAGGAGCCATTGCAGCGGTTCCTGCGCAAGCTGCCGGTCGAGCGCATGCGCCCCGCCGAGGGCGAGGCGACGGTGTCAGGGGTTGCGGTCGAGACCGACGATACGACCGGGCTGGCGATCAAAGTGGCGCCGCTGAGGATCGGCGGGCGCCTCGCCGAAGCGCAGATCGATTTCTGGTAGCGGCGCGGCGCTTCAGCGCTGGCGCTGGAACTCGGGTGCCGAAGACGCGCGCGACGGCTTGCCGCCACGGGCCTCGTTTGCCATCTGGTCCATGACTTTCACGGCGCGCGCCCACTCGTTCTGGGCTTCGCGGCCGTCGCCGCGGGTCAAGGCGTCATTGCCGGCCTTGAGATGGTTCTCGGCCGCCTGGGAAAAGTCGGCGAGGGTGGCGATGGCGGCAAAGGCCCGCCCCGAAGGCGCTGTGCTGGCGAGCGAGCGGACTTTCTTGAGGGCCGCAGCACAGGCCGTGCCGGTCACACCTTCCGCTGCAAAAACAATGCCGTTCGCCGATCCTGGCTTCACCGTCATGGAACGCTCCTGTTACTCACTATCGATTCAAATTGGGCGATCCGCCTTAAGGACGGGTTAAGCCAGGGGCGGCGCTTGTTAATCTTGTCGGGAGAGGTTTATAAGGCCTGAAAATCGCGGTTTGAGGGTCCATGGCAGGTCATTCCCAGTTCAAGAACATCATGCACCGGAAGGGCAAGCAGGACGCCATCCGATCGAGGCTGTTCTCCAAGCTCGCGCGCGAAGTAACGGTGGCGGCGAAGTCCGGCCTGCCCGACCCCGAGAAGAACCCGAGGCTTCGACTTGCGGTGCAGAATGCCCGCGCCGAGAACATGCCGAAGGACAATATCGAGCGCGCCATCAAGAAGGCGATGGGCGGCGATGCCGACACCTATGAAGCGATCCGCTATGAGGGTTATGGACCGGGAGGCGTGGCGATCATCGTCGAGGCCCTGACCGACAACCGCAACCGCTCGGCGAGCAATGTGCGCTCGCTGTTCGCGAAATATGGCGGCAATCTCGGCGAGACGGGTTCTGTCGCCTTCATGTTCAACCGCGCGGGCGAGATCACCTACAAGGCGCAGCGGGGCTCGGCCGATCAGATGATGGAAGCCGCGATCGAAGCGGGCGCCGACGACGTGCAGTCGGACGACAACGGCCATGTGATCTTGTGCGCCTTCGAAAGCATCGGCGAGGTGACGCAAGCCCTGTCGGCCAAGCTCGGAGAGGCCGAGACGGTGAAGGTCGTGTGGAAGCCGCAGACGGTGACGCCGGTCGATGAAGAGACGGTGCAGACGCTGATGAAGCTCGTCGACGCGCTCGATGAGGACGACGACGTGCAGAACGTCTTCACCAATTTCGAAGTCTCCGACGACGTGATGAAGAAACTCACCGCCGCGTGAGGCCGTGCCTCAGCTGTCGTCGGTCCAATCCTCGACCCGGAGGCCATCGACACGTTTGAGCTCGCTCATATTGTTCGTGACGAGAACCAAGCTTCGTGCCTTGGCTTGTCCCGCGATCAGCACATCATAAGGGCCGATCGGCATTCCCTTGATCGCCAATGCCGCGCGAATCTCGCCTGATACCTGCGCATCTTCCCGTTCGAAGCCGACAAACGGAAAGTCGGCCATTGCAAGTCGAAGCGTTTCCAGATTGAACGAAACCTTGGCGCTGCGGTAAGCGCCGAAGTAAAGCTCGTGCGCGACGATAGCGGAGAAGCCGATCGAGCCCTCGGCACTCCGCCTGATCCGCTTGATCAATGTAACGGACCTGCGGACGAGAAGCGCAATGACCGCGTTCGTGTCGAGGAGGTGCGTGATCAATTGAACAGGCCATCCAACTGAGGCCTGTCCTGATCCTGCGGTTGCTGGCGCCCATCGGCCAAGAAGTCATCGCTGAATCCGCGGTCCAGCGCGGCATTCAGAGACGCCCAGCGCGAGCGACGGTCGAGCCGCGGTCGCAGAATCACTGCATCCCCTTCGCGCGTCACCTCGACCTGATCCACGTCGAAGCGGAAATCCTTTGGCAAGCGCACGGCCTGAGAGTTCCCCGATTGAAAGACTTTCGCGTATTGCGGCACGGTGGCTTGCTCCGGTGTATATACATAGAAGTATATACATTTTTTCGAGCGCCTTTACAAGAGGTGAGGCCCGCAAGGCCTCCCTGAGGCTACTTCAGGAACTCCAGCACCGCCTGAGTGAACAGCTTCGGGTCCTGCAGCATGGCGAAATGGCTGACGCCCGGCAGGATGACGAGTTGGGCGCCGGGAATGGCCTTTGACATCTCGACATTGTGTTCCTGGCGGATCGCCTCGTCATGCTCGCCATCGGCGATCGCGACGGGTGCGGTGATCTTGGCCAGCTGTTCCGGCTTGTAGTCGGGCTGGGTCGCCCACATCTGGCCGATCTGGGTGACGAAGTCGTTGTACTCCTTGGGCGTTTTCGACAGCCTGTCATAATCCTTGCCGGCATTCTCGATATATTTGGCGAAGACGGGGTCCTTGTCGATATTGGGCTTGAGGCCCGCGACATTGGTGTTGGCGCCAAAGGCGAAGAGCCGGTCGAGGCGATCGGGATAGTTCATCGCGATGTCGAGGCCGATGATGCCGCCGTCGCTCCAGCCGACGATCGAGGCCTTGTCGATCTTGAGATAATCCATGAGACCGATGACGTCCTTCGCCATGAGCTCGTAGCTGTAGGGTTCGGCATTGCGCGATGAGCGGCCGTGGCCGCGGCTGTCCATGGCGATCACCCGATACTGCTTGGCGAGTTCCGGCACCTCTGCGCCGAAATATTCGGTGTTGCCGAGGCCGCCATGGAGGAGGATGAGCGGTGAGCCGTCACCCCAGATCGCGTAATAAATCTGGATGCCGTTGACGGGCGCTTCGCCGCTTTCGGTGGGCGGCGGCAAGGGGGTGAGGGCGGGCAGCGTTTTCCAGAGCTCTTCCGCCCGCAGGGGCAGGGCCGAGACCAGGACGGTCGCGATCACGATGACGAAAGACTGCAAAAACCTGCGCATGGCACGACCTCGCGAAGCTGCGATCGAGATCAAGGGATGCTATGCCTCGTGGCATGGCCCTGTCCACTGTTCGAATCATCGGCATCGATCCAGGCCTCCGGCGCACCGGCTGGGGCATGATCGCCTGCGAGGGCACGCGCATCTCGCATATCGCCGACGGCATCCTCACGAGCGACCAGGCGCTTTCGCTCGCCGAAAGGCTGGTCCAGCTCAGGGTGCAACTGGCCGAGGTCATTGCCCGGTGGCGGCCGGATGAGGCGGCGGTCGAGGAGACTTTCGTCAACACCGACGCGCGCGCCACACTGAAGCTCGGCCAGGCGCGCGGCATTGCGCTCCTGGTGCCGGCGGAAGCGGGCCTGCCGGTCGCCGAATATGCGCCGAACCAGGTGAAGAAGACCGTGGTCGGCGCCGGTCACGCCGAGAAGGAGCAGATACATCACATGGTCAAGATCCTGCTGCCGCGGGCACAGCCCAAATCGGCCGATGCCGCCGATGCGCTCGCTGTCGCCATCTGCCATGCCCATCACCGGGGGGCGCAAAGCCTGGCAAAGCGGCTGGCGCGTTCTTGACTTGTTCTCCGGCTTGCGCTAAAATGTAGCAACATATCTACAATTCTCGTAGTAAGGGAGGCGGGGATGACGGTCACAACTCTTTCCAGCCGGGAATTCAACCAAGATACGAGCCGCGCCAAGAAGGCGGCTAAAGACGGTCCAGTCTTCATCACCGACCGCGGCAAGGCGGCTCATGTCTTGCTCAGTATCGAGGACTATCGCCGACTGACCAACAAGGGCCGCAGCATCATCGACACATTGGGCATGCCCCCGGGCATTGAGGATGTGGAGCTTGAGATTCCGCCCATGCGCGATCCCGCTCGACCGGCTGACTTCGACTGATGTTTCTGCTCGACACGAATGTGGTTTCTGAATTGCGGAAAGCGAGAGCGGGAAGAGCCCACCGCAATGTTGTGGCCTGGGTGCAGGCCGTTCCGACCGAAAGCTTGTTTTTGTCGGCTATTGTGATCCAGGAACTGGAAATTGGTGCCCTGCTGGTAGAACGACGCGACCCCGCGCAAGCCATGATTCTTCGCAGCTGGCTTGATGACTACGTTCTCCCCGACTTTTCGGAGCGCATACTGCCGGTCGACACAGCTGTCGCGCGACGAAGTGCTGCGCTCCATGTTCCCAATCCGCGGCCGATCCGGGATGGCTTTATCGCCGCCACCGCGCTGGTTCACCGGATGACGGTCGCTACCCGCAACGTCGCTGATTTTGCCTCGACGGGCGTAGTGCTCGTCAATCCATGGGATCATGCTTCATGATCAGCAAGCTCAAGGGCCGCATCGATGCCCATGGACCGGACTGGGTCGTCATTGACGTCAATGGCGTCGGCTATCACTGCTCCTGCTCGACCAAGACGCTGGCGCATCTGCCGGCTGCCGGAGAGTTCGCCGAAATCCTGACCGAGATGCTGGTGAGCCAGGACATGATCCGTCTTGTCGGTTTCGCCACGCAGGGCGAGCGTGAGTGGTTCAGGCTTCTGCAGACGGTGCAAGGCGTCGGCACCAAGGTGGCGCTGGCGCTGCTCTCGACGCTGACCACGGCCGAACTCGGCAATGCCATCGCGCTTCAGGACAAGGCGATGGTGTCGCGCGCTCCAGGCGTCGGACCCAAGGTCGCACAAAGGATCGTCAGTGAGCTGAAGGACAAGGCGCCGGCTTTCGCGCCTGCCGATCCGGCGCTGGCCAGGCTCCAGGCCGAACTCGGCGGACCGCGGCCCACGGCGGCGTCGGACGCGGTCTCGGCGCTGGTCAATCTGGGCTATGGCCAGACGCAGGCGGGTTCCGCGGTGAGCGCCGCCATGCGCAAGGCGGGCGATGATGCCCAGACCGAGCAGCTGATCCGGCTCGCCCTCAAGGAACTGGCCCTGGCATGAGCGAGCTGATCACATCCGGCCAAAACGGCCATAGGCTATGGGCGAAGCTCGCCATGACCGTCCTCCTGACTGTTGCCATCGGTCCTCTGGTCGGCACCATCCTGGTTTTTCTCGCGAGCACGGCCGGGCTGGCGCCGGAAGCGATCGCGATGTTCATGCAGGACAGGACCAAACTGTCGGTTCTGGTTCTGGGCTACGCGTCTGGTGGATTGCAGGCGCTCATTTGCGGCCTGTCCTTCGCGCTTTCCGGCTGGTTCTCCGGCAGGCTCCCGATTTGGGTTCCGATTCTGACCGCATTGCCGTTGACCCTGCTTTTCACGTTCAGCCTTTTCGGCGTGACTGGCGACGGCTTGGCCTTTAGTGCCATCATTCACATCGTGCCGGCGCTCGCCACCTGGTGGCTGGTGCGCCCATACTGGAAGAGAGCTGAAGCATGAATGCGGCCACAGACCGTCTGATAGACCGCGATCTGCGCCCGGAAGACCAGATCGACACGCATCTGCGGCCGCAGATGCTCAAGGAATTCGTCGGCCAGACGAAGGCCAAGCAGAATCTCCATGTGTTCATCGAGGCGGCGAAAGGGCGTAACGAAGCGCTCGACCATGTGTTGTTCGCGGGGCCCCCGGGCCTCGGCAAGACGACACTGGCGCAGATCGTGGCGCGCGAGCTCGGCGTCAATTTCCGCGCCACATCGGGCCCTGTCATCGCCAAGGCCGGCGATCTCGCGGCTCTCCTCACCAATCTCGAAGAGCGCGACGTCCTGTTCATCGACGAGATCCATCGTCTCAATCCGGCGGTCGAGGAGATCCTCTATCCGGCGATGGAGGATTTCCAGCTCGATCTCATCATCGGCGAGGGGCCGGCGGCGCGCTCGGTGCGCATCGATCTGGCGAAATTCACGCTCATCGGCGCCACCACCCGCACAGGACTTCTGACCACGCCGCTCAGAGACCGCTTCGGCATTCCGGTGCGGCTCGATTTCTACACCGAAGAGGAACTGCTCGACATCATCAGGCGGGGAGCGCGTGTCCTGCAGGTCGCAATGGCGGAAGAGGGGGCGCGCGAGATCGCGCGGCGCTCGCGCGG
>CAZICN010000254.1:0-6339 GCA_964537655.1 uncultured Aestuariivirga sp.
CGGCATCATTCTCCTCGCCACCATGGCGCTGCTCACCCCGTTCCTGCAGCAGATCCTCGGCTATCCGGTGCTCACCGCCGGCCTCGTGATGGCGCCGCGCGGCATCGGCACCATGGTCGCCATGATGATCGTCGGCCGGGTGATTTCGCGCATCGATCCGCGCTTCCTCTTCGCCTTCGGCCTGGTGCTGATCGCCTTCACTTTGTGGGAGATGATGTATTTCACGACCGACGTGTCGCAGGCGACGATCATCCGCACCGGCATCATCCAGGGCGCCGGATTGGGCTTCGTCTTCGTACCGTTGTCGACCATCACTTTCGCCACCCTCGATCCGCGCTACCGCACCCAGGCGACGTCATTGTTCAGCCTGATGCGCAATATCGGCTCGAGCATCGGCATCTCGATCGTCATCTTCATGCTGACTCGCAATACCGCGGTCATGCATGCCGATCTCGCAGGGCATGTGACGCCGTTCAATCTCGGCCTCCATATGCCGGGCCTCACCCACATCTGGGACGTGACGACCATGGCCGGCAAGGCGGCGCTCAATGCCGAGGTGACGAAGCAGTCCGCCGTCATCGCTTATGCCAATGACTATGTGCTGATGATGTATGTGGCGCTCGCCACCCTGCCGCTGGCCTTACTTTTGTCCAGGCCGTCGAAGGGTGGCGGCGCGCCATCGGCCGCTGTCGCGGACTGATCCGCCAGAAGCTCCCTTGGGTGCTTCTAGAGCGCTTCCCGCCAAAGTTGCTCGACTTTGGCGATAAGGAAGCGCTCCAAGATATTTGTTTGCGAACCGAAAATCAGCTTGTCCTGGTGACGACGACCTCGAGATATTCGCCGGGGATGACCAGCGTGCCATCGGTGGCGGTGTTCAAATCCGCGAGGAGGGCATGGAGTTCGGCCTCGAGTTCGCTGCGCGCCTCAGGCTCGATGGCCAGGAAGGCCTTCATGACCGGGCCATAATAGGTCCGGAACGTCTCGAGCCAGTGTCGGGGCGAGCGATAGCGAAACACGAAGCTCCGGTGCTGCGCGGCGATGATCGCGCCGGGGCCGAGCAGCTTTTCGAGATGCGCTCGGTCGCCCCACAGCGCCGGCGAAGCGATACCGGGCGCTGGCGGCACGTACTTGCCGATAGTCTTGAACAACCGGCCGATGAAGCTCTGCGGTGTCCAGTTGGCGAGACCGATCTTTCCGCCGGTACGGCAGACGCGCATCAGCTCCCGCGCGGCTTTATCCTGATGCGGCGTAAACATGACGCCAAAGGTCGAGAGAACGACATCGAAGCTTTGATCGGCGAAGGGCAGCGCCTCGGCGTCGGCTTCCTGGAACGTCACCGGCAGGCGCTCCGCCGCCGCCCGTTCACGTCCGCGTTCGAGCAGCGCGCCGACATAATCCGTCGAAACGACATCGGCAAAGCGCCGGGCGGCGGCGAGTGTCGCGTTACCGTTGCCGGCCGCGACATCGAGAACGCGCTGATTGCTGCGCAGATCGACGGCCTCGCACAGCATCTCGCCCACGATCTGCAGCGTCGTGCCGATGACGGCGTAGTCGCCGGAGCCCCAGGCGCCTTGCTGGCGGCTTTTGATCGCGACGAAATCGGGCGCGACTGGGTTTTGAATGTTCATGATGACACCTCTCGTTATTCCGCCACGGCCTGGCCGGAGCCGCCGAGCTCGGCCGGAAAATCCCTGAGCTTCGGCAGTCCATCGCGCATGCGCATCACGGCCTCGGCATAGTTGACATGAACGCCGGGCTTGAAGTCGAGCGTCGGTATGGTCGAGGCGAAGACATCCACGAGACCGAGCGGCGGATGGTCGGTCATCAGATGCCCGCCGCATTTCCTGCAGTATTTCCGGTGGCTCGTCGGGGTTTTGGCAAAGCTCGCCATATGTTCCGCCCCGGCGGTGACCTTGACCGCCCCCGGCTTCCACAGGCTGAAGGCGTTGACGGGGCCTCCCGACCATGAGCGGCACGAGCTGCAATGACAGTAGCCCATCGCCTCTGGTGATCCGTGAGCTTCGAGCGCGACTGCGCCGCAGAAGCAGGTGCCTTTGTAGGTCATGATGATTTCCTCACGATTGGGGTTGCACATTCCCGTCGGAAGAGCAGGGCTCTTCCGGTGGATTCCTTACGGTTCCTGATAACTCGACGCGGCCGCGCCGGGCTTCGCTTCAGTTATTGGCGGTCAGCGGATCGACGATCTGGGTGATCTCGGTGATGCTGGTGACCGGGATGCCACTCAACTCCGAGTGTTTCCGGATCGCGGCTTCATCGCTGGCCAGATAGATGCAGAATGTCTTGTCGCCGGCCACGTAGCTGTGTTGCCATTGGATGCCGGGACCGACCTTGTCGATGGCCTGGTTCGAGGCGCGTGCCACGCCGCACAGCTCGATAATCGACATCGCGCCAACGCCGGGAATGTCGCGTTCGATCACAAACCGCTTCAAATACGCCATTTTGTTATCCTCCGTCGGTTCGCTCATGGTTCCATTTTGCGCTCGATCACCGTTTAGGCAAGATAAATGTTCTTTACACATGCAAAGATAATCTTTATCAAAACAGGATGATCGTCGCTCATCTGAGGTCGCTCCAGGCACTCGAACTCGCTGTTCGAATGGGCTCGCTCAAGGCGGCGGGTGAGCAGTTGGGCATCACGCCGGCGGCCGTCGGCCAGCGGATCAAGGCGCTTGAAGACTATCTGGGGCTCGATCTCCTGGTGCGGGGGCGGTCTGGAATCCGCCCCACGCGAGAGCTTGCGGCGGCGCTTGCTCATCTCAGCGCCGCGTTCAGGGAGATGGAAACAGCCGCCAAGATTCTCGATTTCCAACGCATTCATGAAATTCATGTCGTCGCCGACACCGACTGGGCCGAACTCTGGCTGAAGCCGCGGCTTGCCGGCTTCAAGGCGGAAAACCCTAACATCCTGTTCTGCATCAATGGCGTGGGCGACGTGCCCATGCGGCCCGGACAAGCCGATTGCGAGATCTGGTTTGGTCAGTCGCGTGGCGGAGGTGAAGAAGACGAGTTGTTCAGGGATTACCTGCTTCCGGTCAGTTCTCCTGAAAACACCAAGCGCTTTTCAAGCGTGGCTTCCGCCCGGGGACTTGAAGGATTACCCCTGCTTCACCTCGATTGCTACAGGAGCGATCCAACTTCGATCGGTTGGCCGCAATGGACCAACAGGTTTGGCTACCGTGGGACCGCCGCTGAACGGGGCGTACGTTATCGCCATGTCGTGCAAGCGCTTGAAGCGGTCTATTCGGATGTCGGATTGCTGATCTGCGGACTGGCTTTGGTGCGAGCCCAGCTGGAGAGCGGGAGATTGTCGCTGCCGTTTCCCGTTTCCCAAGGCGCATGGACCGGGCATGCCTATCGTGTGGCATTCAAGGAAAGCGCGGCACGCCGGGCCCAGGTCGGGCGGTTTCGTTCCTGGCTCACCGAGAAGAGCGGCGAAACGGCGGCGCATCTTCAGCGGCAGATGACAGCATGAAGGCCGGCGACGGGATTGTCCGGCGCCGCGCCACGATCATCGGCCGTGTTTCTCCTCGCCTGGAATCCCTGGCGCAGGTCAGCGCCCCTGCACCAGCCTGAGCTGGGCATCCTCGCCGGCGATCTTCACCGGCTCCTCGACATCGAGCTGCTCGATCCTGAGGCCGCGCTTGGTGATCTTGTCGGCGGACAGGCCGAGCTTCTCGAGATCGCCGCTCGCCTGGCCGAAATGCCGCTGCAGATCGAGGACGCGGTCCTTGAGCCTGCCGACATCCTCGAGGAGCCGCGTCACCTCGATCTTGATGACGCCCGCCTGCTCGCGCATGCGCGCATCCTTGAAGATCGCCTGCATTGTCTGGATCAGCAGCATCAGGATGTTGGGCGAGGCGATGATCACGCGCTCGCGATGCGCCTTCTGGATGACGTCCTCGAACTTCTCATAGAGATCGGCATAGATCGATTCCGATGGAACGAACATGATCGCCGTCTCATGCGTCTCTCCGGCAATGAGGTACTTGCCGGCAATATCCTTCACATGCAGGGTCACGTCCTTGCGCAAGCGCGTCTCGGCGGCGCGGATGGCGGCCTCGCCGGTGGCAACCTTCAAAGCGTTGAAGGCTTCGAGCGGGAATTTGGCGTCGAGCACCAGGCGCAGCTCCGAATCGGGAAGCTTGATCAGGCAGTCCGGCCGCGATCCGTTGGACAAGGTCGCCTGGAAGGCGAAGGCATGGGCATGCAGCCCGTCGCGGATGATCGCTTCCATGCGCGCCTGGCCATAGGCGCCGCGCGCCTGCTTGTTGGCGAGGATGTCCTTGAGCGAGACCATTTCCGAGGAGAGCTGGGTGAGGTTGGCCTGCGCCGAATCGATCACCGCCAGCCTTTCATAAAGATGCTTGAGCGACTGGTGTGTGCGTTCGGCCTGTTCGTTGAGGCCGCGCCCGACCCGATGGCTCACCTGGTCGAGCCGCTCGTCGAGGGTGCGGGCCAGATGCTGCTGGCCGCTCGAAGCCTGGTCGGCGAAGTGCCGAAGCTGGCCCGCCATTTCGGCGAGGCGGAATTCAAGTTCGCCGGCGCGCCGCATCGTTTCCAGGCTCTCTTCCCGCCTGAGCCTCTGGCCGCGCCAGGCCAGCACCGCCGTCACGATGATGAGGAGCAGGGCAAAGCCGGCACCGGCAAGGAGAATCTGGCCAAGGTTGAAAGCCTGGCCGCCAATCTGGAGGACGGTCTGATCGAGGTTCATGCGCCCCAGTCTAGACGATTCGCCGTCCGAAATACAAAACAAGAACGGCGTGCATCGGCCCGAAAAGTTGCCTGCGTCACAAAGACGGCGGTTTTTGCTGTATTATCAAGGGCAGGAGGCCCGCCATGCTGCGCCCACTTCTGCTCCTCACGACTTTTCTGCTGACGGCATCGGTCGTCGGGGCGGCCGAGATCACCGGCCGCTATGTGCTGGAAAAGGTCGAGCAGGGATTTCTCCGCCTCGATTCAGCGACCGGCGTCATGGCGCTCTGCGCTGCCAGGGACGGCGTATGGGAATGTCAGAACGTCAAGGATGAAGGTCTCGATGTGGCGCAGGATCTCGCCCGGCTGCGCGCCGAGAACGAGACCTTGAAATCGCGCCTTGCCGAATTGGAGAAGAGCGGCGGACCCGACAAGCTGCCGAGCGACAAGGAGGTCGACCGCATGATGGATATCTTCGGCAAGATGTTTGACCGCTTCCTCGACTTCGCCCGCGAGATGGATGGCAAGTCGAAAGACGGCACCTCTTTATAAAGGCCCTTCGCTCTCAACTAGAGCATCGGATGGTCAATTGAGTCCATATCCAGCGGCGGTGAAGTAGTTGCTGCATTCATCGGGTGAGAACATGCGGCAGATATTGCCGATGCTCCTCCAGAGGTCATCGATGGTTCGCGCTGATGTTGCCCGCAGGTGGGCCTTGAGCTTGGCGAAGGCCATTTCGATGGGGTTGAGATCGGGGCTGTAAGGCGGCAGGAACAGCACCCATGCTCCTGTGGCGCGGATCATGGCTTCAGCCGGCGGGCTCTTGTGGGCAGCGAGATTGTCCATGATGACAACGTCGCCCGGCCGCAGGACCGGAACGAGCTGGGTCTCGACATAGACATCGAAGATGATCCGGTTCATCGGCGCATCGATGACGAATGGGGCAACCAGGCCATCGCACCTGAGGCCGGCAACCAGGGTCTGGGTTTTCCAATGGCCGAAGGGTGCTTTGGAGTTGAGCCTCTCGCCCTTGGTGCAGCGCCCACGCAGCCGTGTCAGCTTCGTGGTTGTGCCGGTTTCGTCTATAAAGATCAGCCTGTTACGCTCACGGCGCATGATTGGCTGGCGGCCTTCCGTCCATTCGCTTCGCGCCTTGGCAATATCAGGCCTGTCTTGTTCGGATGCCCTGAGCGTTTTTTTTGAAGCTGAGGCCACAGGCAATCAGAAAGCGCGACAGCGTGGCAGGAGCCACCTCGACGCCCTTGGCCTTGTGCAGCAGGGCAGCCAGCTCCGGCATGCTGATGTCATGCTTGGCCTCAACCTGGCGCAGAATGAAGACCCGGTGGGGGCCGAGCTTGCCATGACGGAACCCGCCTCTGGGTTTTGGGTCAACCCGGCCCGTCTCGTGGTACAGCTTCATCAGCTTGACGGCAAACGACACCGAAGTGCCGAAACGCTCGGCAGCCTCATGGCGCGAGTGCCCAGCTTCCACGAACTTCACGACGCGCTTACGCAGATCGTTCGACAAGGGGTGTGGCATGGCTAATCACCTCCGCACACCTTGAATCACTTCGAAGCTGATTTGGGAATCCCCTTTCGATTCCAACAGACCGTCCAACGCTCTAG
>CAZICN010000255.1:0-6262 GCA_964537655.1 uncultured Aestuariivirga sp.
TGCGCCCAGGTCTTGATGTCGGTCAGCCAGATATTGGCTTTGACGATCTTCGTCTTGTCCGTGCCCGCTTCCTTCAGCGTCGCATCGATCTGGTCGAGGATATCCTGGGTCTGTTCCTTGACCGATTTGCCGACGGTCTTCTCGGCCACATAACCCGACAGATAGATCATGTTGCCGTGGATCACGGCGTCGCTCATGCGGTTGCCGGCGCCGATACGCTTCAAAGCCATTGGAAATCTCCTGCTATTGCTCGAGTGCGGCCTTGGTGGCACGAAGGATCAGCAGAGGCAAGACGTCAAATGCATAGGGCATATGCAGGCGTTCCAGCCAGTGATGGTAGTCGCGCCCCCATGGGCCGATATTGATGACGCGATAGGCGGGCGATGGGGCGAGTGAAAAGCTGGCGCCCCAGATCGGCGTGTTCGCTTCGGCGACAGCGAGATCGCCCGATGCCTCGCCCAGGAAGCTCATGTCGGAGATGCCGGGGAAATAGCCGAGCCGCGCGATGCTGGTGCCCTTCTCCGCCGCCGCCTCGCCGAGCACCGTCATGAGCCGGCCGGCCAGCTGCTCATCGCTCAGCGTCACCGCCGGATAGGGCAGCGAACCGAAGCCCAGGACGACCGCTGGCCCCGGCAGCTTGGTCGACGCCCAGGCGAATTCGGTGGCGAGCCGCGCCCGGTTCGGAAAATCGAGATCCTGACGCTCGGCCAGTTCCCTGTTGAGCATGTCGAAGGCGGTGTCGAAGTCGGGATCGGATTTGCGCGCCTGGGCGATGAGCTCGGCGAAGCTCATGACCTGGACGGCCTCCTGGCGCAATGGCTGCGGCGGGCTGACATTCTGGGCCCGCTGCGCCAGCCGGCCTATGGCCCGCTCCATCGCTTCGCGTGCCATGCCGGTGGCGATCGTCAGGACTTCGCCCGCCGGTCTGCGGTGCTGCAACGTGTTCCAGTACAGGAAGATGCGCGCCGGCGTGGTCACATTGTAGCCGCTCTTCACATCCTTCACATAGAGGGCGGTCGGCGGCGCCGCGATTTCATGACCGCTGGTCTCGGCAAGCTCGGGTGCGCATTCGAACTCGGTCAGGAGTTCGGCCGCGAGATAACTGGCATTGATGCCGGCGAAGGGATAGCAGGCATGCGCTTCGCGCCCGACGACCAGCGCGGTCAGCAGGAGCTTGCCGACCGAGCCCATCGTCACGGAGCGGCCGAAGGAGCCGTCACCGTCGTCGGCGATCGAATCGAGATTGATCACGAGGCTGATATCGAGATCGCTCTCGCGGGCGACCTCGGGCAGGAGAGCCGCGGCCGCCCGCATGCCGGCCGAACGGTCCTCTTCGTCGGGCGTCGCGAGCAGAAGGATATTGCCCTGGCGGCGATCCTGCGCCGCGAAAACCTCGAGCACCGCAATGCCCGCGGCGA
This sequence comes from uncultured Aestuariivirga sp., assembly GCA_964537655.1. Classification (GTDB taxonomy): domain Bacteria; phylum Pseudomonadota; class Alphaproteobacteria; order Rhizobiales; family Aestuariivirgaceae; genus Taklimakanibacter. The sequence continues at coordinate 1,419 of CAZICN010000255.1, forward strand.
TCCCCGATTTCATGTCGAGCAGCCCGCGGCCCGGCAGATACTCGCCGGATTCGAAATCGGCCAGTGCCTGGGGATTTTCCCCGGTGCGCTTCAGCTTCTCGACGATCATCGGCAACAGCGTTTCGGGATCGCAGGCGAAGGGGGACAATTCCGCATAGTCATCGTAAGGCACGGTGTCGAAATGCCCGGCCAGCACCACTGTCCTGCGGCCCTCGCCCTTGACCAGAGCGAGGAGATTGGCGCGTCCCGTGCCATCGCCCAGATCCTGCACCTTGAGATGCGACGGGTTGAGATGGAAGTAGCGGTCCTGGGCCAGCATCGTCCTGAGCAGCAGCGGGAAGTCGCATTCACCCTGCGTGCCGGTGACGCTGCGCCACCGGGTCATCTGGATCGCCGCCGCGCGGCTTCGCGCCGATAGATCCAAGGTCATTTGCCTCTCCGCAAACTCAGGCCTCAGGCGAACCGCCGGTCATATTCGAGGACCGCGTTCAGCAGCACCTGCGAGCCCGCCGCGCATTCCTCGAGCGAGGTCGATTCCGCTTCATTGTGCGACAGACCGCCGAGGCAGGGCACGAAGATCATCGTCGTCGGCGCGACCCGGGCGATATAGGCGGCGTCGTGGCCGGCGCCCGACGCCATGTCGCGGGTCGTGAACCCGGCCTGGTCGGCGCCGTGGCGCACGCAGTCGATGAGATCGGGCGCGAACCGGACCGCCGGCGATTTCCAGATCCGCTTCTCCTCGACCTCGAGCTTGAGCTCCTGCGCGATCCTGGGGATTGCCGCCTGATAGTCTTTCTCCATCTTGTCGAGCACGGTCTCGTCCGGATGGCGCAGATCGACGGTGAAGAACACTTCGCCGGGCACGACATTGCGGCTGTTCGGGCGGTTCTCGATCAATCCGACGCTGGCGACGCCCGGCAGGTAATCGAGGCCGATCTTGTCGATCGCCTCGATCATGCGCGAGGCGCCGACCAGCGCGTTCTTGCGCAGCAGCATCGGCGTGGCGCCGGTATGCGCCTCCTGACCCCGCACCGTCACCTCATACCAGCGCATGCCCTGCACGCCGGTGACGACGCCGATCATTTTCTGCTCCGCCTCTAGGATCGGCCCCTGCTCGAAATGAAGCTCGAACATCGCCTGGAACTTGTGCGAGCCGACGGGCTCCTTGCCCTTGTAGCCGATACGCTCGAGTTCCGCGCCGAGCGTGATTCCGTCGCGATCGGCCCTGGCATAGGCGAAGTCCTCGGTGAAGACCCCGGCATAGACGCCCGAGCACAGCATCGCGGGCGCGAAGCGCGCCCCTTCCTCGTTCGTCCAGTTGACGATCATGACGGGTGCTGTGGTCTCGTAGCCGAGATCGACCATGCTGCGCATCGCCTCGAGGGCGCCGAGCACGCCCAGAACGCCGTCGAACTTGCCGCCGGTGGGCTGCGTATCGAGATGCGAGCCCATGGCGATGGGGGCGAGCTTGTTGTTGCGGCCGGGACGCAATGCAAACATGTTACCCACGGTATCGACCGAGACCTTGCAGCCGAGTGCCTCGCACTGCGCCTTGAACCAGTCGCGGACCTTTTTGTCCTCGTCCGAGACGGTCAGCCGCTTGATGCCGCCCTTCGGCGTGCCGCCGAACTTCGCGGTTTCCACGAGCGCGTCCCACAGGCGCTGCGGATTGATGGTGAGATTGCTCTTGGCGGTGGTCATGAGACGGCCTTTCGAAACGGGCTATGGATCACTGCGCAGGATTGTCAGGCGTCTTCGGCCAACTCAAGAAGAAAATCCATACCGCATAGCAGAGCATTGCCGCGGCGATGGCTGTCCACAGGCCGCTGCCATTATAGAGCTCGATCGCGAGCCATATGGCGACGACGGCGGTGATCGCGATACGCCGCCACAGGGGCCGGTAGAAGGGCGAGGCCTGCTCGAAAGCTCTCGCCTTGCTCTCGCCGCCTGGCGGTTTATCGTCCATCGATCTGCTTGCCCATGATGGCGATGGCCTTCTGATAGACGGTGGCCGCGTTCCAGCCCTCGATCGCGATGAAATTTTCCTGCCCCGGCTGATAGCCCTCGCCCCTCACCCAGCCATGGCCCTTGAGGAAGTTGGCGGTCGAGGCGAGCGCATCGGCCTTGGAGTTGAGATTGATGCGGCCATCGCCGTCGCCATCGACGCCATAGAGCCGGATGTTCTTGGGCAGGAACTGCGTATGCCCGACCTCGCCATGCATGGCGCCGCGCGCCGAGGCCGAAAGCGCGCCCCGGTCGATGAGAGCAAGTGCGGCATAGAGCTGCTCGGTGAAATACTCGGTGCGGCGGCAGTCATAAGCGAGTGTGGCGACGGCGGAGAGCGTGTGCTGGCTGCCGGTTACCCCGCCGAAGCCCGTCTCCATGCCCCAGATGGCGAGCAGCGGCCCGGGCGGCACGCCATAACGCTTCTCGATCGAGGCGAAGAGTGCGGCGTTGGATTTCTTGAGCGCCCGGCCGCGCGAGACGATGGCCGGAGCGCCGCGCTTCTCCATGAAGGCATCGAGCGACAGCTTGAAGCTCTTCTGGCTGCGGTCGGCCCTGATCGTGGCGGTCGAATAGCTGGTGTCCATGAGGGCGGCGAGCGCCTTGGGCTTGACGCCGTTCTTCCGGGCTTCGGCGCTGAAGCTCTGCTTCCAGGTCTCGAAATTGGCGCCGGTGCTGCCGCATTTGGCGGCTTCCGCCGCGCCCGCCGCCAGCATCAGGGCCGCCAGACCTGCCACCATCGCTCCCCACTTGCCAAGCCTCATGCCGTCCGCCTTTCATTCTCGATTGAGGGAACAGGACATTGCCACCAAGACCGGGCCTTGTCACCGTGCCTATGGATTGCGCGGGGCGTCTCGCCATGGCATCCCTCTTCCATGCAGAAGAGACCAGCCCAGATCGAGGCCCTGTTCCCGACCCTCGTCTACCGGACCAGCATTGCGGGCGCGGGCCGCCTTAACCATGAGCTGGAACAGGCGGCGTTCGCGCTCGCCGAGAACGACAGGGCCGGGCGGCGCTGGTGCCTCAAGCATGGCTATGCAGGCTATACGTCCTATGGTTCGCTCGCCGACCTGCCTGAGCGCAGCCCGCCTTTCGCGCGCCTCAAGCGGCTGATCGAACAGCATGCCGGCCGTTTCGCCCGGGAGCTTCACTGGGAGCTGCGCGGCGGCAGGCCGCTCTGCGATACGATGTGGGTGAATGTCCTGCCCGAGGGCGGCGCCCACAGCTCGCATCTCCACACCAATGCGGTGCTGAGCGGTACTTATTATGTGAAGACGCCGCCAGGGGCCGGCCCCATCGTCTTCGAGGACCCTCGCCATGCCATGATGATGGCCGCCCCGCCGCGCAAGGCACAGACCCCGCGCGCGCTTCAGACCTATGTCGCCCAGGATCCGGCTCCCGGCGCCCTCATTCTGTGGGAAAGCTGGCTTCGTCACGAGGTTCCCCTCAACCGCGCCGAGGGCGAGCGGATCAGCGTCAGCTTCAACCTGGTGATCGGCTGATCGGCTTTCCGCCCTCCCGAAACTGTGTATAGTTTGCGGCGGTCGACAATCGGGATCCCATCGATGAAGGCACCTGTCACCTGTCTTCTGGCCTTGCTGGCGGCAATGCTCGCCTTCGGCGTCTCGGCCGAGCCCCTCGAAGCGGCGGCCAAGAAGAAGGAGGCCCCCGCGAAGAACCCCTTCGATCAGCCGATGCGGGTCGTCATAGTGCGCAACAATGCGCCGGGCTGCGAGCCCTTGTGCCCGCAGTGGATTTCGGCGGAAGGCCAGATCACGACGAAAACGCCCTCTCAGTTCAAGAAGGTCTTCGCCCGGGCGAAGGACCTGCGCCTGCCGGTGGTCATCACCTCGACAGGCGGCGATGTCGACGCGGCCCTGGCGATCGGCGAGATGATTCGCGCCCGCCGTCTCGATGTCGGGGTCGGCTGGACGCATTTCGCCGGCTGCGCCCCCGACCGCAAGGACTGCAAGCTTCCGAAGCAGCAGAAGAACATCTATCGCGGCATCGCCGTGTCCGGCCGCGCCTTCTGCGTGTCGGCCTGCACCTTCATTCTGGCCGGCGGCGAACGGCGCCTGCGGGGTGAAGGCACCCTTGTCGGCGTGCATCAGATCAGCCGCACCATAACACAGGAGAGGGTCCGCTATCTCGAGCGCTATCGCATCGTGAACGGCAAGCGACAGGTGCTCAGCCGCAAGATCGTCAGCCGCAAGCCGATGAAGAGTTATGTCTCGACCAAGCTCGACAAGAAGCTCGAGAAGAAACTCGCGGCCTATTTCAAGAAGATGGGTGTCGACAAGTCCCTGCTTGCCCTGTTCGAGCGGGCACCGCCGACATCCATGTACATGCTGGCAGGAGACGAAACGCGAACCACGCGCCTGATCACTGACGTCGCGCCGGTCCTCGACCTTGTCGTGAGCAGTCTATGCGACACCTCCCCGCCGGCCGGCAATTGCGTTGCCCTTGAAGGCGCAGATCAGGCGACAGTCAAGCCTTGATCGCCTGCCCCCTGATCACGGCTTGGGTTTTGATTTTTCAATGGCCTGCCTCATCTGGGCGTCAAGCTCTCGGAATTCGGCCATCATGGATCTGCAGGCACTATCGCTCGCCGCGCATCTGGCGGTGGTTGTAACCAGCCATTCGCCGTTCTTCTGGAAGACGCGGCGACAGGCAACGGCAGGATGAGCCTTGTTCGCGGGCATAGTGACTGTCAGGGTCACCATGGCCTTTCTGCTGAAGTAGGACACATAGCGCGCATTGCCGCCATTCTTCTTGAAACCTCTCGTTTTCACGACATTGGATGCGATCTCTTGCGGAGACTGGCCGGCGACGCCGCAGAA
>CAZICN010000256.1:0-6257 GCA_964537655.1 uncultured Aestuariivirga sp.
TGATAGGGGCTCATGGTTCCCGGATCGACATTCAGATAGGGATCAAGCTTGCGCAGCCGCACGGAAAATCCACGCGCCTGCAGGAGCGCGCCGAGCGCTGCTGAAGCAAGACCCTTGCCGAGGGAGGAGACCACGCCGCCGGTGATGAAGATGTACCGCGCCATGGGCCCCTAATCTAACCTCTCATCCATACGATTCGAAGCCCGGATTTTTGGGGTCCGGGCTTCTGTGGAAAGCTGTGAAACATCTTACTGTGAAACAGGTACTTGCGGCTGCCCGCTGCCACCCTGGTTCTGGCCCGCGGGCGGCAGATTGGGCAGCACACTGCCGCCATCGCCGGCCGGCGCCTGCGTCTCGCCCTGGGTCTGCGGGGTGCCCTGGCGGTCGAAGATCGATCCGCCGCCGGTCCTTGTGGCAAGCAGCGTCAGTCCGATCGAGGTGATGAAGAAGATCACGGCCAGGATGGCCGTGGTGCGGGTCAAGGTGTTGCCCACGCCGCGGGCCGAGAACAGTGACCCTGAATTGCCGCCGCCAATGCCCAGGGCGCCGCCTTCCGAGCGCTGCAGCAGCACGACGCCAATGAGGGCTATGGCGATGATCAAATGAACGACAAGCAGGACGGTTTGCATCTCTAATGTCCGGTTTCTTCGATTTCGGGGGCAGGCTCTAGCGCGGATATGGGGGCGAGGCAACCCATAGGCAAGCCGCCGCCCTTTGTCCCCCAGGCAACCCGGGGTCGCTCCCAAGATCAGGTGTAGGCCTTGATGATCCCGATGAAGTCGGCGGCCTTGAGGCTCGCCCCGCCGACCAGCGCGCCATTCACATTGGCTATGCCCATGAGCTCTGCCGCATTGGCGGGCTTGACCGAGCCGCCATAGAGAATGCGCATCGCCGGATCCGACTTGGCGCGGATCGAGGCATGGACTTCCGCCACCTCGGCCGTGGTCGGGGTCAGGCCGGTGCCGATGGCCCAGACCGGCTCATAGGCGATCACCGTGTTGGCGGCCGTGGCGCCCGGCGGCATGGAGCCCTTGAGCTGGCGGGAGATCACGGCAAGCGTCTGGCCGCCCTTTCGTTCCTCCAGGGTCTCGCCGATGCAGATGATGGCCGTGATTCCGGCGCGATGGGCGGCCTCGGCCTTCAGCCGGACGGTTTCGTCGGTTTCGCCGTGATTGCTGCGGCGCTCGGAATGGCCGACGATCACCGCGCTGCAGCCGGCGTCCTTCAGCATTTCCGCGGAAATGTCGCCAGTATGGGCGCCATGGGCATGCCAGTGGCAGTCCTGCCCGCCGAGCCTGATCCTGGCGCCCTTGACCACCGTCCTGATCGTGGTGATGAGGGTCGCCGGTGGGCAGATCATGACCTCGCATTTGAGCCGGACATCCTTGAGCATCCCGGCGAGCAGCCGCGCTTCCTTGAGCGATGCCGTCGTGCCGTTCATCTTCCAGTTGCCCGCCACCAGCGGCTTCGGCGATTTCTGAGCCATTTCAGTCCCCTGCCCCCTTGTTTCGAATCCTCCTAGAGCAAATCCCGCCAAAGATGAAGACTTTGGCGAAAAGGATTTGCGCCGCATTTCTCGCGCGTTTCCCCGTCGGCGAAGAATGGTCACTTCGCCGTGAAGCGCGTTGGCAAGCTGTGCTTGCGAGGCCTGATCCTCGTCCCTATTATGCGCGCCGCTTCCGGGGGATGACCCATGGGGAGCGTTTTGAAGAAGGTGTGTTGATGCTCGACAAAATGCGAGGTGCCGCCAAGAGCTGGATGGCCAAGGTGCTCATGGGTCTTCTGGTCTTGAGCTTTGGCGTCTGGGGCATCGCCGACGTCTTCACCTTCAGGGCAAATTCGGCGCTGGCGACCGTCGGCGATCAGGACATCACTGGCCAGGAATTCACCGAAGCCTATCGCCGCTGGCTGCAGAGCTACCAGGAGCAGATCGGACGGACCATCACGCCGGAACAGGCTCGCCTTCTCGGCTTCGACCGTGCCTATCTGAACGACATGATCAGCTTTGCCGCCCTCGACGGCGAAGCCTCCAAGATGAAGCTCGCTGTCTCGGACAACCAGCTCGCCGACATCATCCGGGGCAATCCGGCGTTCCATGACTCGCAGGGCAAGTTCGATGCGAACCGGTTTGCCGAAGTGCTCCGCCAGAATGGTATGAATGAAGCGATGTATCTCGCCAGCGAACGAAGCCGTTTCCTCCGGGGCGCGCTCGCTGACACGGTTGCCTGGAAGTTCACGCCACCCAACACGCTTCTCGAAGCCGCCTACCGCCACCGCAATGAGCAGCGCGACGCGCGCTATTTCGTCCTGCGTCCGTCCGAACAGGATGTTCCGGCGGCGAGCGAAGCCGATCTCAAGACCTATTGGGAAAAGAACAGCGCCCAGTACACGGCCCCCGAATACCGCGTGATCGCCGTCATCAAGGCCGATCCGCAGGATATCGCGCCCGCCATCCCGATCAGCGACGCCGATCTCACGGCAGGCTATGAGAAGTTCAAGCGCGATTATTTCAAGCCGGAAACCCGCGCCATCCTGCAGATCCCCTTCCCCACCGTCGAGGAGGCCAAGAAAGCCAAGGAGCGCATCGCGGCCGGCGCCGATTTCATGGCCATTGCCAAGGAACGCGGGCTGACCGATGCCGACGCCTCGCTCGGCGAAATCGCGAAGGACAAGATCTTCGACACCATCATCGCGGATGCAGCCTTCGGCCTGATGCAGGACCAGGTGAGCGACCCGGTCCAGGGCAAGTTGTCGGTGGTGCTGCTCAAAGTGACCAAGATCACTCTGGAAAAGCAATCGACGCTCGATGAGATCAGGGCCGAGCTCACCTCGCGCCTGCAGCTCGACAAGGCGCGCAGCGAAGTGCAGATCACCTATGATGCGGTCGAGGATGCGCGCGCCCAGCAGAAGCCGTTCGAGGACATCGCCAAGGAGGTCAATCTCAAGCTCACCGTCACGGTGCCGGTCGATGCCGGCGGTCGTGACAAGAGCGGCAAGGATGCCGACGTCCCATTCAAGGAAGGCGTCCTGAAGCAGGCTTTCGAAAGTGACACGGGAGTCGAGAACGACGCGCTGACGACACAGAGCGGCGGCTATGTCTGGTACGAGGTCCGCGAGGTGACGCCTTCCGCGGTCAAGCCATTCGACACCATCAAGGCCGAGGTCGAGAGCGACTGGAAGGCGCAGAAGCTGCGCGACGTGGCGCTCGAAAAGGCGAAACAGTTGGTCGAGCGGGCGAGGAACGGCGTGGCCTTCGACACGCTCGCGACCGAAGCCAAGGCCGAAATCAAGACTGTCCAGGGGCTCAAGCGCAACGAGACGACCGATGAGTTCGGTCCCGATGCGGTGCGCGCCCTGTTCGCGGTACCCGAGAACGGTTTCGCCTTCGCCGTCGAAGGTGACGGCAAGGGCGCCAAGATCATGCAATCGCAGGCCGTCCTCATCCCGCCTTACGATCCCGCCTCGGCGGAAGCCAAGACGATCAGCAAGGCGCTCTCGGACGGCGCTGGAGCCAATCTGGCGGCAGGCTATGTCGCCGACGTGAAGAACGAACTCGGTGTCTATGTAGACGAGAACATGTGGCGACAGGTCACGGGCGCGAACGCTAACTGATGTCAAACCCTGAAGGCACACTCATCTTGGTCTACATCCATGCAAGTCTCACCCGAATTCGACGCGTTCCGGCGCGTCTATGACCTAGGCGAAGCACAGATCCTCTCCACTCGCCTGGTCGCCGATCTCGAAACCCCGGTCTCGGCGATGCTCAAGCTGGCGCGCAATGCGCGCTATTCCTTCCTGCTCGAATCGGTCGAAGGCGGCGCGGTGCGCGGCCGCTACTCCATCATCGGCATGCGACCGGACGTCATCTGGAAGGTCGAGGGCCGCAAGGCCTCGGTCAACCGCCGGGCGCTGTTCAATCCGGACGGGCCGTTCGAGGCCGTCGAGCTCGATCCGCTGCCGGCCCTGCGCGCGCTCCTCAAGGAAAGCCGCATCAAGCTTCCCGCCGATGCGCCGCCGATGGCGGCCGGCGTCTTCGGTTATATGGGCTATGACATGGTACGGCTGATGGAAGACCTGCCTCAGCCCAACAAGGACGTCATCGGGCTTCCCGATAGCATGCTGATCCGCCCGACGATCATGGCGATCTTCGATTCGGTGAAGGACGACGTCACCGTGGTGACGCCCGTCTATCCGGAAAGCGACGTCAGCGCCAAGGCGGCCTATGCCCGCGCCATGGAGCGTCTCGCCTATGTGGTCGAGGCGCTCGACCGGCCGCTTGATCACGGGATGATGGGTCGCGCCGACGTGCCGCCGATCGGCGAGCCCAGATCCAACACCTCGCCCGCCGACTATATGGGCATGGTGGACAAGGCGAAGAACTACATCGCCGCCGGCGATATCTTCCAGGTGGTGCTGTCGCAGCGCTTCGAGGCCGACTTCACCCTGCCGCCTTTCGCGCTCTACCGTTCGCTACGGCGGGTCAATCCCTCACCCTTCCTCTACTATCTCGATTTCGACCGCTTCGCGATCATCGGCTCGTCGCCCGAGATCCTGGTCCGGGTGCGCGACGGCAAGGTCACCATCCGCCCCATAGCCGGCACCAGGCGGCGTGGCGAGACACCGAGCGAGGACCGGGCGCTGGCGGAAGAACTGCTTGCCGATCCCAAGGAACGCGCCGAACATCTGATGCTGCTCGATCTCGGCCGCAACGATGTCGGGCGCGTCGCCGAGATCGGCTCAATCAGGGTGACGGACCAGTTCATCCTCGAATACTACAGCCATGTGATGCATATCGTGTCCAATGTCGAAGGCGAGCTCGCGTCGAAATACGACGCGATCGACGCCCTCGTCGCCGGCTTCCCGGCCGGCACCGTGTCGGGGGCGCCGAAGGTGCGCGCCATGCAGATCATCGACGAGCTCGAGCACGAGAAGCGCGGCGCCTATGCCGGCTGCGCCGGCTATTTCTCGGCCGACGGCGACATGGACACCTGCATCATGCTGCGCACCGCCATCGTCAAGGACGGCAAGATGTATGTGCAGGCGGGTGCCGGCCTCGTCGCCGACAGCGTGCCGCAATCGGAGCACACGGAATGCGTCAACAAGGCTAAGGCCTTGTTCCGCGCCGCCGACGACGCGGTGCGCTTCGCCGGACGCGCCGGGAGGGGACAATGATGAGATTGTCTCGGATCGCATCTCTCACCTTCTCCCATGGGGAGAAGGATGTCCGCGCGCAATGCGTGGACAGGATGAGGGGATACGCCCCATCCGATGAACACGGTAACCCCTCACCCGGCCGCCTGCAGCGGCCGACCTCTCCCTATGGGAGAGGTAAAGAAGCGATGGGAGGACGCATCCCATGATCATCCTCATTGACAACTACGACAGCTTCACCTTCAACCTCTATCACTTCCTGGGCGATCTCGGCGCCGAGACGGTCGTGCACCGCAACGACAAGATCAGCGTCGGCCAGGTCCTCTCGGCGCGGCCCAGGGCGATCGTGCTGTCGCCTGGCCCCTGCACGCCCAACGAAGCCGGCATCTGCCTCGACCTCATCGACAAGGCCAAGGACGACGTGCCTATCCTCGGCGTCTGCCTCGGCCATCAGGCGATCGGCCAGGCCTTCGGCGGCAAGGTGATCCGGGCGCCGCAGCTGATGCATGGCAAGATGTCGGAGATCCGGCATCAGGCGAAGGGCATCTTCGCTGATGTGCCGGACGGATTCGCGGCGACCCGCTATCATTCGCTGATCGTGGAGCGCGAAAGCCTGCCGGCGAGCCTCGAAGTCACCGCGGAAACGGCGGATGGCATCATCATGGGCCTGCAGCACAAGACGAAGCCGATCCATGGGGTGCAGTTCCATCCGGAAAGCATTGCCTCCGAGCATGGCCACGCTCTATTGAAGAACTTCCTCGAAAAAGCGGGGGCACTTTAAGATGGCAGACCTCAAACCTCTCATCGCCAAGGCCGCCAACGGCCAAGCGCTGACGCGCGCCGAAGCGCGAGACGCGTTCGACGTGCTGATGTCGGGCGAAGCGACGCCGTCGCAGATCGGCGGCTTCCTCATGGCGCTCAGGGTGCGCGGCGAAACCGTGGACGAGATCACCGGCGCCGTCGAGATCATGCGCGAGAAGATGACCAAGGTGAAGGCGCTCATCGACGCGATCGACATCGTCGGCACCGGCGGTGATGCCTCGGGCTCCTACAACATCTCGACCTGTGCTGCCTTCGTCACCGCCGGCACCGGCCTCAGGATCGCC
>CAZICN010000257.1:0-6251 GCA_964537655.1 uncultured Aestuariivirga sp.
TACACCGAACGCCTCGGTGGCGAGATGAACAACAATCCCTCGCCCGGCAACAAGCTGGGAGGCCTCACCACCATCCTGGAGAAATCACTGGGGGCGGCCGCCAAGGGCGGTTCGACGACGCTCACCGCCGTCTATCGTTATGCCGAACCGGTCAGGGCCAAGGGCTTCGTCTTCATGGATACGCCGGGCTACGATCCGGTCTCGGCGACAGGGCAGGTGGCGGGCGGCGCCAATATCCTGTGCTTCACGACGGGACGCGGCTCGGCCTATGGCTGCAAGCCCACGCCCTCGATCAAGCTCGCCACCAACACGCCGATCTATGAGCGCATGATCGACGACATGGACATCAATTGCGGCGACATCCTCGATGGCGTCGCGATCGAGGCCAAGGGCCAGGAGATCTTCGACAAGGTGCTGAAGGTCGCCTCCGGCGCGCGCTCGAAGTCCGAGCTGCTCGGCTATGGCGACAATGAATATGTGCCCTGGCAGATCGGCGCCACGATGTGATGGGCGAGATCGGGATCATAGCGGCCATTCTCGGCGCCGTGCTGATCGGCGCGATCAGCCCAGGCCCCAGCTTCGTCATGGTGCTGCGCACGTCCATTTCTCTGTCGCGCGCCGACGGCTTCGCCGCGGCGCTCGGCATGGGGCTCGGCGGGGCGTTGTTCGGCGCGGCGGCACTGCTGGGCCTGACGGCGCTCTTCGCCCAGGTCGAATGGCTCTACATGGTCGTCAAGCTCGCCGGCGGCGCCTATCTGGTCTATCTCGCGATCCGCATCTGGCGCGGGGCCCGTGCCCCGGTCGCCATCCCGCCGACCGCCGCCTTCAAATCCAACAGTCTGCGGCGGTCCTTTTCCATGGCCCTGATGACCCAGCTCAGCAATCCCAAGACCGCCGTCGCCTATGCCAGCGTCTTCGCCGCGCTTTTGCCGCCCCAGGTGCCGGGCTGGATGGTGTTCATCCTGCCACCGCTCATCTTCGTCATCGAGACGTCGTGGTATGCGGTCGTCAGTTTTGTCTTTTCATCCGGCCGGCCGCGTTCGGCCTATATGAGGGCGAAGGCGTGGATCGACAGGATGACAGCCTTCGTCATCGGCGGCCTGGGACTTCGGCTCATCTATGAAACGGCAAAGGCCCATCGCCTGGTGAGCTAGTTATGCAGGAACTCACGCGCCCTGAGGGCGTTGAGCTTGCATGGCAACCATACCGACACCTCCGCAGCCCGAACCACCCGGACCCGAGCCGGCGCCCATTCCGCCGCATGATCCCCTGCCCAACCCGCAGCCCCAGCCCACGCCGGGGAAACCTGTGTGACCGCCCTGGAAAGAGATGGCCGCCTCAAGGGCGGCCATGGATTCCTGAATCGGCTGAATCGCTTAGGCGCATCCGATAAAGCTGCATCTGAGCCGTGCGTCGGCGTCCATTGACAGGCCGGGTTCCGCTTGTTAGCGGCCTTGCTTCCGTCACTGCCCAGCCGAAATGTTCATGTCCCAGGCTTCAGAATCCTACTTCATCGGCGTCGATACCGGCGGCACCTATACGGATGCCGCCGTCATCGCGGCCGGCAATCACCGGGTCATCGCCTCCGCCAAGGCGATCACCACCAAGGGTGATCTCGCCATCGGCGTCACCGAGGCCATCACCCGGGCAGTGGCGAGCCTGCCCGCGGGCCTGAAACCCGAAGACATCTCGCTTGTTTCGGTCTCGACGACCCTCGCCACCAACGCTGTCGTCGAGGGCCATGGCAGCGCGGTCGGCGTCATCCTGGCGGGCTTCGACCAGCAGATGGCCGAGCGCACCGGCATCGCCAAGGCCTTTCCCGGCATGCCGGTGGAAATGATCGCCGGCGGCCATGACCACAATGGCGACGAGAAGGTGCCGCTCGACCGCGCCGGGCTCGCCGCCGCACTCGCCCGCATCGGCGCCAAATGCGACGCCTTCGCGGTGGCCTCGGCCTTCGCGGTGCGCAACCCGGCGCATGAGCACCAGATCCGCGAGGCCATCACCACCTCGACCGGCAAGCCGGTGACGCTGTCGACCGAGCTCTCATCCTCGCTCGACGCGCCGCGCCGGGCGCTGACGGCCGCCCTCAATGCCAGGCTGATCTCGCGCATTTCGCTCCTCATCGACGCGGTCGGGCGCGCCATGGCCGGGCTCAAGATCGTCTGCCCGCTGATGATCGTGAAGGGCGACGGCACCCTGGCGCTCGCCGATACGGTGGCGAAGCGGCCGATCGAGACGGTGCTGTCGGGACCGGCGGCGAGCCTGGTGGGCGCGCGCTGGCTGTCGGGCCTCGGCGACTTCATCATGTCGGACATGGGCGGCACCACCACCGATCTCGGCATTCTCAGGAACGGCAAGCCGCAAGTCACCGAGGAGGGGGCGGAAGTCGGCGGCTGGCGCACCATGGTCAAGGCCATCGATGTGCGCACCATCGGGCTCGGCGGCGATTCGGAGATTCACTTCGAGGCGAATGGCGCGCTCGGCGTCGGCCCGCAGCGCATCGTGCCGGTGTCGCTGATCGCCCAGCGCTTTCCGGAAGTGCTGGCGATGCTCGACAGCGACATCGCCGACACCGAAGGCGGCTCGATGCATGGCCGCTTCGTGGTGCATCCCTTCGGCGCCACGGGTGCTCCGGCGACGTCCGAACTTTCGGCCCGCGAACGGGAAATCCTCGACCTCGTCACCGACCGGCCGAAGCCCATCCGCAAGGTCGCGGTATCGTCTGGCGCGCAGCGCGCGCTCGCCGCCCTCAAGCGCAAGGGCCTGATCCAGATCTGCGGCTTCACGCCCTCCGATGCGGCGCATGTGCTCGACCTGCAGTCGAACTGGTCGAAGCCCGCGGCCGAGAAGGCAGCCCAGCTGCTGGTGCGCTTCCGCGAGATGAAGATGCCGTCGCCCGAACGGGTGCGGGGCTTCTGCGAGGAAGTGTGGTCGGATGTGGTGCGGCTGACCGGGCGCGTCATCCTCGACACGGCGCTCGGCCGCAAGACCGGCGGCGATGCGCTGCTCGATGCCGCCTGTTCCGGGCGCGGCGCGATCGGCCTGGCGCGTATCGGCTTCAGTCCGACCGTCCCGGTCGTCGCCGTCGGCGGGCCGGTCAAGATCTATTATGGCGAGGTGGGCAAGCGGCTCGCGGCCGAGATAGTCTTCCCCGATTTCTGCGATGTCGCCAATGCGGTGGGGGCGGCGACCGGCGTGGTTTCGCGCAGTGTCACGGTCACGCTCGAAGGCGACGGCAGCGGCCTGTTCCGCCTGCATGGCCCGGAAGGGACACTGAGTCTCGCCTCGGGAGCCGCAGCGCTCGCGGCGGGAGAGGCGCTGGCACGCCGGGCGGCGCTCGCCGCCGTCGCCGAAATGGGCGCCGGGCGTGCTGAGGTCAAGGTCGGCATCGCCAAGAGCTATCTGCCGGATGCGGTCGACGACAATGGATTGCTCAAGGCCGACATCACGGCGGAGGCGATCGGCAGGCCGGATACGCGGTAGGGAACTTCTCACCCATTCCCGACGTTCCCTGAAAAGGGTAACGGCTGGAGGGCGATCATCTGAATATCGGCGTGGTTCTCAACCAGGACAGCGGTACGCTGCGCGATGGCGATGCCGAGGCCATGGCCGAGAGCATTGCGGGCATCGTCCGCAAGCGCCGGCACAAACCCCGAGTCATGCTGGTCAGGGCCGCCGAGATCGAGGACGCTCTCAAGGACGCGGCGAAGACCTGTGACGCGGTGCTGGTCGGCGGCGGCGATGGAACGATCTCGACCGCCGCTGCCATCTTCGCCGGACAGAAGACGGCGCTCGGCATCCTGCCGCTCGGCACGATGAACCTCTTCGCCCGCGCCCTCGGCATTCCCCTCAAGCTGGACGCGGCGGTCGAGGCGCTGGTCGGCGGCAGAAGGCAGCGTATCGATATCGGCGAGGTCAACGGCCGGATCTTCGTCCATCACGTGACGCTGGGCCTCCATCCGCGCATCGTCGCCGGCCGGGAGAAGCAGGATTATCGCTCGCGCCTCGGCAAGAAACTGGCCGGGCTCAAAACCTGGTGGAAACTGGTGCGCCGGGCACCCCGCCTGCGCCTCGAGCTGAAGGTCGACTCGGACAGGCTCAGGCTCAAGACGGCATCGCTCGTCATCGCCAACAACCCGTTCATCGAAAGGCTGGGCGGTCTGCCGCACAGCGAAATCCCCGACCAAGGCAAGCTCGCCCTCTATGCGGCGCAGACGCGCGACTGGAAAGAGCTGCTGGCCATGTCGGCGCAGGCGAGCCTGGGGAAATGGGAAAGCAACAGCAAGCTCGATTTCCTGGAAGGCGAGGCGATCACCGTCACCAGCCTGCGCAAGCGGCTGCGGGCCTCGATCGATGGCGAGCTGGACTATCTTCGCACCCCATTAAGGGCTAAGATCGTCCCCAATGCTCTTTGTGTCCTGTGCCCGGTCGCGGCGGAACCAAAGCGCCGGAAGGCCTCCACCCAGCCTGGCAGGAAGAGGAGGCCCCGCCATGTCCCATGACGATGAAATCGACACGGAACGCGTGCGTTCCGGCATCGTGCTGCACCGGATGCGATTCGTCCTCGGCTTCGGCCTCGCCGGCGCCCTGGTGGCGCTGCTTGCCGCCTGGGCCATGTTCGGTCCGTGACCGGCGCGCCGTTCACCGCTGACGAGCTGTGTTGCGAATCGTTTTTCTGCTATTGCCCTTCGCCCAGAGGGGCGTTCTTGGAAAAACGAGGCAAGTCATGACGGGTGCGGCGCGCAATTTCCTGGCTCTGGCGATCATTTATGCCATCGGCGGCATGATCCTGGGGCTCTCGATGGCGATATCACAGGATCACAGCCAGATGCCCGTCCATGCGCATACGATGGTGGCGGGGTGGCTGATGTCGGGCTTCTTCGCCTTCTTCTACCATCTGTTTCCGGAGATAAACCGCTCGCGCATCGCGATGGCGCATTTCTGGCTGACGGCGGCGAGCGGCATCGTCATGCTGGTGTCGCTGTTCTTCCTCTATGGCGGCAATCCGGCGGTCGAGCCGATCACCGCGACCGCGTCGGTCCTGTTCTTCGTCGCCATCCTGCTGTTCGCCTGGATCGCGCTGCCGGTCCTGCGACGCAGCGCGTGATTACACTCTTGCATCACCCTCGCCGGGCTGGCAACTAGGTCCCCAGTCCAGCGGGGGCAGCGCTCATGGCCGAATTCTTTACGCCTGAAAACCTGATGACGTTTCTGGTGCTCACCGCACTCGAAACTGTGCTCGGCTTCGACAACCTTCTTTATATATCGATCGAAGCCAAGCGGGTTCCCGCCGACAAGCAGAAATATGTGCGCCAGGTCGGCATCGTGCTCGCCATCGGGCTGCGCATCCTCCTGCTGTTCGTCGTCCTCAAGCTGATCAGCGCCTTCCAGGACCCGCTGTTCAGCTTCGATCTTTCGCCTGTGGCGTCGGGTTCGGTCAACGGCCACAGCCTGATCGTGCTCCTGGGCGGGGTGTTCCTGCTCTATACGGCGCTCAAGGAAATCTACCACATGCTGGCGGCGCCCGAGCTCGGCCACGGGCAGGGGAACGGCCGGGCGATGCGCAGCGTCGCGTCCGCCTTGGTCTGGATCCTGATCATGAACATCGTCTTCTCCTTCGACACGGTGCTGTCGGCGGTGGCGCTGACCAAGAATTTCTGGGTCATGGCGCTCGCCATTCTCATTTCGGGCGTGCTCATGGTGGTGCTGGCCGAGCGGGTGGCGTCGTTCCTCGCCCGGAATCGCATGTATGAGGTCCTGGGCCTCTTCGTGCTGCTCCTGGTCGGCGTCATGCTGATGTCGGAGGGCGGCCATATCGCCCATCTCACCTTCTTCGGTTATCCAATCCTGCCGATGGCGAAGAGCACCTTCTATTTCGTGGTGGTCGCCCTCGTCCTCGTCGACATCGTGCAGAGCCGCTACCAGAAGAAGCTTCTGGCCGAGAAGACGGATCATTGAAGGACCCCCAGGCCGGGAGGGAGATGTCCGTAAGCTTCTCCCTCCGCCGCGCGAAGCGCGGGGAGGGTGGACGCCTGCAGGGCGGACGGGTGGGGTCTCTCAACCGGCAACATGGTCGATGACTGCCCGGATCGCTTGCATACTGCTCTGATCAAAGATCCGCCTTGCGTAGACACCCCGCCCGTCGCGCGTTCCGCGCGCCACCCTCCCCGCCTTCGGCGGCGGAGGGAGAAACCGGCCAACATTGGCTCGCCCGCGCTCATCGGGTAGAAGCCGCGGCCCCACCCCTC
>CAZICN010000258.1:0-6176 GCA_964537655.1 uncultured Aestuariivirga sp.
TCGCCGGGCTCAATTTCGGCCTGCTGATCGGGCTGGGCGCCGGCCTCCTGAGCTTCATCCCCTATGTCGGCACCATTATCGGCGGCGTGCTCGCCATCGGCATGGCGCTCATCCAGTTCTGGCCCGACTGGGTGCAGATCCTGGCCATCGTCGGCATTTTCGCCGCCGGTCAGTTCATCGAGGGTAATTTCCTGTCGCCCTATCTGGTCGGCAACCGCATCGGCCTGCATCCGGTCTGGCTGATGTTCGCGCTTTTCGCCTTCGGCTATCTGTTCGGCTTTGTCGGCCTCCTTCTCGCCGTGCCGCTCGCCGCCGCGGTCGGCGTGCTGGTGCGCTTCGCGCTGCAACAGTACTTAAGCAGCGCGCTTTATCTGGGCGTCCCGGTCGAGGACAAGACCAAGCGCCGAGGCCCGTCCAAATAATGGCCGCTGAGGGCCGCCAGCTCGCTTTCGACCTGCCGCATCGGCCCGCCTGGGGACGCGATGACTTCCTGGTCACGCCCTCCAACGCCAAGGCGGTGGCCCTGATCGACCTGTGGCCCAACTGGCCGGCGAATACCCTGATCCTCCTGGGTCCCCCCGGCAGCGGCAAGTCGCATCTCGCCGCGGTCTGGCATGAGATGGCGGGAGCGGGCCTCGCCACCCCGGCCGATCTGAGGAAGGAGGCGGTACCGCGGCTCCTCGCCAAGGGGGCCCTGGTGATCGAGGACGCGCCCGGGCAGGACCTGGACGAGCCGGCCTTCTTCCATTTGCTCAATCTCGCCCGCGAGCAGAAGGCTTATGTCCTGATCACGGCGCAACTGCCCCCGGTCGCCTGGGATATTGCCGTCCCCGACCTGCTGTCGCGGCTCAAAGCGGCGCCCAGCGCCCGGCTGGGAGCCCCCGACGACACCTTGCTCCGGGGCGTCCTGGTCAAGCTCTTTGCCGACCGCCAGATCGGCATCGATGAGGCGATCCTGAGCTACCTCCTGTCCCGCATGCCGCGGGAACTGGCGGCGGCCCGCAGCCTGGTCGCCGAGATCGACCGCCGGGCGCTCGAGGAGCGGGCCGAGGTCACCCGGAGTTTTGTCGCGAAGGTACTTGGGGATATAACGTCTCCGGGCCTGTTTCCGGAGGATGAAGGTTAACGACAGGCCTTCATCGTTCGGTCATATGGCCCGATTATGCCTCGAATTGGGCTTCCGGCAGGATTGGCGCGATGAATGAAATCTCACTTACGATAGAACCCAAGGCGGGCGCGCTCACCGATCCGGGGCGTTTCATCAACCGCGAATTGTCCTGGCTCGTCTTCAACATGCGGGTCCTGGAAGAGGCCCGCAACAAGAACCACCCGCTCCTCGAGCGCCTGCGCTTCCTGTCGATCTCGGGCAACAATCTCGATGAGTTCTTCATGGTCCGCGTCGCCGGCCTCGTCGGCCAGATGCGCGCCAGGCTCGTCGAGTTGAGCCAGGATGGGCTCACCCCCGCCGAGCAGCTCGACCAGGTGCGCAAGCTCGCCCAGGAACTGATGAGCGAGCAGGACACACGCTTCCTGCAGCTGCGCGATGAATTGAGCGAGAACGGCATCCGCATCTGCGACGGCGCCGAACTCACCGATGACGAGCGCGCCTTTCTCGACGAGCGTTTCCTCGGCCACATCCTCCCGGTGGTGACACCGATCGCCATCGATCCGGCCCACCCTTTCCCCTTCATCCCCAATCGCGGCTTCATCATCGCGCTTCAGCTGAAGCGCCGCCGCGATGCAGGTACGATGAACGCGCTGCTCCCCATCCCGCAGCAGCTCGACCGCTTCATAAGGCTGCCGGGGACGGCAGCCGGCACGGCGCGCTTCATCTCGCTCGAGAACATGCTGTCGCTGTTCGTGCCGCGGCTGTTCCCGGGCTATGACGTGCTCGGCCAGGGATTGATCCGCATCATCCGCGACAGCGACATCGAAATCGAGGAAGAGGCGGAAGACCTGGTACGGGTGTTCGAAAGCGCCCTTAAGCGCAGGCGCCGCGGGTCGGTGATCCGCATGGAGGTCGATGCCGCCTGTCCCTCGAACCTGCGCGATTTCATCGCCGACGAGCTCGATGTGTCGAGTGACGAAATGGTCACCTGCGCCGGCCTGATCGGTTATTCAGACACCAAGCAGCTCATTCTCGATGAGCGCCCCGACCTCAAGTTCAAGCCCTATGTGGCGCGCTTCCCGGAGCGCATCCGCGACCATGGCGGCGACTGCTTCGCCGCCATTCGCCAGAAGGACATCATCGTCCACCATCCATATGAGTCCTTCGACGTCGTCGTGCAGTTCGTCAAGCAGGCGGCCCAGGATCCCGATGTCGTCGCCATCAAGCAGACGCTCTATCGCACCTCGAATGACAGCCCGATCGTCGCCGCCCTGGTGAAGGCGGCGGAAGCCGGTAAGTCCGTGATGGCGCTGGTCGAACTCAAGGCCCGCTTCGATGAGGAAGCCAACATCGCATGGGCGCGCAATCTCGAGCGCGCCGGCGCCCAGGTCGTGTTCGGCTTCATCGAGCTCAAGACCCACGCCAAGGTATCGATGGTGGTACGCCGCGAAGGCGGCAACATGCGCACCTATGTGCATTTCGGCACCGGCAACTATCACCCGGTAACCGCCAAGATCTATACCGACCTGTCCTTCTTCACCTGCGATCCGGCGCTCAGCCGTGATGCCGCGCGGCTGTTCAATTACATCTCGGGCTATGCCGAGCCCGAGGATCTCGAGAAGATATCGCTGTCGCCGATCGACATGAAGGCGCAGCTCCTCGAGGACATCGAGGACGAGATCGAGCATGTGAAGGAGGGCAGACCCGGCCAGATCTGGGCCAAGCTCAATTCGCTCGTCGATCCCGGCATCATCGACGCGCTCTATGCGGCGAGCCAGGCGGGCGTCCAGATCGATCTGGTGGTACGCGGCATCTGCTGCCTGAGGCCCGGCGTTCCCGGCCTTTCGGAGAATATCCGCGTCAAGAGCATCATCGGTCGCTTCCTCGAGCATAGTCGCATCATCTGTTTCGGCGCCGGCCACGGCCTGCCGCATCAAAGTGCCAGGGTCTATATCGCGTCCGCCGACTGGATGCCGCGCAACCTGCATCGCCGCGTCGAGACCCTGATCCCGATCGAGAACCCGACTGTGCACGAGCAGGTGATCGGCCAGATCATGATGGCCAACATGCACGACAACGAGCAGAGTTGGGAGCTGCTGTCCGATGGCTCATCGCGGCGTATCGCTCCGGGCCCTGATGAGGAGGCCTTCAATGCCCACACCTATTTCATGAAGAATCCATCTCTCTCTGGACGCGGCAGATCGCTTAAAGGTAGTGTGCCACCCCCGATCACAGGGCGGGTCGGAAGGAAGTCCAGAGCCAAGAAGTGAAGCGTAAAAGACTAGGCAGCGGGTCGACGAAATACCGTCCGGTATCGGTCGTCGACATCGGTTCCAACTCGGTGCGTCTCGTCGTGTATGACGGCCTGCGCCGGGCGCCGACGCCTGTCTTCAATGAAAAGATCCTGTGCGGCCTGGGGCGTGGCGTCGCCACGACCCGCCAGCTCAACCCGCAGGGCATGGAACGCGCCCTTGCGGCTCTGCGGCGTTTCAAGGCCTTGTCGCGCCAGATCGGTGCCCGCGAAGTCTATTCCGTGGCGACAGCCGCCGCGCGCGAGGCCGAGAACGGCCCGCAATTCGTCGACATGGCCGAAGCCGCGCTCGGCGCCCATATCGACGTGCTTTCCGGCAAGGAGGAGGCGCGGCTCGCCGCCATGGGCGTGATGGCGGGCGTCAGCGGTGCCGACGGACTGATCGGCGATCTGGGTGGCGGCAGCCTCGAGCTCATCGATGTGAGCGGCGGGCGCATTCGCGACGGCATAACCTTTCCCTTGGGGCCTTTGCGGCTGCTCGACATGTCGGGCGGCTCCACCTCCAAGGCGCGCGACATCATCGACAAATACCTCGACTCATCTCCGCTGCTTACCCGATTGAAGGGCCGCACTCTCTATGCCGTTGGCGGCACCTGGCGCAGCATCGCGCGTATCCACATGGCGCAGACGCGCTATCCGCTGCATGTGCTCCACAACTACACGATCGGACGCGAACAGGCGCGCTCGGTGGCCGATCTTGTGTCACATCTTTCCTCGTCCTCACTCAAGGACATCAAGTCGGTCTCCAAGAGCCGCATCGATACCTTACCCTATGGCGCGCTGGTGCTCGAGCGACTGCTGGCCAAGTCGAAGGTCAAGCAGATGGTGGTGTCGATCTATGGGGTGCGCGAGGGCCTGCTTTACTCCAAGCTGCCCAAGCGCAAGCGCGATGCCGATGCGCTGCTCTCGTCCTGTTGGGAGTTCTGCTGCCGCTATGCGCGCTCGCCCGAGCATGAGCTCGAACTGTGCGACTGGACCGACAAGCTGTTCTCGCACAAGAGCTTCGAGGAGACGGAGCCCGAGCGCAGGCTGCGCCACGCTGCCTGCCTTCTGGCCGATATCGGCTGGCGGGCGCATCCCGACTACCGCGCCCAGCGCTCGCTCGGCATGATCTCGCAGGCCGCCTTCGTCGACATCGATCATGCCGGCCGCGTGTTCATGGCGCTCACCATCTACTACCGTTATGAGGGCGAGGAGGAGGGACTCACCAGCAGCC
Organism: uncultured Aestuariivirga sp.; assembly: GCA_964537655.1. Taxonomy (GTDB): domain Bacteria; phylum Pseudomonadota; class Alphaproteobacteria; order Rhizobiales; family Aestuariivirgaceae; genus Taklimakanibacter. Next base: position 4,636 of record CAZICN010000258.1, read on the forward strand.
TTGCCCGGCTCGTCGACGACAAGATGCTGGAGCGGGCGCGGCTGCTCAGCGACCTGTTCCGCCTCGCCTACATCATCACCGCCGCCATGCCGGGCGTCCTGCCCAAGATCGGCATCGAGGCGGAAGGCACCAAGGGCCTGACCTTGAGGGTGCCGAGGAAATTCGCCGACCTCATGGGCGAGCGCGTCGAGAAGCGTCTTGCCGCGCTCGCCGGACAGATGGGCCGCACGTCGAAGATCGAGATCGTTTAGCGCATAGCCCCGCAAAGTTGTTCGACTTTTCGGACAAGGCCATGCGCCAAAACCAAAAATGCGGCTACTTCACCTTCGCCAGCACCTTGCCCATGTCATCGGTCGAAAAGGCCGCCAGCGTCTGGGTGCGGACATTTCCGGCCATGCCCAGCGTCAGGCCGAGCGCCGTCATGCTCGTCACATCGGGCGCTTCGACGATGGACACGACATCGTATTTACCCAGCGTCCAGTAGATGTCCTTGACCGTGGCGCCGTGCTGCTTGGCGATTTCCTTGAACTTCTCGGCGCGCTTGGTCGTTTCCTTGACGGTGCGCAGTCCCTGTTCGGTGAAGTTACCCAGGATGATAAAGGCAGGCATGGTTCAGTCCTCCCTGCGAAGCCCCGGCGCCGCGAGCCTACCACACAAGGTACTGGAAGGGCAGGGAGGGGAGGAGGCTACTCGGCCGCCGCTGCGGCCGGCTTGAAGTTTCCGGCGTTCGGCATGATCTCGGCGCGGCCATTGCGGAAGCCGATGACGGCGCGGCCGTGCTTGAGGTCGAGCGCCACAGTGCCGAACATCTGGCGGCGCCACCCCTTCATCAGGGGCACGTCGGCATCGTCGTCCTGCGCCACCGCATCGATGTCGGCCGCGCTGGCGAGGAGGCGCGGCGCCAGGCCTTCGCGCTCGGCCACGATCTTGAGCGCGAGCTTGAGGATCTCGGCGGCGGCCTGCGTGCTCTCGGGCATCTTCTCATGCCCGCCGGGCAAGGCAGGCAGGAGCTTGGCATCGGTCTCGAGCCCGTCCTTGACGGCGGCGAGGATGGCCTCGCCGGCGCGCGAATTGCCGAAGCCGCGCGGAAGGGCGCGCGATGCGTTGAGGGCTTCGCGCGTCTGCGGCATCTGGGTCGCGACCTCGATCAGCGCGTCGTCCTTGATGACGCGCTGGCGCGGCACGTTCTTTTCCTGGGCTTCCCGCTCGCGCCATGCAGCCAGCGCGATCAGCACACCGAGCTGCTTCTTGGAGCGCAGCCGCGTCTTGAGCCGCTTCCACGCATCTTCCGGCGCCAGATTGTAGGTCTTGAGCGAGGTGAGGACGGCCATTTCCTGGGCGAGCCAGGGCTCGCGCCCGGTCTTGTCGAGCTCTTCCTTCAGCTTCTCATAGACGGTGCGCAAATGGGTGACGTCGGACAGCGCGTAATTGAGCTACTTCTCGGTGAGCGGGCGGCGCGACCAGTCGGTGAAGCGCGAGGATTTGTCGATCTGGGCGCGTGCCAGCTGGCGCACGATCGATTCATAGGAGACCTGATCGCC
>CAZICN010000259.1:0-6127 GCA_964537655.1 uncultured Aestuariivirga sp.
GGGCGGCGAGCCTCATCCCCAACAACTGCTCGCTTTTCGTCAATATCGGCACCACGACCGAGGAAGTGGCGAGGGCGCTCACCAAGCATGAAGGCCTCCTCGTCATCACCAACAATATCCATGTGGCGACAACGCTGACGCCCTGCGCCGGCGTCGATGTCATCGTCATCGGCGGCATGGTGCGGCGCGCCGATGGCGGCATCGTCGGCGAGGCGGCGGTGGATTTCATCCGGCAGTTCAAGGTCGACTATGCGGTGATCGGCGTGTCGGCCATCGATGACGACGGGGCGCTGCTCGATTTCGACTATCGCGAGGTGCGCGCGGCGCAGGCGATCATCGCCAATGCGCGGCGCACCATCCTGGTGTCGGATGCGATGAAATTCACCCGCTCCGCTCCCGTGCGCATCGGGCACTTGAGCCAGATCGACACCTTCGTCACCGACCAGCAACCGCCCGATACGATCGTCGATATCTGCCGGCACAATGGCGTGACGCTGGAAGTGGCGGCGCCTCTGGAAGAGCCGGCAAGCGGGCTTTCGGCCGCATAATCAGCGCGGCGTGTCGGCGAAGGGCAGGGCGACGACCTGGTGGTCGTCCTCATAGAGAACATAGCCGGGCCTCACAGTGCGCAACTCATGCACGCTGATCCCGAGACCTTGCAGCAATTCCGCCATGCGGCGCAGCCGTCCAATGTGATCATGCGCGGAAGCGCGAATCCAGCTGACTCCCGAGTCGACCGCATGCGGACGCTGCGAAACTGCGAAGCGATCAGGTATCGGCAAGTTCTCCTTGAACCAGAGTAGCAACTCGCGAAGCTCTTCATGGTCGTCAGGCGCAAGTCGACGATCGCGGCGTGCGTCATAGGCGCTGGCAAAGATGCCGGTGCGGTGGCCATAGGGTGCATGACGCTCATCCGTCACGAAGCGGATCAGATCGCTTTCCATCTCTCGCGTTTCAGCACGTAACCTTTTCCAAAGCCTTTCCTTCGAGGTTCGGTTTTCATTGTCTTTCGCTTTCTTTCGTAATATAGCGAATTACAGAAAGTTAATGGTTCATTTGGTTCGCATCTGCGAAATAAGTTTTTCGCATGTGCAAAATCCGAATCGAAGTGAATCCCACGCGATGGGAGAGGCATGTCGGACGAAGCGGGTGTCTATGACCTTGCCATTATTGGCGGCGGCATCAATGGTGCCGGCATTGCGCGCGACGCCACCGGGCGCGGCCTCAAGGTCATCCTGGCCGAGCAGGGCGATCTCGCCTCCGGCACATCGTCGGCCTCGACCAAGCTCATCCATGGCGGCCTGCGCTATCTCGAGCATTACGAGTTCCGCCTGGTGCGTGAGGCGCTGATCGAACGCGAAGTGCTGCTCAGGGCGGCGCCGCACATCATCTGGCCGCTGCGCTTCGTGCTGCCGCATCACAAAGGCCTGAGGCCATGGCCGGTGCTGCGCCTCGGCCTTTTCCTCTATGACCACCTCGGCGGGCGCAAGATCCTGCCCGCGACGCGCAGCGTCGATCTCGCCAGCGATGCCACCGGCGCGCCGCTCAAGGCCGACTTCACCCGCGGCTTCGAATATTCCGACTGCTGGGTCGAGGATGCGCGTCTCGTGGTACTCAATGCGCGTGATGCGGCCGAACGCGGCGCCGACATCAGGGTGCGCACGCGCTGCGTTGCCGCCCGGCGCGATGGAAGCCTGTGGATCTGCACGCTCGAGGATACGCGCAGCGGCGCCAGGAGCGACGTCAAGGCGAAGCTCCTCATCAATACTGGCGGGCCGTGGGTCAGCCAGGTGCTGGGCTCGGTGATCGGCGAGAGCAATCCCGACAAGATCCGCATGGTGAAGGGCAGCCACATCGTGGTCGACAAGCTCTATGACCATGACCGCTGCTACATCTTCCAGAACACCGACGGCCGCATCTGCTTCGCCATTCCCTATGAGCAGAATTTCACGCTGATCGGCACCACCGACGAGGACCACAAGGGCGATCCGGGCAAGCCCGAAATCTCGAGCGCCGAGCGCGATTACCTCCTCGCGTCGGTGAGCGAGTACTTCAAGCGCCCGATAGCCCAGGACATGGTGCGCTGGTCCTATTCGGGCATCCGCCCGCTCTATGACGATGGCGCGAGCAAGGCCCAGGAGGCGACGCGCGAATATGTGCTGAAGCTCGACGCGCCGCGAGACGCGGCGCCGCTCCTGTCGGTGTTCGGCGGCAAGATCACCACCTTTCGCAAGCTCGCCGAAGCCGTGATCGAGAAGATCGCGCCGTTCTTTCCGGCGCTCAAGCCGCAATGGACGGCGAGCGCGGCCTTGCCCGGCGGCGACTTCCCCCATGCGGAAGTCGAGAGCCGCATCGCCGATTTCCAGCGCCGCTATTCCTTCCTGCCGCAGCGCAATGCGCGGCGTATCTTCAGGGCCTATGGCACACGGGCGGAGCGCATCTTCGAAGGCGCGCGCTTCGCCCAGGACCTCGGCGAGAGCTTCGGGCCGCTGTCGGCCCGCGAAGTCGACTATCTGGTGAAGGAGGAATGGGCCGAGACGCCCGAGGATATTCTGTGGCGCCGCTCCAAGCTCGGACTGCATCTGTCGGTCGCCGAGCAGTCGGCGCTCGCTGCTCATATGGGGCAGAAAGCGGGCGGCAAGACCCGCAAAAGAGCCAAAGCAGGTTGAGTGCTTAACCGGACGAGCATGCGCTCCGGGCCATGGGCTAAGCCGCGCTCGGCCAGTTCGACCTGGGGCCGGCGGGCGCCATGTCGATCATCTACTTCCTGATCATCCTGATGATGAAAGACGAGGCCCGGTGATGAAACGCGCCCCTGGCTGGTCCCTACACTCTACATCCTGTTCCTGATGCTGCCGATCTACTGGCTCATCAACATGTCGTTCAAGACGACGAACGAGATCCTGGGCTCCTTCACCCTGTGGCCGAGGGACTTCACCTTCGACAACTACATCAAGATCTTCACCGACCCGACCTGGTACAATGGCTATATCAACTCGATCACCTATGTGGCGATCAACACGGTCCTCTCGGTCGTGGTGGCGCTGCCGGCGGCCTATGCCTTCTCGCGCTACCGTTTCCTCGGCGACAAGCACCTGTTCTTCTGGCTCTTGACCAACCGCATGGCGCCGCCCGCCGTCTTCGCGCTGCCCTTCCTGCAGCTCTATTCGGCGGTCGGCCTGTTCGACACGCCGATCGCGGTGGCGCTCGCCCATACGCTGTTCAACATCCCGCTCGCCGTGTGGATCCTCGAAGGCTTCATGTCGGGTGTGCCGAAGGAGCTCGACGAGACCGCCTATGTCGACGGCTATTCCTTCTGGGGCTTCTTCTTCAAGATCTTCGTGCCGACGATCGCCGCCGGCATCGGCGTCGCCGCCTTCTTCTGCTTCATGTTCTCCTGGGTCGAGTTGCTGCTCGCCAAGACGCTGACCTCGGTCGCGGCGAAACCCATCGCCGCCACCATGACGCGCACCGCCAGCACATCGGGCTATGAGCTGGGCCTTCTGGCCGCCGCCGGCACGCTCACCATCGTGCCCGGCGCCTTCGTGATCTATTTTGTCCGCAACTACATCGCCAAGGGCTTCGCCCTTGGCCGCGTGTGAGAGGGGAGGGGCCAGATGGAAGCCGTCACATTTCTGTCGTGGATGGCCTGGACATGGCCGACCGCGGCCTTCTTCCTGTTCATCTTCCTGTGCCTCGCCGGCATGTCGGTGTGGGAATATTACGCGCCGGGCGGCGGGCCGCGTCACGGCATATTGGGGCTCGACACGACGCGTGGCGACCGCCTGTTCATCTCATTGCTCGGCAGCGCCTTCATCTTCCTTGCCTGGCTCGGGCTGATGGGCACCCCGCTCTGGGGGCCGCTCATCATCGCCCTCGTCTATGCTTTCTGCGTGTTCAGGTGGGTTTAGAGCATCGGACCGAAAAGCTCGTGGCCGGGTTAAACCCGGCCATCCCGGTTTTCGGACAATCCGATGCGTAAATAAAGAGCGCCGAGGCGATTCGAAGAGCACGCCCGGCGTTCTAGACCTGCCCGAGGCCTGCCTTATGCCGCCTGGATCCCGCGCGCGGCGCTGGTGACATCGCCAATGCCGCCGAACCGCTCAGCCTCGAGGATGAGGCGGTGCGCCAGGGTCAGGGCCTTGATCTCGCATTTGGCGCGCAAGGCGGGGTCCTCGATGCTTTCGAGATCCTCGGTGTGGGCGAGGCCCAGGATACGGCGGATCATCTTGATGCCGGCGAAGGAAACTGAATCGACGAACAGCGTGCGCATGAAGCGCTGCTTCTCATCCGCGAGGGCGGCCGCCCCCGGGGGATCGGTGAACAATTCCGGCATATAGGCGTCGCCGGACTTGCTCGCATCCCAGAGTTCGAGGAACCGCTTGCTGAAGAGCCGCCAGACCTGCTCGACCTGCACCAGGATCCAGTGGCGGTAGGGATTGCGGATGCCGTGCCGGCCCTCATGGCCGGCCTGGGCGTAGTAGGCGATGAGCAGATTGCCGAGCACGGCGCCGACATCGAAGCCCATCGGGCCGATAAAGGCGAATTCCGGGTCGATGACGCGCGTATCCTCGGGTGTCAGCATGATCGAGCCGGTGTGGAGATCGCCGTGGATCATCGCCTCGGTCGAGGTGAGGAACTGCAGCTTGCGTTTCTGCACGGCGACCTTCAGCGCCGCATCGGCGCGGAACCGGGCGGCGATGTCGTTGAGGAAGGGCGTCGTCCAGCGGTTGAGCTTGGCCACCCGATAGGGGTCGGTGAAGACCAGGTCCTCGGTGATCCTGCACATTTCGATATTGTCGGCGAAGGCCCAGATCCGGCGCTTGTGATCGGCCGCCGAAATGGCGAGTGCTGAGGTCTTAAACAGCGTCTGCGCCATGAATTCGGCGATATGGCCGGCGAACAAGGGGTACTCGATGCCCTTGATCAAGCCCTTGCGCATGATGATGTGCGGGCTCAGATACTCCATCACGATCAGCGCCAGGTTGCGGTCGTAGTGGTAGATCTTGGGCACCAGCTTCGGCGCGTGTTTCGTCTGCTCGACCAGCGCCAAATGCTCATAATAGGAGCGCGACAGCGGCAAGGGCCAGGAATCGCCGACGAGGCGGACATAGGGCAAGGCCTGCTTGACGATGACCGCGCCGTGCGAGCCCCGGACGATGAAGACCAGGTTGAGATTGCCGTCGCCGACCTCCTGGACGTTCCATTGCGCGAAATCGCCGCCCAGCCGGTCGCTCACCTCTTTCAAGGGGGCGAGCACTCCCGGCAAGGTGCCGTCATTCAAAGGCCGATAGGTCGTCGACATGGGTTCCGGAGCGAAGCGAAATCAGGCTTGGTCTCCCCCAAATGTGCGGCAAGCCCGGGAGATTCGGCAAGAGCCCCCGATTCTCAAGATGAAGCGGAGCGCGAGACGCGCAGTCGCTCGGCATAGATATTGATGATCAGGGCGGCGAGCAGGATGAGGCCGCGGATCAGGATCTTGAGGAAGCTGTCGATATTGATGTGGTCGAGGCCGTTATTGAGGACGCCCAGAACGAACAGCCCGATGATCGTGTTGCCAATGCCGCCGCGCCCGCCGAACAGGCTGGTGCCGCCGACGACGACGGCGGCGATGGCGTCGAGCAGGTAGGTGCCGAACTCGTTCTGCTGGGCGCTGCCGAAATAGGCGACGCCGAGCATGCCGGCCAATCCTGAGCAGAAGGCCGAGATCATCAGGACAGCGGCGATGATGAGCTTGACATTGACGCCCGAATATTCGGCCGCCTCGCGGTTGCCGCCGACCATGTAGACGTAACGGCCGAAGCGCGTATAGGTCAGCACGATATGGCCGATGAGAAGCGCCAGAGCGGCGACGATGATCAGCCAGGGAATGCCGAGGATCGAGCCCGCGCCCAGAGTGCCGATGAGCGAGGGCACGGAATAGGCGATCTGGCCCCTGACCAGCATGGCGCTGATGCCGTCGCCGATCTGCAGCATGGCGAGCGTCATGATGAAGGAGGGGATGCCGATCCGGGTCACGCCGATGGCGGTGATGCCGCCAAAGGCAAGACAGGTCGCGATCGCCAGGATGATGGCGAAGCCGCCGGCCAGCGGAATATTGGCGATGTTCACGCTCGCATCCTGCAGC
>CAZICN010000260.1:0-6082 GCA_964537655.1 uncultured Aestuariivirga sp.
TTCATGAACATCCTTGCCATCGCCGGAGCGCTCCGCAAGGACAGCTACAACACACAGCTCCTGCGGGCGGTGAAGGAGCTGGCGCCTGAGGGGATGAACATCGAGATCGTCACCTTGCACGGCATCCCGCTCTATGACGGCGATGAAGAGGACAGGCATGGCCTGCCGGTGAGCGTCAAAGCCCTGCAGGAGAAGGTGAAGAAGGCCGACGGCATCATCATCTCGACGCCCGAATATAATTTCTCGGTGCCGGGCGTGCTCAAGAACGGCACCGACTGGCTGTCGCGCTCCGGCAACCCGTTCAAATGGAAACGGGTCGGCGTGATGGGCGCTTCGCAGGGACCGGTCGGCACCGCCCGGGCGCAGTATCATCTACGCCAGAATCTGGTCGGCCTCGAAGCGATCACCATGCCGAAGCCCGAAATCTTCGTGGCGTCGGCCGACCGGAAATTCACCCATGGCAAGCTGACGGATGAAGAGACGAAGAAGGTGATCGCGACCTGGCTCGCCGCCTTCAGGGACTGGGTGGCGAGAGGCTGAAAGCCAAGCCGCTCGACTGGGCGAGAACGCAGGAGAATTTTGCCGACGCCTTGCTCATTCTGGGGCGGCTGAAGCAGGACAGATCGTATGTCGTGAGCGGCAGGCTGGCCTATCAGGCGGCGCGTGATGTGTTTGTCTCGGCCGGCCTCGGCCAGGACGAAGGCGACTTCAGAAAGCGCATCGCCGAATACGATGCCGCCCTTGCCGGCTTGCCCGACAAATAAATGTCCTCACGGGTTTTTGTTTCCTTGAGAAAGGCGTCGAGTTAGGTTCATTTGGGGAAACGGATCAGGGGAGTAACATGGCGCTCTATGTCTGGCTGCTCACGATCGCGCACACGATCCTGAGCTTCATCGCCATCGGTCTCGGCATCGCCGCGACCATGGGCCTTTTCAAGGGTCGCCACTCGTCGCGCTTGACCCGGCGGTTCTTTGAAACCGCGGTCGTGGTCACCTTCACGGGCTTCATCTTTCCCTTCGCCGGCGTGACGCCCGCTTTCGCGACCGGCATCGTATCGGTGGTGATCCTGCTCGCCTGGTTCATCGCCTATCGCCGTCACCTCGCCGGCGCCTGGCGCTGGGTCTATGCGCTCAGCCTGGTGGCGAGCCTGTACCTGCTGATCTTCGTGACCATCGCCCAGGCTTTCCTGAAAATTCCGTCCCTGAATGCCCTGGCGCCCACGGGGGCGGAGCCGCCCTTCGCCGTTGCCCAGGTCGCAGCGCTCGTCATCTTCATCGTGATTGCTGCAGCGGCGATCCGCCGCTTCAGGCCGGCAGTAACCTGATTTATGCCGCCAGGCTTGTGGCCCCGGTCCTGATGGCCGCAATGTTCTTGCCATAAGTCCTGGCATCACCCTGGAACACCGCGGATCCGGCGACCAGCGCATTGGCGCCGGCCCTGACCACGAGCGGCGCTGTTTCGGCGGTGATGCCGCCATCGACTTCGATGTCGATGTCGCGGCCCTGGACGAGATCGCGCGTCTCGCTGATCTTGTCGATCATCCCGGGGATGAAGCTCTGCCCGCCAAAACCCGGATTGACCGTCATGATGAGGATGAGGTCGAGCCGGTCGAGCACATGCTTGATGTGATCGACGGGTGTCGCCGGGTTGAGCGCGACGCCGGCTTTCTTGCCGAGCGCCTTCACCGTCTGCAGCGAGCGGTGGAGATGCGGCCCCGCTTCGGCATGGACGGTGATGGTGTCGGCGCCGGCCTTGGCGAAGGCTTCGAGATAACGATCGACCGGCGCGATCATCAGATGCACGTCGAAAGGCTTTTTCGTCACCGGCCGGATCGACGACATCACCACCGGACCGAAGGAGATGTTGGGCACGAAATGCCCGTCCATCACATCGATATGGATCCAGTCGGCGCCCGCTTCATCGATGGCGCGCACCTCCTCGCCGAGCCTTGCGAAATCGGCCGAGAGGATGGAGGGCGCGATGCGAAGCGGGCGGGCCATGTCAGATATGCTTGGAGAAGGCGACGGCCGTGTCGGCCATGCGGTTGGAAAAACCCCATTCATTGTCGTACCAGGCGAGCACCCGCACCAGGGTGCCTTCCATCACCTTCGTCTGGTCCATGTGGAAGGTCGCCGAATTGGCGTTGTGGTTGAAGTCGATCGATACGTTGGGTTCGTTGGTGAAGCCCAGGATGCCCTTGAGCTGCTGCTCGGCCGCCCGCTTGATGGCGCCGTTGACTTCCTCGACGCTGGTCGCCTTCTTGGCGACGAACTTGAAATCGACCACCGAGACATTGGGGGTCGGCACGCGGATCGACACGCCGTCGAGCTTGCCCTTGAGTTCGGGGAGCACGAGGCCGACGGCCTTGGCGGCACCCGTCGAGGTCGGGATCATCGACAGCGCCGCGGCGCGGGCGCGGTAGAGATCCTTGTGCATCGTGTCGAGCGTCGGCTGGTCGCCCGTATAGGCATGGATCGTGGTCATGAAGCCCTTGTCGATGCCGATCGCGTCGTTCAGCACCTTGGCGACGGGCGCCAGGCAATTGGTGGTGCAGGAGGCGTTCGAGATGACGATATGGTCCTTGGTGAGCTTGTCGTGATTGACGCCGTAGACGACGGTAAGGTCGGCATTGTCGGCAGGGGCGGAGACGATCACGCGCTTGGCGCCGGCGGTGAGATGTGCCGAGGCCTTTTCCTTGGAGGTGAAGATGCCGGTGCATTCGAGCGCGATGTCGATGCCGAGGTCCTTCCAGGGGAGCTGGGCCGGGTCCTTGATGGCCGTGACCTTGAATTTTTCCTTGCCGATCGAGATCGTGTCGCCGGCGACCGCCACTTCATGCGGGAAGCGGCCATGCACGCTGTCATAGCGCAGGAGATGGGCGTTGGTTTCGACCGGGCCGAGGTCGTTGACGGCCACGACGTCGATGTCCTTGCGTCCCGATTCGAAAATGGCCCGCACGATGTTGCGGCCGATCCGGCCAAATCCGTTGATCGCGACGCGCACTGCCATGGCTCTCTCTCCTGTCCTGGGAAGGTCTTTGATTGCAGGGCCCGCTTTATAGACGAGTTGAAAGCCGGGGGAAGGAAAAATGGCCGCACCTGCCGGCAAGCGCGCTTGCGGACCCAAGTCCCAGCGTCAGGCATGCAGATAGATCATAGCTGAGCTTACATTAATCAACGTTATAGTAAGCTTGCTTATTATATGGCAGACCCTTAAATTCGGGCCATGAAAACCGAACATTCCACCATTGGCCTCATGCTGATCGACACCGCGCGCGTCCTGCGCAAGCGCTTCGAGCAGAATGTCCGCGGCACCGGTCTCACCCGGGCGCAGTGGCAGGTCCTCAAGGAAATCTACATGCAGGAGGGGCTGAACCAGGGCGCGCTTGCCGAGCTTCTCGATGTCGAGCCCATCACCGTCGGCCGCCTGGTCGACCGCCTGGAGCGGGCGGGCCTCATCGAGCGCCGGCCCCACCCGACCGACCGGCGCGCCTGGTCGCTCTATCTGCTGCCCGCCGCCCACCCGCTTCTGGAAACCCTGAAGGGCATCGCCGCCCAGACGCGCGCCGAGCTCCTGCAGGACATGAAAGATGCCGAAGTCGATGAGGCGCTGCGGCTCCTCGCCAAGATGAAAGACAACCTCACCGCCATCATGAGCGATGAAGGCGAGGAGAGGAGAGTTGGAAATGGCCGTCGCTGAAGCAAAGCAGGACATCCGCAAAGTCGTCGAGCTGCCGCTGGCGCCGAAGAAGCGCGGCCGCCGCAGGCTCGTCCGCCTCGGATTGCTCACTTTGGGGCCGCTCGTCGCTTTGGGTGTGGCGGCCGAGATGTATCTGTCGGGCGGGCGCTATGTCGAAACCGACAATGCCTATGTGCGGGCGCCGATCATGAATGTCGCGACCGACGTGCCGGGCACCGTCGCCGAGGTCGCCGTGCACGAGAATGAGCATGTCGACAAGGGCGCGCTGCTGTTCACGCTCGACGACGAGCCGTTCCGCATCGCGCTGGCCGGCGCCAAAGCCCAGCTTGGCATGGTGAGGAACGATCTCATCGCCCTGCAGGCGACCTACCGCCAGAACCTGTCGGCCATCGACCAGGCAAAGTCGTCGCTCGATTATGCCCAGGCGACCTTCGACCGCCAGCTCAATCTGCAGAAACGCGGCGTCGCCGCCCAGGCTTCGCTCGATGAGGCGCGGCGCGATCTCGATACGGCGCAGGAGCAGCTGCGCGGCGCGCAGCGCGCCGCCGATGCGACCCTCTCGCAGCTCGGCGGCAATGCCGAGGGCCCGGTCGAGGATCACCCGCGCATGCACGAGGCGCAGGCCGCCATCGACAAGGCGCAGCGCGACCTGACGCGCGCCACTATCCTGGCGCCCTGGTCGGGCACTGTCGCCAATGTCGAGAACCTGCGCGTCGGCGCCTATGTGACCGCCGGCCAGCCGGCCATGAGCCTCGTCGCCAGCGACGCTCTCTGGGTCGAGGCCAACCCGAAGGAAACCGATCTCACTTATCTCAAAGTGGGCGACACCGCCGAGGTGAGCGTCGATGCCTATCCCGATCTCACCTGGAAGGCCAGGGTCATGAGCCTGAGCCCCGCCACTGGCGCCGAATTCTCGGTGCTGCCGCCGCAGAATGCCACGGGCAACTGGGTCACGGTGGTGCAGCGTGTGCCGGTGAAGCTGGCGCTCGAAGGCAGGCCCGGCGCGCCGGCCCTGATGTCGGGCATGAGCGTCGATGTCTCGATCGACACCGGCCATCGCCGTAGCCTGTGGTCCTTGCTGGGATCGACCGCCAAGGCGGCGGAGTAGGGGCGCATCGGCCCGGAAAGTGTGAAGCGGTTTTCGGACAAGCCGATGCGCAAAGAGAAAACGACATGAGCGAGGCCGTTTCCCATCGTGGTATCATCACGGTCTGCGTGATGCTCGCCACCATCATGCAGGCGCTCGACACGACGATCGCCAATGTCGCGCTGCCCTACATGATGGGCTCGCTCTCGGCCACTCTCGACCAGATCAACTGGGTCCTGACATCCTATATCGTCGCCGCCGCCATCATGATCCCGGTGACCGGCTTCCTGGTGACGCGCTTCGGGCGCAAGCCCGTCTTCATCGTCGCGGTCGCCGGCTTCACTCTGGCGTCGGTGCTCTGCGGCCTCGCCGCGTCCCTCGACCAGATGGTGCTGTATCGCCTCCTGCAGGGCGTGTTCGGCGCACCCCTGGTGCCCCTGTCGCAATCGGTGCTGCTCGATTCCTATCCGCGCGAAAGGCACGGCTCCGCCATGGCGATCTGGGGAATAGGCGTCATGGTCGGACCGATCCTCGGGCCGACGCTCGGCGGCTGGCTCACCGAATATTACAACTGGCGCTGGGTGTTCTTCATCAATGTGCCGATCGGCGTCCTCACCATTGCCGGCCTGATGGGATATCTGACCGACACGCAGCGCAACGCGAAGGCCTCCTTCGACTGGACGGGATTCCTCCTGCTGGCGCTCGCCATCGGCGGCCTGCAGATGATGCTCGACCGCGGCGAGAATCTCGACTGGTTCGCCTCGACCGAGATCATGATCGAAGCGGGGCTCGCCTTGACGGCCTTCTACATGTTCATCGTCCACATGACGACGTCGGACAATCCCTTCATCGATCCCAAGATATTCGCCGACCGCAATTTCTCCGTCGGGCTCATCGCCATCTTCATCGTCGGCATCATCCTGCTCGCCACCATGGCCTTGCTGACGCCTTTCCTGCAGCAGATCCTGGATTATCCGGTACTGACCGCGGGCCTCGTGATGGCGCCGCGCGGCATCGGCACGATGATCGCCATGATGATCGTCGGCCGGGTGATCTCGCGCATCGATCCGCGCCTGCTCTTCGCTCTTGGCCTGGTATTGATCGCCTTCACGCTGTGGGAAATGACCTATTTCACCACCGATGTGTCGCAGGCGACGATCATCCGCACCGGCGTCATCCAGGGCCTGGGGCTGGGTTTCGTCTTCGTGCCGCTGTCGACGGTCACTTTCGCGACGCTCGACCCGCGTTATCGCACGCAGGCGACGTCGCTTTTCAGCCTGATGCGCAATATCGGCT
>CAZICN010000261.1:0-5979 GCA_964537655.1 uncultured Aestuariivirga sp.
GCGCTTATCACAGCGCTCTCAGCGGATTTGCCTGCGGCAAACACCCCCATCCGGCTCGCTATCAAGTCACGTCTCTATGAAATTTGACGCCAGCTAGATGTTCGTCGCCGACAATATCTCGATCCATTTCGGCGACCGGCCGGTACTATGCGATGTGTCCCTCGCGCTCCGTCGCGGCGAACTCGTCGTCATCCTAGGACCCAATGGCGCCGGCAAGTCGACCCTGCTCAAGATCCTCACCGGCGATCTGGAACCGGACACGGGCAGCATCAGCTTCGACGGCCGGCCGCTCGCCTCGATCGCGGCGCGTGATCTGGCGCAAATGCGCGCCGTGCTGTCGCAATCGACCGGACTCAATTTTCCCTTCACCGTGCTCGAGGTCGTGCGTCTCGGCCTCGAAGCGGCGCAAGGCGGCATGGGCCCACGCGAGATGACTTCCCTTCTGCGGCGGGCCCTTGAGGCGGTCGGCCTCTCCGGCTTCGAGGGCCGGCTGCATCAGCAGCTTTCCGGCGGCGAGCAGCAGCGCGTGCATCTCGCCCGCGTGCTGTGCCAGGCCTGGGCCGGAAGGCCTGACGGATCGGGTTTCCTGCTGCTCGACGAGCCCGTCTCCAGCCTCGACATCCGCCACCAGCTGCAGACGCTGGAGGCGGTGCGCCGGCATGTAGCGGGAGGCGGCGGCGCGCTCATGATCCTGCATGACATCAATCTGGCGGCGCTCTATGCCGACCGACTTATCATGATGGCCGAAGGCCGCGTCATCCGTGAAGGTGAGCCAGCGAGCATTCTCGACCGCACCGCCATCCGTGCCGTCTATGGCGTCGACATGCCGGTCGTGACCGCGCCCGAATCGGGCCGGCCCTTCGCCCTGCTCAACCGGCCGGGTGCATAGCCTCTGACCCTCACCCTGAGGTGCGACCCCGGCCTTCGAGCCGGGGGAGCCTCGAAGGGTGCCGTTCAACAAGCTCACCCTATCCTGATGGATGCTTCGAGGGCCGCTGCGCGGCCACCTCAGTATGAGGGGCGTTGAGAAATCGCGTCGTCAATCTCTCACACTCGCACGGGACTCGTCGCATTCCGTACAATTCTCTTCGGGCGCATGCAGGAACAGCAAGCGGTCCTGCACGCGCATCAAACGCGCTTGCGCATGCCCAACCAGCCCCTCCTTCTGCAAGTCATCACGGCGCAACGCCGCAATCAGGCCACCCGGGCCGCCCGCGTCGATGCCCAGAGCGCAGAGCTGCCGGACAAGCTCGGCCTGGCTGATTTCGGCACGTTCACTCACTGCGCGCCCCAGTTCTCACATCAGAATGCTGCCGTGAACGGCTCCGGATCGGCGAAGCGCTGAAGCACGTTCCAGCATATCTTCGAGACATTGTTGTCATAGTTGTTGTGCGAGAGCGACCCGCACCAGGCGATCGACGATGTGGCGAAGAGGGCGCCGCCCGACGGCGTCTCGCCGAAGCTGAGGTCGGCGCGGACCCTTTCATTCTGGTCGCCACCGAGATTGGGCGGCACGATGGTGAACTCCTCGTTCACCAGCATCATCATCGAATTGTGGTTCTCGGACGATGCGAGCCGCAGCATGTTGGGCGGCGAGCCGAGATTGGTGGTGATGCAGTCGAGCTCGATGCCCGAGGCGCCGCCGCCGATCAGCCCGAAATCGCCGATGATCTCCTCCGGCACGTCCTTGAAGATGAACCTGGCGCGCGGGTTGTCGGCATCGGGGCCCTTGCGATAATAGGATGAGGTATCGAAACCCTGGGCGATGAAACCGACGCCGCAAGTGACATTGGGCGCACGGCCGATGCGCCGCCACAGGCCGCCATATTCGCCGGTGAAGGAATGATAATATTCGCCGGGCTCGGCCACCCAGGTGCGGATGCCGTCCTCGGCGCGGCGCACCTCGATGACGCCCGGCAACGCGTCATGGAAGGCGATACGCCAGTACCAGCCATTGCCGCCCATATACATGAGCCGGCCGCCGCGATCGATCCACGCCTTCATCGCATCCCACATCGGCGTCGAGTGATATTCGGGATGGGTGCCGGTCACCACGACGCGATAGTCGCGCAGCAGCTCATAGCCGTCCGAATGCAGATCCTCGTCGGTGATCAGGTCGTAATCGACGCCCTGATGGTCGAGCCAGTCATAGAGATGGGTGTCGGCATTGTACTGATAGAGGCCGGAGCCGTGACCGCCGAGCCAGGAATGATATTGCGGCGAGAAATTGAGATTGGGCCTCAACCTCGATGAATAACACACACCCGAACCATCGGCATGGGCGTCGTAGAGCGAGCCGCCGAGCTCGGGATGATCATACATATAGAGATCGGTGTGGCCGAATGTCAGGAGGCGCCCCATCTGGCGCTCGGCGCCGCGGGCGGTGATGTGCTCGCCGTGATTGGCATAGGCGACATAGGATGCGGTTGAGGCGAGGACCAGAACCTTGGGACGGTTCTGCCGGTCCTTGCGCGCCCTGGGCGGGCGGACGAAAAAGGCGAGATATTCCTCGCGCGTCGCCTCGCGGTCGCTTTCGCCGCATTTCACATGCAGGGCATAGGGCCCGCTCTTCGTGTCCAGCGGGATGGTGAGTTCGACCGAAGTCTCCCAGCCCGCGTCATAGACGTCATCGCTGTGGAAATGGATGGCGCCGTAGTGCTCGGGCTTGCGCGTCCAGCTGTGCTCCTCGCCTGTCCAGTTCCAGCCTTTCATGCCGCGTGCCGGCAGATGCACGATCTTGCCGTGATGCTGCGAGGGACCGACATCGACGGTGCGCGTCGTGCGGATCTCTTTCGAAAAATCCCAGCGGGCGATGATGTGCTGCAACAGTGCGGGATCGATGACGGGACGCAGATAGAGATCGAACCGGTCGGCGGAATGGACGCCCTCGAGGATCAGCGGCCCATCGATCTTGCCGTCGAAATGCCGGCCGATCGTTCCGTCGCTCTCCGGACAGCCGGCCATGAACAGCGGGGCATCGACCGCCCGAGGTGCGGTGAAGAGCTTCGCACTCGCCTGAGCGCGATCGTCGGTTTCGGCATAAGGCTGGACCGGGCGCTGGTCGAGCGCCACCGTCCCGGTTGCCGGATCGACCGACACGGCAATGGCATACCATTGCCGCTCCAGCATTCTCTTTCCGCTCTTGAGCGATGCGGTCTTTCCCGATCCGTCGGCCAGGGTGACCGCGAGCTCGCCGCCCTCGGTCATCTCGATACGGAATCCGCTGCCCTTGCGCGCATCCCATTGGGCGAGCAGCGTCTGTCCCGGCCGTTTCGGCAGGGTCGGCCAAATGAAGGCCATGAAGGTGAAGGCGCCCGCGGCAAGAGCCGGGAATCCCTCGACCGTCATATAGGAGCCGGCATCGATGCGCTGCGGCTTGCCCTTGTGGCGGCCATCGGCGTCGGATCTCACATGACGGAATTTCAGCCCCGGCCCTTGCGGGTTGCAGTCGCCATGGACGACCCTGACCAGGCGCGCGTCGAAATGGCTGCCTTCCTCGAGCGAGATCTTGAAGGCGATCTTCTCTCCGGCGGCGACACTGTAGCGGTCCGGATATCCGACGATCTTGAGCATGCTGTCTCTCGCGTTCCCTGGCTTTGTCTTCTGGTATCAGTCGCGAAACGGCGTGTTGATGTCCTCGCCGGTGTATTTGCGCCAGCGGCGGCGGAACACTTCCCATTCCGCCTCCTCGCGACTGGTAAAGACCGGGCTGTCCTCGATGGCGATCGGCCCGTCGAGACGGTTGGGCGGCATGGTGCCCAGCACCCATTCGGCGAAGGGCTTGCGGCAGATCAGGACGATCTGATAGCCGGACGGATCGTTGCGGATGATGTTGAGCACGCGCTGCAGGCCCGGGCTGTGGGCGCCGATCGGCATCGTCCGGAATTCCTCGATATATTGCCGGTCGCGTTCCGCATCGATCTTGTACACCATGTCAGGCTCCGCCCGTTGCCAGTCTCGCGGTTGCCATGGTCGCAGGCCGGTGCGCCCTGATCAAGGCGGGCAACTCGGCCAGGTCCCTGGTCACATGATCGGCGTCGCCGATCGTTTCATCGAGATGGTTGTAGGCGACGACGAGGAGGCCGGCGGAGCGCGCCGAACGCCTGCCGGTCGCACTGTCCTCGATGGCGGCGACCTGGTGCGGCGCCAGCCCCAGCCGGGCGCAACCCATGGCATAGGGTTCGGGATGCGGCTTGCCTTTCGTCACATCGTCAAGGCTCAAGGTGAACTTCATGAAGGCGGCGAGGCCCAACGCATCGATATTCGCATCGAGGATCATGCGGTCGGCATTCGAAACGCAGATCTGGACGATGCCCGCCTCGGCGAGCGCGGTGACGGTCTCGATCGCCCCGGGCATCGGCTTCAGCATCTTGCGGTGCTTCACATAATAGTCGTCGTTGGCGCCGATCCAGTCGCGCTCGCTGGCGCCCGCCGGCATGCGCGGGGCGATGGCGCGCCATACGTCGTTCATGTGCACGCCGCGAAAGGCGTCGTCCGGAATGTCCGATATGTCGACACCCCATTTGCCGCAGGCGGCGATGAGGGCGTCGTGATGCAAGGGCTCGCTGTCGACCAGCGTTCCGTCGACATCCCAGGCCACGGCGCGAATGGTCATGAGGTCTCCTTCAGTTCAAGTGCGGCGATGGGCGGATAAAGCCGACGGAATGCGGCATAGCCCTCGGCGTAGGTCTTGGCATGCGACGGGTTGGGCTCCAGCCGGTCGGCGAGGCTGACGAAGCGCCCGATCGCCGACCAGTCATGGGCGAGGCCCAGGCCCATGGCCGCCGTCCAGGCGGCGCCGAGGCAGGAGCCCGGATGGCCGGCGAGCCTCTGCACCGGCTTCTGCAGCACATCGGCGACGATCTGCATCCACACCGTGCTCTTCGAGCCGCCGTCGGAGGCGAAATAATGCTCGGTGCGATGGCCCATGTCGTTCAGCACCTCGATGTGGTGGGCGATGCCATAGGCATAGGCTTCGAGCAAGGCGCGCCACAGATGAGCGGGTCCGTGAGCGAGGCTCAGGCCCAGGATCGCGCCCCTGACATCGGCGTCATGGACCGGCGTCTTCTCGCCGAGGAAGTAGGGCAGGATGCGAACCCCCTGGGCGCCCGCCGGTATCGCCTCGGCCAGCCGGTCGAGCCATTGATGCAAGGTGAGTCCGGCCGCGTCGGCTTTCGCCCGCTCGCCTTCGGCGAAGCTCGAAACAAACCAGTTGAGACCGGAGCCACCGGTCGCCATGCAGCCATTGGGCACATAGAGGCCGGGCACCAGATGATAGTCGAGATACATGCGAGGGTCGGGCGCCACGCGGTCGGTGGCGATCAGCACGTCGACCGAGCCGCCGAATTTCAGCAGCACATCGCCCGGCCGCGCGATGCCGGCGGCAAGCGCCGAGGCGATGTGATCGGCCGCCCCGGCGATGACCGGGATGCCCCTGGGAAGACCCGTGTCCCTCGCCGCCGCTTCGGTGACGCGGCCCAGAAGCTCGTGCGAAATCGTCTTGCGCGGCAAGGCCTGGCGCGGAATGCCCGCCAGCTTCACCAGCTCGTCATCGATCTCGTTCGTCGCCAGATTGACGAAGCCGCCTTCGAGCGCCCAGTTCTGCTCGACCGCACGCTCGCCGGTGAGGCGCCAGTTGATATAGTCATAAGACCCGAACACCGTCGCTATTTGCGCGAATATCTCTGGCTCGTGCTTCCTGATCCACAGGAGCTTGGCGATCACGAGCTGCTGGTTGACGCCATTGCCGGTCTTGTTGGTGAATTCGAGCTCATCCACCTCGCGGCGCAGATCGACCACTTCGGCCGCACAGCGGGCATCGCTCTGCTGGATGCTGGGTCTGAGCAGCTCACCTTGGTCGTCGAGCAGCACGACCGCCGGCAGCATGCCGGTGACGCCGACCGCCTCGATCTCGGAAGCCCTGATGCCGCCGGCCTCGATCAGCTCGCGCACGATCTCGCCGACATTCGACCACCATTG
>CAZICN010000262.1:0-1884 GCA_964537655.1 uncultured Aestuariivirga sp.
AGAAGATTCTATTTTGGAGCCGGCATCGCCGGTGTCGGGAAATGGGAGGGATAGACAGGTGACCACCGCAGAAGTCCCGCTTTTGGAAGCCAAGGGCGTCACGAAATATTTCGGGGCGATCACCGCCCTGCGCAATGTGAACTTCCACGTGAATTCGGGCGAAGCCCTGGGCGTCGTCGGCGACAATGGCGCCGGCAAGTCGACGCTGATGAAGATCCTGTCCGGGCTCTACCAGCCGAGCGAAGGCCAACTCGTCTTCGCCGGCCAGCCCGTCCATTTTTCCAGCCCGCGCATCGCCCGCAATGCCGGCATCGAGATGGTCTATCAGGATTTCGCCCTCGCCGGGAACCTGCCGATCTATGAGAACATCTATCTCGGCCGCGAGCCCGGCACCCGGATCGGCGGACTCACCGTGATCGACAAGGCGAAGTCGCGCGAGATGGCGCAGGCCCATCTCGACAAGCTCAAGATCCATGTGAAGAGCGTCGACCAGCCGGTCGAGGAGCTCTCCGGCGGCCAGCGCCAGGCGGTCGCCATCGCGCGCGCCACCGCGTTCGACGCCAAGGTCGTCATCATGGACGAGCCGACGGCGGCGCTCGCCATCAAGGAGGTCGGCAAGGTGCTCGACCTCATCAAGACGCTGAAGGAACATGGCGTCGCGGTGATCGTGATCTCGCACCGCATGGACGACATCTTCTATGCCTGCGACCGCGTCATGGCGCTGTTCCAGGGCACCAATTTCGCCGATTCGCCGCTCGACAAGACCAACCGCAACGAGGTCATCGGCTGGATCATGGGAACCAAGGGCCACACCGCGCAGCTCGCGCATGACCGGGTGCATTGATGATCAGCAACAATCCCGCTCTGTCCAGGTTCCTCGAAAGCTACGGCATCATCCTCGTCGTCATCGTCATGATGGCGGTGCTCTATGCGACGCAGCCCGCCACCTTCCTGTCGGCGGCCAATCTTTCCAACATCCTCAAGCAGAATGCCTTCGCCGCCATGCTGGCGCTCGGCATGTTCGTGGTGATCATCACCGCCGGCATCGACCTCTCGGTCGGCTCGGTCCTCGCTCTGTCGATGATCTGCCTCGCCGTCGCCGACAAGGCGGGAATGCCCTGGCCGATCGTTCTGCTGATCGGGCCCCTGGTCGGCATCGCCTCGGGCCTCGTCAACGGGCTCGGCTATACGATGCTGAAACTGCCGCATCCCTTCATAATGACGCTGGGCACGCTCAATATCGCGCGCGGCCTCACCAGCCTCATCAGCCAGGCGCCGATCTCGGGGCTGCAGCCGGAAGTTCGCTATCCCGGCCAGCAATACTACTCTTTCGGCCTGTTCGATCCGCCGGCCGGCATTCCGGTCAGCTTCTTCCTGGTCATCCTGTGCGCCATCGGCCTGTGGTTCTTCCTCAACCGCACCAATATGGGCCGGCACATCTACGCGATCGGCGGCAATCCGCAGGCGGCGCGCGTCTCGGGCATCAATGTCGACCGCGTGCTGGTCTATGTCTATGCGATCTGCGGCTTCTTCGCCGGGCTTGCCGCGCTCCTGCTCGCCGGGCGCACCGATTCGGGCTTTCCGCTGGCCGGTGTCGGCGCCGAACTCGATGCGATCGCCGCGGTGATCATCGGTGGTGCCAGCTTCTTCGGCGGGCGCGGCACGGTGCTCGGCGTGCTCGCCGGCGTCCTCATCATGGGGCTCCTGCGCAACGGGCTCAATCTCAACAATATCAGCCCGTTCTGGCAGCAGATCCTGATCGGCCTCATCATCATCATTGCCGTCTATATCGACGTGCTGCGGCGGCGCGCCGCGACGCGCAAGTGAAATGGTCTTTGCATCCGGTTTTGTCTCCGTGCCGGACGAGCTGTGTTTCGGAGACGT
>CAZICN010000262.1:1894-3964 GCA_964537655.1 uncultured Aestuariivirga sp.
TTTCTGATCGCGAGCGCCGCCATAACGGCGCTCAGCCTTGCCGGGTCGGCCGCCTTTGCCGAACCGATCATTCTCGACATGAAGGGCCCGGGTGCGGGCAACCCGTTCTGGGCCGCCGTGCAGGCGGGGGCCGAGGAAAAGGGCAAGGAGCTCGGCGTCGAGGTCGTCGTCATGTCGCCGCCGGCCGAATCCGACGTCCAGGCGCAGATCGGCCAGCTCGAGGATATGCTGGCCAAGGGCATATCCGGTCTCGCTCTGGCGCCGACCGATCCCAATGCGCTGGCCCCCGTCGTCGATGCCGCCAAGGCCAAGAACGTGCCGGTCGTCTTCGTCGACACCAAGGGCACCAATGAAGGCGTGACCTTTATCGGCACCAACAACGAGAACGGCGCCAAGCTCGCCGCCGATTTCATCTGCTCGAAGATCGAGAAGGGATCGGACGTGGCGATCCTGCAGGGCATCATCACCCAGTCGACCGGCCAGGCGCGCGCCACCGGCGCCAAGGCCGGCCTCGAAGGCTGCGGCCTCAAGGTCGTCGCCGAGCAGCCGGCGGACTGGGACCGCGCCAAGGGCCAGTCGGTCATGGAGAACATCCTGACCGGCAATCCCAATATCAAGGCGGTGTTCGCGTCCAACGACAACATGGCGCTGGGCGCGGTGGAAGCGCTCAAATCGGCCGACAAGCTCAAGGACATCATGGTGGTCGGCTTCGACGCCAATCCGGATGCCGCGGCCTCGATCCTCGCCGGCGAGATGACCGCCTCGGTGGCGCAGGCGCCGAAGAACATGGGCGCCTTCGCGGTCGAGAATCTCGTGAAGCTGCAGAAGGGCGAGAAGATCGATGCGGTGATCGACACCGGCACGGTGCTCGTCACCAAGGACAATGCCGATCAGTACAAGTAGGATCGGTTTGATCTTGAAGTAAAGGCAGGTCCCGGCGAAAGTCGGGACCTGTTGTTTTGGGGCAGGATGATCTAGAAAGAGCGATCTCCCAACACCCCTCATGCTGAGGTGGCCGCGAAGCGGCCCTCGAAGCATCCCTCAGGAAAGTGCGAGAGCACCGAAGCACACCCTTCGAGGCTCGCTTCGCTCGCACCTCAGGGTGAGGGTGGGTGTTTTGGGCTGGCTTGGATGAGGACCTTCATGACGTCTCTGGGAATCGCGCTGATCGGAACCGGTTTCATGGGCAAGTGCCACGCCATGGCCTGGAGCCATGTGCGCGCCGTTTTCGGCGATGTGCCGGACATCAGGCTCGAAACCCTGTGCGATATCGATCCGGATCTCACGTTGAAGCGCTCGCGCGACTATGGCTTCGCGCGGCCTGAGACCGACTGGCGCAAGCTCATCGAGGACGATCGCATCGACATCGTCTCGATCACCGCCCCCAACAATGTGCACCGCGAGATGGCGGTCGCCTTTCTCGAAGCCGGCAAGCATGTCTGGTGCGAGAAGCCGATGGCGCTGACGCTCGCCGAGGCGGAAGCCATGGCGGCGGCGGCGGCGAAGGCCAGGGGCCGCACGCTGCTCGGCTATAATTACATCAAGAACCCGGCGGTCCTGCATGCGAGGGAACTTGTCGCCGCCGGCGTGATCGGCGATGTCGTGCACTTCCGCGGCCAGGTGGATGAGGACTATCTCGCCTCGCCCGAAGTGCCGTGGAGCAAGCGGGCGCGCATCGACCTGTGGGGCCTGGGCACGCTCGGCGACATCACCTGCCATCTGGTGAGCTTCGCGCATCTGCTCGTCGGCGACATCGCCTCGGTCGCGGCCGACATGGAAACCGTGGTCAGGCAGCGGCCGGTGCCGGGCACGAACGAGATGCGCGAGGTCGAGAACGAGGACATCGCGCATGCCATCGTGCGCTTCCGGAACGGCATCTCCGGCACGCTCACCTCGAGCCGCGCCGCCTGGGGCCGCAAGAACCTGATCCGTTTCGAGATCCACGGGCGCAAGGGCATGCTCACCTTCGATCAGGAGCGGCTCAACGAGCTGCAGCTCTATGTGAACGAGGGGCCGGAGGCGACGCGCGGCTTCCGCACCATCCTCACCGGGCCTGCGCATTCACCTTAC
>CAZICN010000262.1:3974-5977 GCA_964537655.1 uncultured Aestuariivirga sp.
CCGGCCATCAGCTCGGCTTCAACGAGCTCAAGGTCATCGAGGCGAAACACCTTCTCGACTGCATCTCGAGCGGCGCCGAATGCTTCGTCAATTTCGCCGAAGGCCTCAAGATCGAACGCGTCATCCATGGCATGGCGCGCTCGGCGCGCGAGCGCGCCTGGGTCGACATCGCCTGAGCTTGCAATCGCGGACGCGGTCGTGGGATTTGGGATATCGGCGCGGTGGATGAGCCTCGCGCGATAGGAGATGGCCAGTGATCGAACGTCCTGTTAATTCCCTGTTCCGCACTGTCGAGAAAACTCAACATGCTGATTTGCCTGGGTTTTTTCTGTGACGGTGACTTTTTTCGCGAAAATTCCCTGTTATTCCCTGTAAATCCCTGTTTTTGAGGGACGTCAGCCCTCGTCGAAGCCTCTGGCGCCGCTGCGGCCCTCATCGCCGCCGCGCGGACGCTTGGCGGGCGGCGGCATGTTGCCGTTGCCGTCCGCGAGCGCGCGCTTCAGCTTGCGGATGATGACGGCGCGGGCCTTCTCATCAGCGGCCTTGCCGACCTCCGTATTGATCTCGAGCATCAGCTCGGTCAGGTCGTTGTGCCAGTCGCGGCGCGCCATCTTGTCCGGGCTGATGCGCGGCGCGACCTCGGCGGCGCGGCGCACCGGCGCATCGCCCGAGAGGTCATAGATGTCATCGAGGCTCGGACGCTCGATCTTCTCGGCGGCCATGATGCTGCCCGCCACCATGTTGTCGACCATGGCGATCTGGCCCTGCTCTTCACCATGAGTGAGGAAGACCATGCGGGCGACCGGCTGGCGCTCGCGCAGCCATTGCAGCAGTTCCGGTCCGTCGGCATGGCCGGAATAGTCCTCGAAGCGGCGGATCGCGGCGCGCACCTTGATCTCCTCGCCATGGATCTTGACCGACTGGGCGCCATCCTCGAGCAGGCGGCCGAGCGTGCCCGCCGCCTGGAAGCCGACCAGCAGCACCGTGGCGTTGGGCTTGAACAGGTTGTTCTTGAGATGATGGCGGATGCGGCCGGCCTCGCACATGCCGCTCGCCGCGACGATGATGTGGAAGCCCGAGAAACGGGCGATCGCCTTGCTCTCCTCGACGCTCTCGGTCGTCTTCACATAGGGCGACTCGAGCGCCCTGACCAAGGCGTCGCCGTTGCGCAGCGACTTGGCGTGATGCGAGAAGATCTCGGTCGCCTTCAGCGCCAAGGGTGAATCGATGAAGATGGGCGCATGCGGGATGACGCCCTTGTCCATCAGCGCGATCAGGTCGACGAGCACTTCCTGGGTGCGTTCGACGGCGAAGGACGGGATGAGGACCGCGCCCTGGCGGCTCGCCGCGGCGCGCAGTTCGCCGCCCAGGATCTCGCGGCGCTTGTCCTCGGAGCGTTCGAAACGGTCCTTGCCGCCATAGGTCGATTCGCAGACGACATAGTCGAAATCGGCCGGCGCCTCGGGATCGGGCTCGAACAGCTTGTGGTCGGGACCGATGTCGCCGGAGAACAGGATGCGCAACGGCTTCTGGCCCTGGCGCTCCACCTCGACCTCGATCGAGGCCGAGCCCAGCAGATGGCCGGCATTCCAGTAGCGGGCCCGGATGCCGGGAACGGGCGTGATCCACATCTAGTAGGCGATGCCCTCGAAATGCCCGAGCGCGTTGCGGGCGTCCTCGGCGGTGTAGATCGGCTCGACCTCGGGAAGGCCGCGCTTGCGGTTGCGCTCATTGAGCTGCCTGACCTCGGTCTCCTGGATGAAGCCCGAATCCGGCAGCATCACCGCGCACAGGTCGCAGGTCGCATGCGTCGCATAGATCTTGTTGGCGAAGCCCGCCTTGACCAGCTTCGGCACGAGGCCGGCATGATCGATATGCGCGTGGGTGAGCAGCATGGCGTCGATCTTGCGCGTGTCGAAGGGGAAGGCGCGGTAGTTCAGCTCTTTCTCGGTCTTCGAGCCCTGGAACATGCCGCAGTCGATCAGGAGCCGCGCCTGGTCGGT
>CAZICN010000263.1:0-5963 GCA_964537655.1 uncultured Aestuariivirga sp.
AAGCGGCATTATCCGACCGACGTGCTGGTGACCGGCTTCGACATCATCTTCTTCTGGGTCGCCCGCATGATGATGATGGGCCTCCACTTCATGAAGGAGAAGCCTTTCCACACCGTCTATATCCATGCGCTGGTCCGCGACGAGAAGGGCCAGAAGATGTCGAAGTCGAAGGGCAATGTCATCGACCCGCTGGATCTCATCGACCAGTTCGGCGCCGATGCGTTGCGGTTCACGCTGGCGGCGATGGCGGCCCAGGGCCGTGACATCAAGCTCTCGACCCAGCGGGTCGAGGGCTATCGCAATTTCGGCACCAAATTGTGGAATGCGGCGCGCTTCTGCGAGATCAACGGCGCCACTCGCGATCCCGATTTCGACCCGATCGCGGCGCGCGTCACCCTCAATCGCTGGATCTCGGGCGAGGTCGCGCGCACGCGCGATGCCGTCACCAAGGCCATCGAGGAGCACCGCTACAATGATGCGGCGGGGAGCCTCTACGGCTTCGTGTGGAACGTGTTCTGCGACTGGTATGTCGAACTGATCAAGCCGATCCTGTCGGGGACCGACGCGGCTGCCAAGGCCGAGACGCAGCATTGCGCCCAGTGGGTCCTCGACCAGATCCTGCTGCTGCTGCACCCTTTCATGCCGTTCGTCACCGAGGAGCTGTGGCAGAAGACGCAGGCGCCCGGCATGCTGATCAATGCCGATTGGCCGAGCTACAAGGGACTCGGTGATCAGAAGATCGATGCCGAGATGGGATGGGTCATCGATTTCATCTCGCAGGTGCGTTCGGTGCGCGCCGAGATGAACGTGCCCGCCGGCGCCAGGATCGACTGTGTGATCGTCGGCGCCAACACGGAATCGCGCCGGCGCGCCGCCACCTGGGAGCAGGAGATCATGCGGCTCGCGCGCCTCAAGGCGATCAATTTTGAGGACAAGGTCCCGGCTTCGTCGGCGCAAGTGGTGCTGGGCGAGGCGGTGCTGGCGCTGCCGCTCGAGGGCGTCATCGACTTCGCCGCCGAGCGCACCCGGCTGGCCAAGGAACTCGAAAAGGTCGGCAAGGACATTGCCGTGATCGAGGGACGTCTCGGCAATCCAGGCTTCGTCGCCAAGGCGCCGGAAGAGGTGCTCGAGGAGACGCGAGAACGCAAGGCGGCGCTGGCCGCCCAGCGCGTCAAGCTCGGGGAAGCCCTCAGCCGGCTGAAGTAGAACTGACCGCGGCTTTCCGGCGCCGTGCCACCTTCACTGGCGCCGCCGCCGTGCCATTGCCGGAGCGCGGGTTGCGGGCCGTGCTCGTGCGGCGCATGGCGTGCGGGAACAAGGAACCGATGGCGACGCCGAGACCGAGGCCCACCGCGCCGAGCAGGAGGGGATTGGCTTCCGTGAGATGCGTGATGTCGCTGCGGCGCGGCATGCGGAGCGCGCCAAGATGCGCGCCTGCGCCCGCCTCATGGGCCCAGTCATAGACGCGGCCCAGGCTTTTCCGGCCGCGGCGTAACGCCTGCCCGGCATTGTCCTGCATGAATCGCGCGGCAGTGGTCCTGGCCGTCTTGCGGGTGGCCTTGGCCGGTTTGCGCTTCCTAGTCGTTTTCATCTCTGACTTCCTTCTTTTGCGTTGCGATCAGCGGCCTTGGCTTGCGCCGCATGCGGGTTGACCGATCGGGCTTGCGGCTGTTGAGAGCGAGCCAGCCCAGACCCAGGATCACGGGGATGGCGGGCAGCGGATTGCGCCGCAGCGTCCGGCCGGCGGCCGCCACCATTCGACCATGCGGGTCGAGCTTTCTGAGCGCCTCATCCGCAAGGCCCAGCGGCGTCAGCTTGAGTTTCAGCTTGCGCAGGTTCGCGGCAAAATTCGCACGGCGGCGATCGGCCTCGGCTTCCAGGGGCTCAATTCGATTCATTGAGGGCGCTCCAGATGACTTTCGCCGCGCTTTGCGCGCGACCCTTGAACTCGCCCGGGCGCAGAAGCGATCTGATCCAGAAGATGAGCGCCAGCCCTGCGAGGAGCAGGGCAATCGACACGACGAGGCCTGCCATTGTTGGCCCGAGTGACCCCGACAGACTCAGGACCAGGACATTGGCGAGCGTGACGGAACCGGCAATGGCGAGCATGAGCACCGCAATCATCAGGATCGCGGCCAGTTCCAGCCGCTTCATCCCCGACTTCACGCGCGCGCTCAGCAGCGCCTGCTCCGCCGTGGCCCAGGACAAGGCGTCGCGCTTGAGCTGGTCGACCATGCCGCTCAGTGTCTCTTCGGTGGGCTTGCCGTCAGGCTTCACCATGGTGCGCCACCTAGTGTCCCGAATCCGAAGTTCGCACCGTATCACCGCGCCTTCCGAGCGAACTTCGGATTCGAAAGGACACTAGAAAATCCAAGATTCCAGTGTGGTTTTGGTTCAGAAATTCCCTCAAATCCTGACCGCAATACCGGAGGGAATTTCTGAACCACCACACTAGTGCAGGGCTTTGCGCTGCCGTCCGCGCCGCTTGCCGCGACCATTGGCGGACTTACCACGTGGCTTCGTCGGCACGGGCCAGCCATGCATCAGCTGCGTGAAGGCGAGGCCGGCCGCGATGCCCAATGTCAGAGTGGCGACGGGCTGGCGTTTGGCGAAGCCGGCGAAATCATCGAGCATGTCGGGAATGTCGGTTGCGGCGACATAGTGGGCGAGATCGTCGAGATTGTCGGCCGCCGTGTCGCTGTAATGGCGCAGCTGCGGAAAGTCCTCGAGCGTCGCGCCGAAGTCGCGCGTCGCTGAAGCCAGCTCGACGATCCGTTCAGCGCCGGCGCGCTTGCGGCTGTCGGCGAGTGTCGAGGCCAGAGACAGCGCATCGTCGAAGATGCGGGCCGAGGCGGGCGTGCGATAGCGGCTGGTGCGCGTCCGGCGCGTTTTTCTTGCTTTTGCCAATTGTATGCCCTCGCATTGAGGTTGCTGTCGATGCGATTGACAACGCATCATGACAGGAAAAGTTCCATAAAGGACAAGAAGGAAGAAGCCTGGGCCACGATCATTGCGTTTGCGGTCTTATTCCTGCAAGAAGCCGGCGCATCATATCCTCATCCGCAGAGTATCCATGCCGAACACTCGCCGCACCGTCATCGCACCGCAAAGCGGACAGTCGTTCCGTGTGTCCCGGGGCGATCTCATTCGCATCGTCGACCCGAAGGGCCAGCAGGTCGCCGATCTGTGGGCCTTCGCGACGGAAGGTGATCTCGACTGGCTCAGTACCTCGCAGACCCGCAACATTACCGAGAGATTGTTTCCGCTCGCCGGACAAAGCTTCTACAGCATGATGGCCGAACCGATGCTGACGCTGGTCGAAGACGCTTCGCCCGGCCCGCATGACATGCTGTACCCGGCCTGTGACCGGGCGCTCTATGACCATGCCGGACTGCCGAACCATCCCAATTGCCGGGACAATCTGCTGGCCGCGCTGAAGCGCGAGATGGTTTCAGTTCCGGTCGTCCCTGATCCGGTCGACCTGTTCCAGAATTCACCGCCGCAGCCCGATGGTCGTGTCGATGTGCTGGCTTCGATCAATCCGCCGGGCGGCTCCGTGACGCTGCGCGCCGAGCGGGATCTGCTGCTGGTGGTGACGGCCTGCTCCGTCGATTTCCACCCGACCAATGGCGGCCAATGCACCGAGATCGAGGTAGAGGTAGAGGTCAAAGCGGGGGGACTTGATCCATGATCATGAAGGGTTCGGATCTGCTGATCGCGGCACTCGAGCATGAGGGCGTCGACCGGATCTTCGGCGTTCCGGGAGAAGAAAATCTCGACGTCGTCGAATCCTTGCGCAAGTCGCGCATCGAACTGGTGCTGACACGGCACGAGCAGGCGGCGGCCTTCATGGCGGCGACCCACGGACGCCTGACAGGAAGGCCCGGCGTCTGCATCGCGACGCTCGGGCCCGGCGCCCTTAATTTTTCGACGGGTGCCGCCTACGCGCATCTCGGCGCCATGCCGATGGTGATGATCACCGGCCAGAAGGCGATCATGAGCAGCCGACAGGCGCGGTTCCAGATCGTCGATGTGGTGGCCTCGATGAAACCCCTGACCAAGATGACGCGCCAGATCGTCAGTGCGATGAGCATCCCGACCCTGGTGCGCGAAGCGTTCCGCACCGCCATGGAGGAGCGTCCGGGTCCGGTCCATCTCGAGCTGCCTGAAGATGTCGCCGCCACCGGCGTGACGCCGGTGCCCCTGGTGCCGATCCATCCGATCGAGATTCCAGTGGCGCCGCGGGCAGCGCTCGACCGCGCGGCCGAAATGCTTCTCAAGGCCGAGCGCCCGCTGATCATGCTGGGCGCGGTCGCCAGCCGCCCGCGCGCCACCGAGGGGATTGCAGGCTTCGTGCGGCGCACCGGCATCCCCTTCTTCACCACGCAGATGGGCAAGGGCACGGTGCCGGGCGGGTCCAATCTCTACATGGGCACCGCGGCCCTTTCCGAACGCGACTATGTGCATGATGCCATCGACAAAGCGGACCTCATCATCGCCATCGGCCACGACACGGTGGAGAAGCCGCCTTTCATCATGGGGCCAAAAGGCCCCCAGGTCATCCATGTGGGTTACATGCCGGCGACCGTCGAGCAGGTCTATTTCCCCAATGCCGAAGTCGTCGGCGACATGGGGCCGAGCCTCGATCTGCTGGCCGATCGCGTCGCGGGAAAGCTCCCGCAGGCGCAAGCCTTGCTGCCGCTGCGCGAGGCGATCCTCAGGCACATTACCGACCGGGCTCGCGAGGATCGTTGGCCGATGACGCCGCAGCGCCTGGTGCATGACGTTCGCAAGATCATTCCGGAAGACGGGATCGTGGCGCTCGACAATGGCATGTACAAGATATGGTTCGCGCGCAACTACCGCACTCATGTCGCCAATACGCTACTGCTCGACAATGCGTTGGCGACGATGGGGGCGGGCCTGCCTTCGGCGATGATGGCGGCAATGCTCTATCCGCGTCGCCGCATCATGGCGGTGTGCGGCGATGGCGGCTTCATGATGAACAGCCAGGAGATGGAGACGGCCGTCCGGCTCAAGCTCAACCTAGTCGTGCTCGTCCTGGTCGACAATGCCTATGGCATGATCCGCTGGAAGCAGGAGGTCGACAGATTCGCCGACTGGGGGCTTTCCTTCGGCAATCCGGATTTTGCGAGATATGCCGAGGCCTATGGCGCCAGGGGCTCGCAGGTCGAGGCGCTCGACGATTTCATCCCGACGGTCGAGGCCGCGTTCAAACGCGGGGGCGTCCATCTCATCGCCGTGCCCATCGACTATTCGGAGAACATCCGCGTTCTCGTCGAGGAACTCGGTGCGCGCCAGCCGTAAGTAAGGTCGTCGGAAAACGGCGTGGCAACATGGAGTAGCCAATCTGCTTGACGTATGGTAAGCGGAAGCTTCGAAAGCCTGCGAGAGGGAGACGGCTTGATGCAAGGGCTGTCGGGAGCGCGCGTGAGGTGGATAGGGGTGTCCGTCCTGACACTCCTACTTGGGGCTTGCAGTAGCGCGTCGATGCCGGATCTCGAGGACGTCCCGCCGACGGCAATGGCGTCGGGCGATGCACAGGCGGCGGCAGGCTCAGCCCCATCCGTCGAGCTTACGCCTGAACAGCGGACGGACATCGAACAGGGAGTCCAGCGAGGTCTGGCGAGCCCCCATTCGGCGGCTTTCGGCGACATGACGGCCAGGGTCAGCAGGTTTACGTCGCTCAGCTACATCATATGCGGATGGGTCGATCCGCAAGGCAGCGGGGGCAATGCCGGGTACCAGCCCTTTGTCGCGATGTATGTCCCGAAGACGAGGAACGCACTGCTCATTGGTGTGGGCGGCAGGCAACCGCCATCCGTGATACGTCAGCGATGCATTGACGAGGGAGTTCCGCTCAGTTCGTAAGGCCGGGCTGGACATCTGAGCGGCCTGAGACATAGGTGACATTTCGTACCGGACACATGGGTTACACTTTT
>CAZICN010000264.1:0-5955 GCA_964537655.1 uncultured Aestuariivirga sp.
TGCCCCGGACCCGATCCGGGGTTGCTCGACTTTGGCGATAAGGAAGCGCTCCAAGGTATATGTTTACGAGCCTTTTTACCCGTTTTGATCGAAACGGAATGATTCGATCAAAACGGGAAAGGCTCTAGTCGTTTTTGGCGGCCGGATTGAGCCTTTCTGCCAGTCGCGCCACGAACTCCTGAAGCTTCGCATAGACACTGAACTCGCCGAGGCGGCCCGCTTGCGAGGCCACGGGCAGCTCGACCTCATCGATCTCGAGAGAAGCCTGCTTCACATCCTCGCCGTCGAGCTCCGACACCGTCAACGAGGCGGGGCCGAGCTGGATACGGTCGCCCATGCCGATCCGGTCCTCGCAGCGCAGACGGAAGGCCTCGGTAATGGTGAGGCCCTTCAGGTCCTCGGGGACCGCGAGGCCATAGGCGGGCGCCAGCTCGGCCAGCGCGATATCGCCGGTGAAGTTGAAGGCGGCGACCGGGTGGTGCGAGTGAATGGCGTCGGAGGCGGCGAAGAGGCGGTCGAGGCGCTGCGCCCGCTCGGTCGGCACCAGGAAATAGGCATAGTCGCCGGGGGTCAGCGCCTTCGCATCGGCCCAGGTCAGAACTTTCTCCTGACGCGCCACCATGATGGGCTGGATCCAGGAGGGCAGGTCGGTCCGGGTCAGGATCGGGCTGTCCTCGATGATCGGGAAGCCGACCATTTCCAGATTGGTCTGGCCGGGAAGATCGATCTCGACGCGCTGCGTCTCGGCCGCCGTCTCGTTGAGGGCGACGTCGAGCCCGCGGGCCACCGCGGTCAGCGTCCAGCCCTGGACCAGGAGCGAGATGAACACCGTAACGAAGGCCACGTTGAAATAGATCTCGGCATTGGCGACGCCGGACAAGGTCGGGATGGCGGCAAGGAAGATCGACACCGCGCCGCGTAAGCCCACCCAGGAAATGAAGGCCTTCTCGCGGGCGGTGAATTTGAAGGGCAGCAGGCACAGCCACACGGCGACAGGCCGGGCGATGACGATCAGGAACACCGCGACGAGGATCGCCGGCAGGAGATAGCCCAGGAGCTTCGAGGGCGTGACGAGAAGGCCGAGGACGAGGAACATAAGGATCTGGCACAGCCAGGTCGCCGCATCGTGGAAGGTGAGGATCGACGGAAATGCGCGCGCGGGGCGGTTGCCGAGAACGAGACCTGCCAGATAGACGGCGAGGAAACCCGAGCCCTCGACGGTGGCCGCTGCGGCATAGATGGCCAGTGCTGCCGTGATGGCGAACAGCGGATGGAGCCCGGACGGCAGCGCCATGCGGTTGAGCCCGAGGACGAGCAGATAGCCGCCCAGCAGGCCGGCGACGGTGCCGATCACGACCTGGCGCAGGAGCAGGATGACGACATCCATGCCCGATCCGTGGGCGCCGAGCATGATGATCTCGACCAGTACGATGGTCAGGAAGACGGCGAAGGGATCGTTGGTGCCGGATTCGATCTCGAGTGCTGCGGCGACGCGGCGACGCAGCTGCAGGCCGCCCGCCCGCATCAGGAAGAAGACTGCGGCGGCATCGGTCGAGCTGACGATGGCACCGAGAAGGAGGCCTTCGAGCCAGGAGAGGCCGAGGACCAGGCAGGCGAGGGCCCCGGTCAGGGCCGCTGTGATGACGACCCCGACGGTTGCGAGCAGGCTCGCCGGCAGGAGACTGCCGCGAAAGACGGCAAGTCTGGTCCTGAGGCCCCCGTCAAACAGGATGATCGCCAGCGCGACCGTGCCGATCATGTAGGTCAGCCGATAGTCGTTGAAGACGATGCCGCCGGGCCCGTCCTCTCCCGCCAGCATGCCGATGATGAGGAAGACCAGCAGCAATGGCGCGCCGAAGCGGGTGGCGATCAGGCTCGATGCAATGCCGATGAGGATGAGGACGGCCAGAAACAAAAGTCCGAGATTGATAAGGCCGATCTGCTCCATGACGCGAGCCATAGCAGAGGCTCATGAAAATAACCAAGCGCTCTGTTGCACTGGACAGGTTCGGGTAAGATGGGGCGTGACTCGCTTCGATTATCCGGCAGCGTTTTCCAATCCGTTCGGGGGCAATCCGTTGCGGGATCGCGAGGATGTGGAGCGGGCGCTGCAGGCGCTGGTGGCGCCGCTCGAACGCTACAGATCGCCGGGCGGGGCTCGGATCAGGTTCGGCCATGGCGCCGCAAGCTTCGATCAGGCCGCCGCCGATCTCGAAGGATTCGCCCGGCCGCTGTGGGGGCTGGCGCCGGCCCAGGCCGGTGGCGCCAAGTGGATCGACTGGCGGCCGATCCGGCGCGGGCTCGCCAATGGCACCGATCCCCGCCATCCGGAATACTGGGGCAAGGTCGCGAACCACGATCAGCGCCTGGTCGAACTGGCGGTGATCGGGCTAGCGCTGCGGCTCGTGCCGGACCAGCTCTGGCAGCCCTTGCAGGTGGAGGAGAAGGAACGGGCGATCGCCTATTTTCTCGCCGCCCGCCAGCGCAGCTATCACGCGAGCAACTGGAAGTTCTTCCGGCTCATGCTCGATATGGGGCTCGCCGCGGTCGGTGCGCCCGCGGATGCCGCCGGAAACGAGGCGGCGGTCCAGGTGGTCGAGCGCAACTACAAAGGTGACGGCTGGTATGGCGACGGCAACCAGGGCACCATCGATCACTACGCTGCCTTCATTTTCCATGCCTTCGGGCTGATTCTGGCCGAGCTTCGCGGTGTCGCGCCCGACATGGCCGCGAAATACCGGGCGCGGGCCTGCCAGTCGGCTCAGGAGATCACCCGCTGGTTCGCCGATGATGGACCGGTGCTCGCTTTCGGGCGCTCGATGACCTATCGCTTCGCCGCGGCGGGCTATATCGGGGCCTTTGCCTTCGCCAATGAAGAGGGGCTGCCCTGGGGCGTCCTCAAGGGCTTCTATCTTCGTCATCTGCGCTGGTGGTCGCAACAGCCGATCGCCGCCCCCGACGGCATTCTCGAAATCGGCCATGGCTATCCCAATCTCCTGATCTCCGAGAGCTACAACTCGCCGCAATCCTCCTATTGGGCGCTGCAGGCCTTTCTGCCTTTGGCCGTGCCGGCGGCGCATCCCTTCTGGCAGAGCGAAGAGGCGCCCAGTCCGGCGCGGACCAGGCCCCAGGCGCTGAGGCAGGCGGGGATGGTCATCGCCAACCCAAAGGGCGATGCGATCGCGCTGGTCTCCGGCCAGGATGCGAAGGTTCGGTACGGTCCGGAGAAATATGCGAAATTCGCCTATTCGGCACGCTACGGCTTCAGCGTCGAAAGCGATCTGCGCCGCTTCGACCAGGCCGTGCTCGACAATGGCCTGGGCTTCAGCGAGGACGGCAAATATTTCCGGGTGCGGCTGGCGAGCGCGGTGGCGCGACTCGCCGAAGAGACCCTCTACAGCAAGTGGAATCCCTATCCCGATATATCGGTCGAGAGCTGGAGCTACTGGGAGGGGCCGTTCCAGATCCGCGTCCACAAGATCTCGGCCCCCGCCGCGATCATGACGATCGAAGGCGGTTTTGCCATCAGGGCGGATGGTTTGTCTGGCAGAAACACAACCACCCGGCCGGGTCTCGCCGCGATCGAATCGCCGAGTGATCTTTCCGCCATTCTCGACATCGGATCGAGCGTCGAGCGCCGGATGCGGGTGCACTGGGCGGCGCCCAACACCAATCTCATCGCGTCGCGGACCGTGGTGCCGCAGCTCTTCGCCGAACTGCCGGCGGGCGAGACGGTACTCATGACCGCCGTCATCGCAGAGGGTGATCGCGAGGCGGTGCGGACCGCTCTTGCCCGCCCGCCCGCCAAGCCCGATATCGACGCGCTTCAGAAATTGATCAAGAGCAAGGGCGTCGATCTCGTGACGTGATGGAGAAGCATTCGCCTATGTCACGATCTCATAGAAAATGGCCAGCGTCGCAACCCATCCGATCGCGAAGGTCAGTGTGCGGACATAGGGGATTCCGCTGATGTAGCCGACATAGTGGGCGACCCGGGCCCAGAAATAGACGACGCTCGCCATGGCCGTCGTTGCGCTCGCGGCACCGGCCACATGCGCGACGAGAACCAGGGCCGCGAAAGGCGCCAGGTTCTCGACCGCATTGTAGTGAGCCTTCTTGGCCTTTTCGGCCCAGGCGGGAAGCGCTGCCGTGTCGGCCATGTAGGACAGCGTCGGCATGAGCCCCGAAGCTTGAATGCGGGCGAGTATGTAGGGAACCCACAGAATGGCGGTGAATGCCGCCGCCCAGGCCAGCATGGTAAGGTCGGTTGTCATCCGTCAGTCTCCCATGAGGATGCCCCCGCGCGATCTTATACGAGCAGGGCTGAGTCGCCATGGCGGCGGGACGGAGGTGCTTCTATTCGATGCCGCCCCAACCCATTCGCCATCGCGGGCCGCTCATGTCGGGTCCGCCATCGAGGGAATTGGCCGCACTGTCGCTTGGCCTGGCGGCGAGGGTCTGCGTCACGACAGGCGAGATTTGCCCGGTTTCAAGGCTGCTCGTCGGACGCTGGTAGAGGTCGGGATGGTCGACGGAGGGATCGTTTGCCATCCCTCCCATCTAACAGCCACGGACTAAAACCTGCTTCAGGCGGCCGCTAAAAATCATCCGATCGCCGTTACCGAAAATTAGCCGATCCAACGGCCTCGCCACCCTATGCCATTGCGGGTTGGCGCAGTTCTCGCGATGTGGGATCAGGATTTCTGGAACCGGATGCCGCAGTTCTTCTTGATGGAAGCCTCCTCGACGGCCTTCTTCTGGCCCTTGAGCTGCGCCAGCTCTGCCGCCGTCTGGCCGTCGCCTTCGTTGGCGAAAAGGATCGGCCAGAACAGAATGACACCGACGGTCGTCTTGATCGTGTCGTTCTTGCGGTTCTTGTCTTGCACGCCCGCCACCTCGGCGGCGCGGGCGGAAATCCGCTGCCCTTCCTGGGCCAGCTGCTCGCAGCTATAGGGATCGTACATCATCGGTGACATATAGGTCGCCTGGATGTTTTCGGATTTGGACGCACAGCCCGCGACCAAAATCATGGCCGCCAGGGCCACATAGAGTTTCATGCCGTCCTCCCAGCCGGTTGCCCGGACAGGAGTTGCATATCACAAACGGTTTTGCTTTGAAAACGCAGGCAAACAAGCCTTGACTGGGATTGTTTTGGAGAAATTGGTCGAACAGGGGCGTCATTGCGGTCTTACATAAAGCTCGGCTGCCGTGCCTATGCGCAGGATGAGAAACTGCTCGCCGAGTTTCGAGACGCCCTTAAAGCAGGTGACATCTTGAAAACAGACATCGTCTTCGACCTTGAGCGGCTCGACATCGTAATGCTCGAACAGGCTGTCGGCAAAGCGGCGCACGAAGACAGGCGCATCGCAGAAGAAGCCATCCTTCAGGGAAAGGCGCAGCATCCTGCCACTGCGGTCGAAGTCGGCGCGGCCGAGAGTTTCCCAGTCGCGGTAGATCTCGACACCCGCGATCGCCGAGGCGTCGCCGACGAAGAGGGTGACATAAACGGAAAATCCCAGAGCCCGCGCGCGCCGTTGCACCTCTTTCGGCGTGCTCCCCAGGCTGATTCCGCGAAAGTCGCTGTAGGCGGGAAGTGCCGCGCTGGTTTGCGCCGTCGTCGTCAGGTCATCGCCGAAGGTGCAGCGCGGCGCTCCTGTCGCGGTTCCGATGATGGAAACCGACAAGGCCAGGAAAGCCGGGATGACCACACGCATGGTGGCGACCATCGTTGCGTCGATAAAGGCTACGCCGGTCTATGCTTGTGCGCAAACGAAGGTAGTCCGGGCGCGTCACAGCTTCGGAGATTCTGGTGGATGAGCGGATCCGACCAGTCGAATCGATCCTGTGAACCGCGGGCGAGACTATCTATTAAATGCTTGATTTCATTGGTGAGCCCGGATGGGTTCGAACCATCGACCCTCTGATTAAAAGTCAGATGCTCTACCACTGAGCTAC
>CAZICN010000265.1:0-5905 GCA_964537655.1 uncultured Aestuariivirga sp.
CTGCCGTTCTACGCGATCCTGCGCGCCATCCCCGACAAGCTCGGCGGCGTGGTGGCGATGTTCGGATCGATCGCCATCCTGTTCGTGCTGCCCTGGCTCGACACGTCGAAGGTACGCTCGGGAACCTACAGGCCGCTCTATAAGGTGTTCTTCTGGTTTTTCGTCGCGACCTGCATCGGCCTCGGCTATCTCGGATCGAAGCCGCCGGAGCAGCCCTATCTCAACTTTGCGCGCTTCCTGACCGCCTACTATTTCTTCCATTTCCTGGTGATCCTGCCGCTGCTCGGCCTGCTCGAGACGCCGAAGCCGCTGCCGTCGTCGATCTCAGATGACGTTCTCGCCAAGAAGAAACCCGCCTTGCCGAGCGGCCAGGCCGCGCCCGCCGAGTGATTGGAGAAAGACACATGAAACTCTTCAAGACACTCGCCGCCGCCTCGCTCGTTCTCCTCGCCGTTCCGGCTCTTGCCGCCGAAGGTCAGAAGGACGCGAAGGATGTCTCCTATTCCTTCGAGGGGCCCTTCGGCACTTTCGACCGCGGCCAGCTGCAGCGCGGCTACAAGGTCTATAAGGAAGTCTGCTCGGCCTGCCATTCGATGCAGCTCATGAGCTTCCGCAACTTGTCCGATCGCGGCGGACCGAGCTTCTCCGAAGAACAGGTCAAGGCGCTTGCCGCGACCTTCACGGTGAAAGACGGACCGGGAGAGGACGGCGAAATGTTCGACCGGCCGGGCGTCCCGGCCGACCGCTTCCCGTCGCCCTTCGCCAATGAGCAGGCGGCGCGCAACGCCAATGGCGGGGCGCTCCCGCCCGACCTGTCGCTCATCACCAAGGCGCGGGCCGGCTGGCACGGCACGTTCAATCAGCTCATCAACGGCATCGGCGGTCCGCAATATGTCTATTCCGTCCTGACCGGCTATGAGCAGGCGCCGGCCGAAGCCGCCAAGGATGCGCCGGAAGGCAAGCACTACAA
Source organism: uncultured Aestuariivirga sp. (assembly GCA_964537655.1). Taxonomy (GTDB): domain Bacteria; phylum Pseudomonadota; class Alphaproteobacteria; order Rhizobiales; family Aestuariivirgaceae; genus Taklimakanibacter. The sequence goes on from CAZICN010000265.1 coordinate 971, forward strand.
TCCCTATTTCGTCAACGGCCACTGGATCAGCATGGCGCCGCCGCTCGCCGACGGCCAGGTGACCTTCGACGACGGGGCGCTCAACACGGCCGATGACATGGCGCGCGACGTTTCGGCCTTCCTCGCCTGGGCGGCCGAGCCCAAGATGGAGGAGCGCAAGTCCATGGGCTTCGCCACCATCATCTATCTGGCGATCCTCGCCGTGCTGCTCTATTTCGTGAAGCAGAAGGTGTGGGCCAAGGTCGAGCACTGAAATCCCTTCGAGGGTAGACAACCAATGGCCGGGATTTCCCGGCCATTTCTTTTTTTGGCTTGTGAACGCCGCGCGGGTTGCGAATATGCGCCTCTGGAAAACTTCCCCCTGCGGTCAAATGAGGGACAGCGCATGACCAGATCGGTTCTCGGCATCATCGGCGGATCGGGCGTCTATGATATCGAAATGGACAACGCGCGCTGGGAAGCGATCGCCTCGCCCTGGGGGGAGCCTTCCGATGAGGTGAGGCGCGGCGAGATCGACGGCTTGCCGGTCGTATTCCTGCCGCGTCATGGACGCGGCCACCGCTTCTCGCCCACCACCATCAACTACCGCGCCAATATCGACATTCTGAAGCGCGCCCAGGTCACCGATGTCGTGTCGCTGTCGGCCTGCGGCTCGTTCCGCGAGGAACTCGAGCCCGGCCGGTTCGTGCTGATCGACCAGTTCATCGACCGTACCTTCGCACGCGAGAAGAGCTTCTTCGGCACCGGTTGCGTGGCGCATGTGTCGCTCGCCTATCCGGTCTCGCCGACGCTCCAGGATCTCGCCGAGGCGGCCCTCAAGGCGGAAAATGTCCCCTATGCCAGGGGCGGCACCTATCTGGTGATGGAAGGGCCGCAATTCTCGACTCTCGCCGAATCGCAGCTCTACCGGACATGGGGCTGCAGCGTCATCGGCATGACCAATATGCCGGAGGCGAAACTCGCCCGCGAGGCGGAACTGCCTTACTGCACGGTCGCGATGGTGACGGACTACGATTCATGGCATCCGCATCATGGCGAGGTCGATATCATGTCGATCCTCGAGGTGCTCAAGGGCAACAGCGAGAATGCGCGGCGCTTCGTGACCAGGTTGGCGCGGGATTTCCCGCGCCAGCATCCCGCCTGCCGGGTCGGCTCAGACCAGGCGCTCGACTATGCGATCATGACAGCGCCGGAGAAGCGCGATCCGGCGTTGCTGCGCAAGCTCGACGCGGTCGCCGGCCGGGTGCTCAATCGGCCGCAATAAAGCCACCGGACAGCCCAATTCAGCCCGTCCTGCCGGGTTAGATGAACCATTGGGTAGCCCTGTGCGTTAGGGCAGGCAGCGACTACGCGCCAAGGAGGGTTCATCTTGACCAGTCAGATTACGCGACGTTCGTTTTTGGGCAGATCGGTATTCGCCGGTGCTGGACTGTTTTTCGGTGCGCAGCCGGGCCTTGCCCAGGAAGACAACATGTCGACGACCGACGGCACGGTCGATCCGTTTCCCATTCCTGAGGTCGACCTGAAGAAGATCCCGGAAGAGTTCCGCCGCCAGACAGTCGAATATCTGGGCCATGAATGGCCGGGCACGATCGTCGTCGACACCAAGACGAGACATCTGTTCAAGATACTCCCCGGCCAGCAGGCGATCCGTTACGGCGTCGGCGTCGGGCGCGATGGGTTCTCCTGGTCGGGCGAGGCGGAAGTGGGCGCCAAGCAGATGTGGCCGACCTGGAATCCGCCCAAGGAAATGGTGGCGCGCGATCCCAATGCCGCGAAGTGGGCGAATGGGCAGCCGGGCGGGCCGGAAAATCCGCTGGGCGCGAGGGCGCTCTATCTCTATCAAAGCGGCAAGGACACGCTGTTCCGCATCCATGGCACCAATGCGCCGAAATCGATCGGCAAGGCCATGTCGTCCGGCTGCATCCGCATGCTGAACCAGGATGTGGTGGAGCTCTATCGCATGACGCCGATCGGCACGCGCGTCACGGTGCTGCCGTCCGATCCCCAGCAGATGTTCGAGGAAGACGAGATCGCCGGCGCCGGCTGATCGTCAGTTCAACAGAGCCGCGGTCGACTTCTTGCGCTTCTTCGCGGCAAGCCTGACGGTCTTGGCCGGCTTGTAGATCGGCGCCAGGACCATCTTCACGAAAGGATGCTTGGCGAGGCGCTTCTGCTCGGCCGCGTCGAAGGCCGTGTGCTTGCGGTTGCAGGCATTTTGGACCTGGTCGCGAATGGCTTGCGCCTTCCTGTCGACCTCGTTGCAGGTGCGGCCGCGCAACGCGCGGATCTTCGTCTCGATCTCGTTGGCGCATCCCATCCAGATCGAGCGATGCGTCTCTTCGTGCTTCCTGAGGAAACTCGAGAACTGCTGCCAGCGGCTGCGCGCACTCTCGGAGAGCGAAGCCGCATCGGTGAGCTTCGGCAGGCGAATGGTGAAATCGATCGAATACTGATAGTCGATGATGCGGCAGCTCTTCGTCAACTCGAGCTTGCCACGCTGCGAAGACTCGGCCGAAGTGGCGGCATAGGCCTTCTCACCCTTCACATGCGGGCCGCGCTTGAGCATGGACACATAGACGCCCGCCGCACTGTCGCCCGAGACTTTGTAATAGACATACTTCGTGGTGAAGGCTGGCGCCGCCCGCGCGGTTTCCGGTCCCGGCGCCAAGACCACAATGGCCGCCCCAAGCGCCAGCCCCATGATTGACCGCATCGATGCCTCGCGAAGTTGAAGCGGAAAGTTAGGGCAGGGGCGCCGGTCCGGCAAGCGCTAAGACGCGGTTTGGTTGTCGCCGATTGAGCCTTGCCGAGAAACCGACCTTGCGCCATAGTCCCGCGCCGGATCGCAGAAATGCAGGTCCGGTCGGGCAAAGCATTCGAACCCGGTGAAGACTGAATACGGTGCACGGGGGCGTGCATCCGCTTACTGCCTTTCCCGCTGTTTTGACGAGCTGTGCCTTCCCTGTACTCGGAGGTTCACATTCCGTGACGGGCAGTTGAGGAAACGGGACAAGGAGCAATCCCCGCATGCGCCAGAATGGCACCATCAAGTTTTTCAATCAGGCCAAGGGCTATGGATTCGTATCGCCGGAAGACGGCGGCAAGGACGTGTTCGTGCATGTCACCGCCGTTCAGCGATCGGGAATTCCTGAGTTGAACGAGGGCATGAGAATCAGTTTCGAGGTCCAGCCGGACAAGCGTGGCCGCGGACCCCAGGCTGTCGAACTGCAACTCCTGTAAATGGACGATTTCCGAGGGCGCCCTGTCCGTGCTAGAGTGCGGACATGGGGTAGGTCGCGCTTATCTCTTGACAGTCACCCTGGCGCTCGCCGGGGTGACTGGCTTTGCCCAACAGGCCGCCGCGCATAATTGCACATGCCGGGCCAACGGCCAGGCGTTTGCCCAGGGACAGGTCGTCTGTATCCGCGGCAAGCTCTCACAATGCCAGATGAATCAGAATGTGCCGACATGGCAGATAATCGCCCAGACATGTCCGGAAGCAAAACTTTTCTCCGCGCCAATTCAGTCCGCCGCAATCTCCTGGCCTGGCTCCTCGCCGTTGCGGGTTTCGCGCTAGCCTCTTCCGCCGAGGCGCGTGGTCCGGTCCCAGGCCAATTCGACTACTACACCTTGTCCTTGTCCTGGTCGCCGACCTATTGCGGGTCGAATGCCGGCCAGGATGACCGTCAGCAATGCGGACCCGGCCGTGCCTATGCCTTCGTCGTGCATGGCCTGTGGCCGCAATATGCGCAAGGCTGGCCGGAAGACTGCGTCCTGCGCGAGAAATGGGTTCCCGACGAACTGATCGCGGCGATGCTCGACATCATGCCATCGAAGAAACTCATCATTCATGAGTGGAAGAAGCATGGAGGATGCTCGGGCCTGCGCATGCGCAATTATTTCGGTCTCACGCGCGACCTGTTCGGCAAGCTGCGCATTCCGGCGCGCTATCTGGCGCCGCAGGCCCCGGTGATCACCACGCCGGAACAGCTGGTCAGCGACTTCGTCAAGACCAATCGCGACCTGACGGTGGACATGCTGTCGGTCCAGTGCGGGAATTCGCGCGGCGCCGCTCGGCTCGCCGAATTGCGCGTGTGCTTCGGGAAGAATGGTGACCTGCGTTCCTGCGGCGCCAATGAGAGGCGCCAGTGCCGGGCCGAGAAACTGGTGCTGCCGCCGGTGCGTGGAGGACGTCAATGAAGAAGGCACTCATCCTGCAGCATATGGATCACGATACGCCAGGCCGGTTCCTCGACTATTTCGTCGAGGACGGCATTGCGCCGCAGTCGGTCAGGCTGTGGGAAGGCCAGGCCATCCCCGCGCTCAAGGATTTCGACCTGATGTTCGTCCTGGGCGGCGCCATGGATGTGTGGGAGGTTGCCGGCAATCCCTGGCTCGCCGGTGAGAAGCAGGCGATCCGCGAATGGGTGAGCGAGCGCGCCAAGCCCTATATCGGCCTGTGCCTTGGCCACCAGCTGCTCGCCGATTCGCTCGGCGGCGAAGTGGGACCGGCGCGCCAGGGTGAGGTCGGGGTGCATGAGGTCGCGGTGAATGGCGCGGCCCAGGGCCATCAGCTCTTTGCCGGGCTCAGCGGAACCTACAAGGTGATGCAGTGGCATCATGCCGAAGTGAAGACGGCGCCCGAGGGTGCCCGCGTGCTGGCGTCATCGCCGAGGGCCGCCGTGCAGGCCATCGCCATCGACAATCATGCGCTCGGCCTGCAATTCCACGCCGAATTCTCGGCCCAGACAGTGGCGAGCTGGGAATCGCTGCCGAACTATATCGCCGCCCTCGAGCGTGAGCTGGGTGCCGGCGCCTATGCCAGGGTAAAAGCCGAGGCCTTTCCGCTGATGCCGCAAATGGGCGCCATGACACGGCGCATCTACGACAATCTCAAGCGCGCTTCGGGGCTGTAGGATCGAAGCCGATCTA
>CAZICN010000266.1:0-5865 GCA_964537655.1 uncultured Aestuariivirga sp.
CCCTGCTCTCGCGGGATTTTGCGAACGCCTCGGAAATTTCCCCGGACAGCCCTGCGCCTGCGGGAGAAGGAGAAAATTTGGAGAGAGGGGCGCGGTGTCCCTAAGCTGCGTGCGGGGTCGCTGCGGGTTCGGTGAGAATGGCATAGAGGCCTTCGGCGGTGTCCGTTCCGCGCAGTTTCGCCACAACTTCGTGATCGCGCAGCAGGCGCGAGATGCGGGCGAGCGCCTTGAGGTGATCGGCGCCGGCATGTTCGGGCGCCAAAAGCAGGAAGACGAGATCGACCGGCTCATTGTCGACCGCATCGAACTCGACCGGCATCGCCAGGCGCGCGAACAGCCCATAGACGCGCGTCAGCGTCGGAATCTTGCCATGCGGAATCGCAATGCCGTGGCCGAGGCCGGTGGAGCCGAGCTTCTCGCGCTGCAGCAGCGTCTCGAAGATCAGCCGATGGTCGATGGCCGTGAGCTTGCCCGCCGCATGCGAGATCTCCTGCAGAAGCTGCTTCTTGTTCTGCACCTTGAGGCTCGGCAGGATCGATTGTGAATCGACGATCTCGGCTAGGTTCATGACACTGTTATTCCTTGTTGCGCTCGGGGCGAGGGCGGCCGCTCAGGGGGCCGCGCCGAGATGGGGGTCGATCCAGCCGATATTGCCGTCGGGACGGCGGTAGACGACATTGAGGCCGCCGTCGCGCGCATTGCGGAACAGCAGGAACTGTCCGGTCGAGATGTCGAGCTGCATCACGGCCTCGCCCACCGAAAGTTCCGGCACGTCGGCGGAACTCTCCGCGATGATGACGGGATTGAGATCCTTCGGCTCCTCGACATCGTGCTCTCCTGCGCTCGCGATGACGTAATCGGCCGCCGCACGCCGGCGCACCGGCTCGACGCGGCTGTCATTGTGATCCTTGAGCCGGCGCTTGTAGCGCCTGAGCTGCTTCTCGAGATGGCTCGCCGCCTTGTCGTAGGACGGCATGGCTTCGGCGCCCTGGCCATGGGCCTGCAGCACCAGGCCGGTCGCCAGATGCAGCGTGCAGTCGGCAGTGAACTGCGAGCGCTGTTTCTCGAGCGTGACATGGGCGGAGACGGTGCCATTGAAATACTTCTCGGCGATATCGAAAATCCGATTCTCGATATGCGCCCGCAATGCTGCGCCAATGTCCAGATTTTTGCCAGTGATCTTGACCTGCATTTTACCTGACAGTGCTTATCGACTTGGCCCATCCAATGTGGGCGGTGCGGCGTCCGACGTCAACTGCCGAAAGTTCCCTATACCGTCTTTCGGCTTCCGCTATGTCACTAGAGAGGATCAGCCCTCTCCAAAACGGCGCGGAAACTAGTCGTGGGACCAGGCGAAGTCAACCTTATTCGGCGCCTCGGCGGGTGCCTCACGAACCGAAGGCATTCTTTTCCCGGCGGCGCTGAACTGATGATGGAATTCCAAGCGATTCCCGATATTTAGCAACGGTCCGGCGGGCGATGTCGACGCCCTCGCCCTTCAGCATGTCGACCAGCGCGTCATCGGAGAGGATGTTGGCCGCGGTCTCGCGCCCGATCAGCTCGCGCAGGCGATGGCGGACGGATTCGGCCGAATGCGCTTCGCCGCCTTCGGCCGAGCCGATGGCGGTGGTGAAGAAATATTTGAGCTCGAAGATGCCGCGCGTCGTCGCCATGTATTTGTTCGACGTGACGCGGCTCACCGTCGATTCATGCATCTCGATCGCTTCCGCCACCGTCTTGAGATTGAGCGGGCGGAGCTGCTGGACGCCATGCACCAGAAACGCATCCTGCTGGCGCACGATCTCGCGCGCCACCTTGAGGATCGTCTTGGCGCGCTGATCGAGGCTGCGCACCAGCCAGGTGGCGTTGGCGTGGCAGTCGGTGAGATACGATTTGTCCTCGGCGCGCACCGCGCCGCGCGAGACCTGCGCCATATAGCGATTGTTCACCAGCACGCGCGGCAGCGTGTCGTTGTTGAGCTCGACAAGCCAGGTGCCGTCGGGCGCCGGCCGCACCGATACGTCGGGCACCACCGGCTGCACCGGTTCCGCGCCGAACACATGGCCGGGCTTGGGATTGAGGCGGCGCAGCTCGGCGATCATGTCGCGGATGTCGTCGGCATCGACCTTGCACAGCGCCTTGAGCCCGGCGAAATCGCGCCGGGCGACGAGATCGAGGTGATCGACGAGGACCATCATCGCCGGATCGAGCCGGTCCAATTCCTTGAGCTGCAGCCTCAGGCACTCCTTGAGGTCGCGGGCGAAGACGCCGGCAGGATCGAAGCCCTGCAGCACGGCGAGGACACGCTCGACATGCGCTGCACTGGTTCCCAGCATCTCGGCAACCTGTGCGGGATCGCTCGTCAGGTAGCCCGCCTCGTTCACCATGCCGACGAGGTTCTGTCCGATCAGCCGGTCGGCGGGATCGGCTATGGCGAGCATCAGCTGCTCGGTCAGGTGTTCGGCCAAGGTCGTTTCCCGCGTCAGCGTCGCTCCGAAATCAAGGCCGTCCTGGTCGAGCGACACGGCGCGACTCGGCTTGAGCGACGCCCAACCCGAATCGGCCGGCGCCATTTGACTGCGGTTCTCGGCGTCGGCACGGCTTTCGCCCTGATAGACGTTGTCGAGATCGGTATCGAGGGTGGCGAGCCGCGCTTCGGCGCTCGTGTCATCCTTCATGGCGCTGGCGACATCGCGCTCTTCGGCGACTTCACCCGCGGCCTGAACCTCACGCTTCTCGTCGCGCTCGAGCAGCGGGTTCTTTTCGAGCTCGCTTTCGACGAAGGCCTGCAGCTCGAGATTCGACATCTGCAGAAGCTTGATCGCCTGCTGCAGTTGCGGCGTCATGACCAGGGCCTGGCCCTGCCTGAGCTCTAGTCGCGGAGTCAGCGCCATTCAGCGCACCTTCACTACCTTCCTGTTCAGGGAACATTCACCATGCCGTGCCGGAATGCGCCCATTTCCGCCGTGCGCGTAGCATACACCGTCTTAAAATGCACTAAAGCGCGGCGGTGGTCACGCCAGCGTGTCCTTGGCCATCTTGCCCGAAATGTCGGGATGGGGCGTCAGAGGCTGAAGCCTTCGCCGAGATAGAAGCGTCGCACATCGGCGTTGTTGACGATTTCCTGGGGCGTGCCTTCGGTCAGGACTTCGCCCTCATGGATGATGAGCGCGCGATCGATGAGCTCGAGTGTCTCTCGGACGTTGTGATCCGTAATAAGCACCCCGATGCCCCGAGCGGTAAGCTGTCGCACCAGCTGGCGAATATCACCGATCGCAATCGGATCAATTCCGGCGAAGGGCTCGTCGAGGAGCATGAATTGGGGGCGGGTGGCAAGGGCGCGGGCGATCTCCACCCGGCGACGCTCACCGCCAGAAAGCGCCACAGCTGGCGAATGTCGTAAATGCGAGACGGAAAATTCATCGAGCAACTCACGCAACTCACTTTCGCGCCGCTTGCGGCTGGGCTCGACGAGCTCAAGCACGGCACGAATATTGTCCTCTACCGTGAGACCGCGAAAGATCGAACTTTCCTGGGGCAGATATCCGATACCGAGCCTGGCACGCTGATACATCGGCAGGGTGGTGATATCCGTCCCGTCGAGGCTGATCGTTCCCTGGTCCGACGCGATAAGTCCGGTGATCATGTAGAACACCGTCGTCTTGCCGGCGCCATTGGGTCCTAGCAGCCCCACGGCCTCGCCACGCTTCACGGACAGGTTGACGCCCCTGACCACCGGCCGGCGCCCGAAGCTCTTGCGAAGCCCCACGGCAACCAGACCGTCGTCCGGCAGCTGATGCGCGGCGCGCGACGCATAGGCGCGCTCCATCATCCGCTGGCCGCGCCCAGAAGCCTTGTCCGACTTACGGGGCCGAGCGACCGTCATTGCCTCACCGTTCTGCGTCACCTGATTACCGCCCATTTAGATTAATATTGGGTGAAACCCGGTCAATCGCCGGGAACGAAGCTGCCCTTGACCCGGCCGCCCGTCATTTCGCTCTTGTTGGTGTTGAGGTCGACGAAAAGCTGATCGCCGTTCATGATCGTCTTGCCCTGCACCACCTTGGCGCCGCCCTTGACCCACAGCTTGTTGGCCTTGACGTCCATATTGGCCGTCTTGCCGGTAACCGTCTGGGTGCCGCTGACGATGACCACATTGCCGCTGGCATCGAGGAACGTGACTTCGGTCTTCTTCCCGCCGCTCGCATCCGGCGTTTCGGTATAGGTCACCACCAGCGTGTCGCTGGTGAGCGTCACCTTGCCGCGCACCGCCTTCACGTTGCCCTTGAAGATCGCCTTCTTGTCCTTGTCGAGGATCTCCATCGTATCGGCCTCGATATCGACATTCTGCGGGGTCTTCGCCTCCTTGGTGGCGGCGGTCGCATCGACGGTCTGGGCGGATGCGGGCAGCTGGCCCACGGCCAACCCTAAAAGCACGGAAACGGCGGCGAGGCTGGCGCGGAACATCATGGCGTGCTGTCTCCCTTGGAACTGCCACTCTTGAAATGGGCCTTCACCCCATTCAAGAACAGAATATTGTTGCCGTCATTGGTTATTTCCACGCCATTGGCGTTTATTGTGCCCGAGTTCAGCTCGACCAGAACCGGGGTCCTGCTGGTCAGCCGCTTCTCGCCGACGATCACATGGGCCTTGTCCATGCGCGCGGTGAAGCGGTCCTGCGACGTGATCACCACGTCCTTCTCGAGATCGAGGGTCTTGCCGTCCGAATCATAGAGCCCCTTATCGGACTGGAAGGTGATGGCTTCGCCATTCGGGCGGCTGGTGGCGCCCTGGACGGCGTCCAGGGTGATGAGATTTGGCCTGTCCTTGTCCTGGACCGCCGTCTTCGCCGAGATCGAATAGGGCTGCTGCTCCTTGTCGAGGCCGGTAATGGTCGATGAGGTGATCGTCACCTGGTCGGGCGCCAGCGAGGGCACATCCGTCGCCTTCGGCTTCGCGGTGAACGTGCCGGCCTGATAGAAGAAGACCGCCGCCAGCGCCAGCACGACAAGGGCGAAGGCGCCCGAGACATAGGGCGCCAAGCGCGAGCGGGCGGCGGCGCGCGCGGTGCGCCCGCGCGGCACCCGGTGAATGGCGTCAATGCGCGAAGACATCTTCTTCCGTCCAGCCGAGGAGATCGAGTTCCGCCCTTACCGGCACGAAGTCGAAGCAGGAACGGGCCAGGTCCTTGCGGCCTTCGCGCTCGAGCATCTGGTCCAGCCTCGATTTGAGCTCGTGCAGATAGAGGACGTCCTGGGCGGCATATTGCTTCTGCGAATCGCTCAGCATATGCGCGCCCCAGTCGGAGCTCTGCTGCTGCTTGTTGAGCTCGATGCCGAGCAACTCCTTGACGAGATCCTTGAGCCCGTGCCGGTCGGTATAGGTGCGGGTGAGCTTGGAGGCGATCTTGGTGCAATAGAGCGGCCCGGTCTGGACGCCCAGATAGTGCTTGAGGGTTGCAACGTCGAAACGGGCGAAATGGAATATCTTGAGCACCGAGCGGTTTTCGAGCAGCGCCTTGAGATGGGGCGCTGCATAGGTCGAGCGGTCGAGCTGGACCAGATGCGCATTGCCGTCTCCCGACGACAACTGCACCACGCAGAGCTTGTCGCGCAGCGGATTGAGACCGAGGGTCTCGGTGTCGACGGCGACTGCGGGCCCGAGATCGAGTCCGGCCGGCAAATCGCCCTTGTAGATTTTTATCGCCATCCGTCAATCGATCGCCGCGCCGTTCCCCGGCGCAGCTGCCCAATGCTCATGTCGTTTCGGTCAGATCGAGAGCTCGCCGGGCCGAAGCTCGGGGAGTGAAATTGGTGCCCAGAAGAGGACTCGAACCTCCACGCCTCTCAGCGCTAGTACCTGAAA
>CAZICN010000267.1:0-5535 GCA_964537655.1 uncultured Aestuariivirga sp.
GACGAGATCCTCGGCCTTGGCCTTGTCGATGCCGGGGAGACTCACTTCGAGCGCCACGACGAGACCGAAGCCCTGCTTGTCGTCGCGTTCGCCGATGCCGACATTGGCCGACACCTTCGCATCATCGGAGACCTTGATCTTCTCCTTGCCGGCGACGAATTTGAGCGCGCCCAGATAGCAGGCGGAATAGCCGACGGAGAACAATTGCTCCGGATTGGTGCCATTGCCGGTGCCGCCCATCTCCTTGGGCACCGACAATGTGACATCGACCTTGCCGTCATCGGTGCGACCCTTGCCATCACGTCCGCCAGTGGCGCTTCCATGCGCGGTGTAAACTGCTTTCATCTCACGAGCCTCCTTCTTGGGAGTCAACTATCTCATGCCGACTTGCGGCTCGCAATCGCCACGCCTGCCGCAGCGATAGCCATGCCGAGCCAGGCCAAAGGCGGCATCGCTTCGCCGAGGATCGGCCAGGCCATCAGCGCCGATATCGGCGGCACCAGATAGAAGAGCGAGGAGACGCGCGAGACTTCACCCGCCCGGATCATGGCGAGGAGCAAGGTCATCGAGATGAGCGAATTGCCGATGACCAGATAGGCGAGGGCGGCGTAGAGCTCGGGCGATGTCCAGTCGACGGTGAAGGTTTCCGTCGCGAGGGCCAGGGGCAAGGTGCCGGCGAGACCCGCCGCATATTGCACCATGTTCGACACGACCGGGTGATGGCTGGCGCCGAAGCGCTTCTCCCACAAGGTGCCGGCGGTGATGCCGATCAGCGCGCCGATGGAGCAGAGGATGCCGAACATGCTCTCGGCCGCGATCGAGGAGCGGGCGAGGATCACCGTCGCGGCGCCGGCCAAGCCGAGCACGAGGCCCAGCCAGCGCAGGGCGCTCACCTTCTCGCGGGCGAAATAGGGCGCGATCAACCCGACCAGGATGGGCTGCAGGCAGACGATGATGGCGACGGTGGCGGCCGAGGCCCCGGCATTGAAGGCAAGATAGCAGAGGCCGAAATAGACGCCCTGGATGAGGAAGCCGACAAAGGCGATATGCAGCCACTCGGCCAGGCGGCGCGGCCAGGCGGGCCGCATCGCGATGGCGAAGGGGACGAGGATCACCATCACGACGGCATAACGCAGAGCCAGGAAGGTCAAGGGGTCGGCATGCCTGATGCCGAGCTTGGCGATGCTGTAGCCGCCCGACCACAGGACGAGGAAGATGGCGGGCGCCAGGAGCAGCCAGAGCGGACGGTGGTCGGTCTTGTCCATGCGCCTTCATGCGCGATCGGGCCTGAGCAAGCCAGAGCACGGACGAGCAGTGAGCATGCGCCCGGCGCATGGCGGTAGTTTTGCGCGCTGGATTCAATGGTAGCCGGCCCCACCCGTCACGCGTTCCGCGTGACACCCTCCCCGTGCCGGGGAGGGAGGAGGTCGGTGAGGGTGGTGCGAAGCGCCGGGGTGGGGCGGCCGATGTGTTTCGGGAGGCGATCTCCTATATAATGAAGCGGATCAGCGAGGAGTGATGGCCATGGCGCCTTTCGATTTCGTGGTGTCGATCGCGCTCGGTGTCGGGCTCGCGGCCGCCGTGGGATTCAGGGTGTTCCTGCCACTGCTCGTCACCAGCATCGCCACCTATGCCGGCTATATCCCGGTGAGCGGCGGCTTCGAGTGGCTGGGCACGCCCGCCGCCGTGATCATGCTGGGCGTGGCGGCGCTGGCCGAGGTGCTCGCTTACTATATTCCGGGCGTCGACAATCTCCTCGACACGATCGCAACGCCCTCGGCGCTCGTCGCCGGCACGCTCGTCTCCGCCGCGGTGATGGCCGACCTGCCGCCGCTCATCAAATGGACGGCCGCCGTGATCGCGGGTGGGGGTGCCGCCGGCATCACGCAGGGCGTCACCACCATGATCCGCGCCAACTCCACCGTGCTCACCGGCGGGCTCGGCAATCCGGTGATCGCGACGGGCGAGCTGGGCGGTGCCGCGATCGTCTCGCTGCTGGCCTTGGCCGTGCCTTTCGTGGCGCTCGGCGTCGTCGTCGTGTTCTGCTGGTATGCGGTGAGGACGATCAGGCGGCTAGTGCGGCGGGGGCCCAAGCCCGAGACCCTGGGAACAAGCTAAATCTCCAGTCTTGCAAACCAGCTAGAATGTATGTACAATATTGTACGTACATGGAGCTGACGTGCACTTCGAATGGGATTTGGACAAGGCCAGAAGAAACTTGGCCAAACACGGCATCACTTTCGAGCTCGCTCAGCGCGTTTGGGATGATCCCCTGCATGTCGTCATTCCGGATCGGATCGAAGATGGAGAGCAACGATGGCATGCGATTGGTGTGGTCAGCGCAGTCGTCATCGTGGTTGTTGTTCATACCTACCCTGACGAAAACGATGCGAACCGCGTGAGGATCATTGGCGCTCGAAAGGCGACCTCGCATGAAAGGAGACGCTATGAAGAAGAAGTTTAACAAGGCAGAACGCGATATGCTCGTCCGGCTTCAGGCGCTGCCGGACTCTGAGATCGATACGGGAGACATTCCGGAAGCTCCCAGCAAGAACTGGCGCCTGGCACGGCGTGGATATCTCTATAAACCGGTCAAACAGCCGGTTACTATTCGCATCGATGCTGACGTTCTTGCCTGGTTCAAAGAGAAAGCAGAAGGCCAAGGATACCAGACAGAGATCAATCGTGTGCTCCGACACCATGTAACTCGCGTCGAGAGACGATCCGGGCGATAAGGCGGGTGCTGCGCCGGGCGCCGAAGCCCGAAATCCAGAGAACTGGTTGATTTAGCTGCCTAATCCTTCCGTCGCCCCGGCGAAAGCCGGGGGCCCCCTGAACAGGCACAACCGGGCGGCGCTGCTCGCGCATCACCAATTTAATAGGCCCCGGCTTTCGCCGGGGTGACTGATAGAGGGAGAGTGCCAAGTTTTGACCTTTCAGGTGTCGTTATTATCTGTTGAAAGCCTGTTGATTCGAATTCTCAGGTCATGCCGCAACGGGCTTTATGGGTCTGGCGGGCCAGGCTGGATGTTGCACTTCGTTTGTGAACTCAGGCGGTCAGCACCGCCCGCGTGAGCTTATTCAATGGGTCCCGGCTTTCGCCGGGATGACGGTTCTGAACTGGTTATGAAATTCTCGCCCACCTTCCTCGATGAAATCCGCGCCCGCGTCTCGGCGTCCTCGGTGGTCGGCCGCCAGGTGCAGTGGGACCGGCGCAAATCCAATCCGGGGCGCGGCGATCTCTGGGCCTGCTGTCCCTTCCACAACGAGAAGACGCCGTCCTTCCATGTCGATGACCGCAAGGGCCGCTATCACTGCTTCGGCTGCAAGGCCTCGGGCGACATCTTCACCTTCCTGACCGAGAAGGAAGGCGTGAGCTTCCCGGAAGCCGTCGAGCGGCTGGCGCAGGAAGCGGGCCTGCCGATGCCGCAGGTCTCGGAAGAGGACGAGCGGCGCGAGAAACTGCGCACCACGCTCTATGACGTGATGGAACTCGCGGCCAAGTTCTTCGAGGAGATGCTGCAATCGGCCAAGGGCGCCAAGGCGCGGGGTTATCTCGCCGACCGCGGACTGTCGGCCGCGATCCAGCAGGAATTCCGCTTAGGGTTCGCGCCCGATGACCGCTCGGCGCTGCGCACTTATCTGGCCGACAAGGGCGTCACTGTCGAGCAGATGGCGGAAGCAGGCCTCGTCATCACCGGCGATGATATTCCCGTCGCCTTTGACCGGTTCCGCGACCGGGTGATGTTCCCGATCCGCGATCCGCGCGGGCGCGTCATCGCCTTTGGCGGGCGCGCCCTTTCCAAGGAAGCCCTCGCCAAATATCTCAACTCGCCGGAGACGCCGCTCTTCCACAAGGGTTTCGTCCTCTACAATCTCGACAAGGCGCGGGCGCTCTCGCACCAGGCGGGCGAGATCGTCGCGGTCGAAGGCTATATGGATGCGATCGCCCTGCATCGCGCCGGCCTCGGCCATGTGGTGGCGCCGCTCGGCACGGCGCTCACCTCGGACCAGCTGGCGCTGCTGTGGCGCATCGCGCCCTCACCGACCCTCTGTTTCGATGGCGACGAGGCCGGCCTCAAGGCCGCCTACCGGGCCCTCGACCTCGCCTTGCCGCTGCTCAAGCCCGGCCATTCGCTCAAATTCGCCCTGCTGCCGGAAGGCCAGGACCCGGACGATCTCCTGAAGACCGAAGGTCCCGACGCGGTCAAGGCGGTGATCGCCGAGGCGCGGCCGCTCGCCGACATATTGTGGAACCGCGAGGCGGAGAAGGCCCGGATCGACACGCCGGACGGGCGCGCCTCCTTCGAGGTCAGGCTTTCGAGCCTGGTGCGCGAGATCGGCGACGAGACGGTGCGCAAATATTACGGCGAGGACTTCAAGGCGCGCCTCGCCCGCCATCTGGCCCCGCAAGGGGGCCCGTCTCTGCGCGGTTTCGGCCGCGGCCGGACCAAATTCGTGCCCGCCAAACCCTTGATCCAGGCCAGGCGCGGGCCCCGGGCGCGGCCTTTGCCGCATGACTATTCGGCCCCGGCGAGCGAGGCGCTGCGGGCGAGCCCGCTCGCCCAGCGCAGCAGCCAGCACGAGCAGGAGCGCCGGGAGAGGCTTTTACTCCTAGCAATCATCAATCACCCCGAGCTTCTGCATGATTTCCTGGACGATTATGCCGCAGCGGAATTCACTTCCCGCGAGCTTGACTCGCTCAAGCGCCAAATCATAGATATGGCCGCCTTGGCGGAGGGTCTTGACGGACCGGCTGTCAAGGACCACCTGAACGACAGAGGTTTCGGCCCGGTTGTGGCCCGCCTTGAAGGCCAGGCGGCACGTCTGAACGAATGGTTCCTGAACCCCGGTGCTGCGTCTGCGGACGCCCGGACAGCGCTTCGTCAGATGTTCGCTCTGCACAGGAAAAGCGTAACTCTGGATCGGGAGCTCAAGGCTGCCGAGGCACAATTCGCCGCCGATCCGACGGAGGAGAAGCTCGTCGCGCTCAATCTGATCCGCGAAGAGCTTGCATCCCACGCCGGAATGGAAGCCCATATCGAGGGCTTCGGCGAAGCCTCGGGCCGCGATGCGCCTGCATTCTAGAGTCAGTCGTGTAATCTGGCGCGTGATCACGCGCGGAGTATGGTTAGGAACGGGTTAACGGGCCGGCGGCTACAACCGCGTACGGCCCCGAATCAGTTGACGAGAAGGATAGGCGACGCATGGCCCGAGCCCAGATGCGCGAACCGCAGAACGAAGAGAACGAAGCCCAGCCGGCAGCCGAAGAGCAGGAAGCTCAGGAGACTCCGGGCGAAGGCCAGGATTCCCCCGTCCTCGATCTCACCGATGCGGCCGTCAAGCGCATGATCAGGGCCGCCAAGCAGCGCGGCTATGTGACGCTCGACGAGCTCAATTCCGTCCTCCCCTCGGAAGAGACGTCGCCTGAGCAGATCGAAGACATCATGTCGATGCTCAACGAGATGGGCATCAATGTCGTCGAGAGCGAGGAAGAGGGCAACGACACCGTCAAGACGGCCAAGGACGAGGAAG
>CAZICN010000267.1:5545-5850 GCA_964537655.1 uncultured Aestuariivirga sp.
GGGCATCAACGTGTCCGAGTCCGACGACGCGAACGACGAAGACGAAGAGAAGCAGGAAGAGGCCGAGGACGAGACCGACAACGAACTCGTCGAAGTCACCTCAAAGGCCGTTACCGAAACCAAGAAGTCCGAGCCGGGCGAGCGCACCGACGATCCAGTGCGCATGTATCTGCGCGAGATGGGCACCGTCGAGCTGTTGTCGCGCGAGGGCGAAATCGCCATCGCCAAGCGCATCGAGGCCGGCCGCGAGGCGATGATCGCGGGCCTCTGCGAAAGCCCGCTGACCTTCCAGGCCATCATCATCT
>CAZICN010000268.1:0-5740 GCA_964537655.1 uncultured Aestuariivirga sp.
AGGCGCTGGAGGTCCTGCAGGGACTGAAGGACAAGGTCGGCTATCACGAACTCAGCCATTCGCTCGACGTCTCCAAGGTGTCGGTGATCGGCATCGGCATGCGCAGCCACGCCGGTGTCGCCGCCAAGATGTTCAAGTCGCTGGCCGAAAAGGGCATCAACATCCAGGCGATCACCACGTCCGAGATCAAGATCAGCGTCCTCATTGACGAGGCCTATACCGAGCTCGCGGTGCGCTCGCTGCACACGGCCTACGGGCTCGAGGGAACCAACTGAGCGATGGCCCCGACGCTTCGCCATAAATGCTTCAACGGCTTTCTCTGGAAACCGGCCGTAGCCGTTTCCATGGAGGACACCGCCTGATGGTTACATCCGCCTTAGGCCCGCGTGTTCTTCTCAGAAGGCTCCGCGAGGTCATGGCGGAGCCGGAGGCAGCACAGAAGCGTCTCGACAAGATCGTCGTGCTGATCGCGGCCAACATGGTCGCGGAAGTGTGCTCGATCTATGTGATGCGGCCGGGCCAGGTCCTGGAACTCTATTCGACCGAGGGCCTCAAACGCGAAGCCGTCCATCTCTCGAAGCTGAATGTCGGCGAAGGCCTCGTCGGCACGATCGCCGCCGAGGCGCAGCTTCTCAATCTCGCCGACGCCCAGGCGCATCCGGCGTTCAAATACCTCCCGGAAACCGGCGAAGAGGTCTACAATTCCTTCCTCGGCGTGCCCATCCTGCGCAACGGCATCGTCATCGGCGTGCTGGTCGTGCAGAACCGCACGCGGCGCCACTATTCCGACGAAGAGGAAGAGGCGCTGCAGACGACGGCCATGGTGCTGGCCGAGATCATCGCGTCGGGCGACCTCACCGAAGTAGCGCGCGACGTCGCCGCCGACATCGCTCATGTCCGTGCCCATCATGTGAAGGGCGAGGCGCTGGCCGACGGCATAGCGCTCGGCCATGTCGTCCTGCACGAGCCGCGTGTCGTGGTCGAAAACCTCATCGCCGAGAACATCCCCAAGGAGAAGCTCAGGCTCGACGGCGCGATCGAGCAGCTGCGCGCCCATGTCGATGAGCTGGTCGACGGAACCGACATGCGTGGCGGCGAATATTCGGAAGTGCTCGAGACGTTCCGTATGTTCGCGCATGACCGGGGCTGGGTGAACCGCCTGCGCGAGACGGTGGAGACCGGCCTCACGGCGGAAGCCGCGGTCGAGCGCGTGCAGAGCGACAACCGGGCGCGCATGATGCGCACGCCCGATCCATACCTGCGCGAGCGCATGCATGACCTCGACGATCTGGCGAACCGGCTGCTGCGCATCCTGACCGGCCAGATCGCCACCGCATCGCGCGGCGATCTTCCGCAGAACGCCATCGTGGTGGCGCGCAACATGGGACCGGCCGAGCTTCTCGACTACGACCGCACCAAATTGCGCGGCGTCATCCTCGAGGAGGGTGGAAGCACCAGCCATGTCGCCATCGTGGCCCGGGCGCTCGGCATCCCGGCCATGGGGCAGAGCGAGGGGATCATCGATGTCGTCGATACCGGCACGCCGATCATCCTCGACGGCACGGCAGGCGAGGTCTATGTCCGCCCGTCACCCGAAATCGAGCGCGCCTATGCCGACAAGGCGCGCTTCAATGCGAGAAGGCAGGCTCAGTTCGCGGCCCTGCGCGATACACCCGCGGTCACCAGGGACGGCATCAAGATCGATCTCGGCATCAATGCCGGCCTTCTCGTCGACCTGCCGCATTTGCGCGATTCCGGTGCCGAGAGCATCGGCCTGTTCCGCACCGAATTGCAGTTCATGATGGCGCAGCATTTCCCGCGCCTCGATGCGCAGGTCCGGCATTATCGCGGCATCCTGGCCGCGGCGAACGAGCGGCCGGTCACCTTCCGCACCCTCGATATCGGCGCCGACAAGCTGCTGCCCTATCTCAGGCAGGTGAAGGAAGACAATCCGGCCATGGGCTGGCGCGCCATCCGCATGGCGCTCGAGCGCCCGGCGCTGCTGCGCCTGCAGCTCAGGGCCCTGCTCAAGGCCGGGGCTGGGCAGAAACTGCGCATCATGTTCCCGATGATCGCCGAGGTGCACGAGTTCCTGTCGGCCAAGGCGATGGTCGAGGACGAGAAGCGCCACCTCAAGGCGCGCGGCCACAAGATTCCGGCCGAGGTCAAGCTCGGCGCCATGATCGAAGTGCCGGCCCTTGTCTGGCAGCTCGACCAGCTTCTGCCCGAGCTCGATTTCGTCTCCATCGGCTCGAACGACCTGGTGCAGTTCCTCTATGCCTCGGACCGCGGCAATCCGCGCCTGGCGCACCGCTACGACCCGTTGAGTCCGGCCATCCTCAAGGCCATCCGGATGATCGTGCTGGCCGGCGAGGCGCATGGCGTCCATGTCAATCTGTGCGGCGAGATGGCGGGAAGGCCGCTCGAGGCCATGGCCCTCATCGGCCTCGGCCTCAAATCGATCTCGATGGCGCCGGCGGCGATCGGCCCGGTCAAGACCATGATCCTCTCCGCCGACAGGTCGGATCTGTGGTCCCATATGGAGCCGCTCCTGGCCAAGCGGGACCATTCGATCCGGGAGGCGCTGACCCATTATGCCAAGTCGGCCGGGGTCCGGTTGATTTAACTCTCGCAAAAGGGTCGCCGTTAGCCTTCTGCTTACCATTCTGAGGCATGTTCAAGGCAGTGTTAGCGTTACCGGCTGGTTAAGGCCGGCTGTCTGGAGAAGTGCTCCATGGATGTTGTTTCCGCCGATCACGAGCGTGACAGTGATCCCGCGTTTGCCGATTCGACCCCGTTTTACCGGCCGAAGCCCGATGGCGACCTCAATCCGGCCGGGGAGGCCGGCTGGTACCTTCAGCGTGAGCGCGAAAGACGCGGCCTCACCATCGAGCATGTCGGCGAAGCCACCGGCATCCACCCCTATCATGTCGAAGCGATCGAAATGGGCGACCTGACCAGGCTCCCCGAACGCCTGGAAGCCCTCGAAATGGTCGGCATCTATGGCGAGCACATGGGTTTCGAGCCGGAGCCGCTGGTCACGCATTATGCGCGTTTCCTGCCGCGCCCCGCGGTCGTCCCGGCCAAGGCGCATCCGGCCAATCCCGGCCCGCTGTCGAGCGCCAAGATCCTCAGATTCGGCAAGCTGCCGCCGCTGCCGCGCTTCAACATCAAGGACTTTCCCGGCGGCGCCGGCGGTGTGATCGGCTCGTGCTTCGCGGCCGTCCTGCTGTTCGCCACGGCGAGCTGGGTGATGCAGCCCGTGCCCGGCACACCATCAGTTGAACAAGTAGCCCAGGACGAGGATTTCGGCGAGGCGGGCGACCCGATGCCCACGGCCTCGACGGGCGAGAGCGACACCACGGTCGCGGTGAGCGAAGAGCCGATGCCGGAAGAGGCGGAAGCCAAGGTGACCGACGAAACACCGGCCACCGGCAAGGAGCCGACCAGCGAAGAGGATTCGCTTTCGGGTATCGGCGCCTTCATCGAGGACAATTTCGAGGAGTCGGCGGCCCAGCAGCCCGAGGCCATTCCGGCACCGCAACCCAAGAAGCCGGCGGCGACCAAGGAAGTCGTCAATGCCGCGCCGGCCGAGGACGGATCGCGTCTCACGCTCAAGGCCAAGGCGCCGGTCTGGGTGCGCATCGAGGATGCGCAAGGCAATGTGGTGATGACCCAGATGCTGCGTGGCGGCGACACCTATAGCGTTCCCAACCGGCCGGGCCTCGTCGTGATCGCACGCGACGGCGGGCTTTTGTCCTATCTCATCGACGGCAAGGAACGCGGCATTCTGGGCATTCCGGGGCAGATCTTGGTCGGCCAGCCGCTCGACATCCCGGCGCTCGAGAAGCGCGGGTAACCTGGAACAGACGGCGGGGATCAGGAACGGGATTTCATATCCCTGATTCCGCGCCCCGCCAAAGTCTTCAACCCCGGATCGGGTCCGGGGTAGGCCTTTGGCTGGATTTGCTCTAGAAGCGCGCTCATGGGCAGCGCGGCGGGACCCCTCCAACATGCAAACGCGATCGGATCGTGTCTTGCCGCCATCCTTCTCCTTGCAACCGCGAGCCGGGTGATGCCGCCTGTGGCGGCTCAAGCCCAGGAGATCCAGGCCACGGACCAGCCGATCCTCTCGCCGCCGGCAGCCTCGGGCGAAAATGGCGCGCGGCTCGTCCTCAAGGCCAAGGCGCCGGTCTGGGTGCGCATCGAGGACGCGCAAGGCAAAGTGGTGATGGCGCAGATTCTACAGGGCGGCGACACCTACGGCGTTCCCGATCGCCCGGGGCTGGTCGTCATTGCGCGCGATGGCGGCCTGCTCTCCTATCTCATCGACGGCAAGGAGCGCGGCGTACTGGGCATTCCCGGAGAGCTCCTGGTCGGCCAGCCGCTCGACATCGCCGCCCTGCAGCGGAGCGAGCAGCAAAGGCTCGAGGCCGCAAAGCCCCGTAAGCCGACGGCCTCGGGTGAAAAGGGGGCGCGTCTCGTCCTCAAGGCCACAGCACCGGTCTGGGTGCGCATCGAGGACGCGCAGGGCAGTGTGGTGATGACCCAGATGATGCGTGACGGCGACACTTACGGCGTTCCCGATCGAATGGGGCTGGTCCTCATTGCGCGCGATGGCGGCCTCCTCTCCTATCTCATCGACGGCAAGGATCGTGGCCTGTTGGGCGTGCCCGGCAACATCCTGGTCGGCCAGCCCCTCGATATCGCGATCCTCGACGGGCGGAACTGATCCCGGCGGGACTCTCGGCATCGCTTGAAAGCGCGGCAAGGCTTCCGCTACAAGCCCCCTCATGAGTAGCATTCCGCAAGCCAAGCTCGACCGCATCCAGCAGCGTTTCGCCGTCATCGAGGCGGAACTCGCCCAGGGTGCGGGCGGCGAGACCTTCGTGCGCCTGTCGAAGGAATATTCCGAACTCAATCCGGTGGTGACCGCGGCGCGAGTGCTGAGCAAGGCCAGGTCGGATCTTTCCGGCATCGAGGAAATGATCGCGTCGGGCGACAAGGACATGGCGCAGATGGCCGAGGCCGAGAAGCCGGAGCTGGCGCGCCGCATCGAGGAAACCGAGCAGCAGCTCAAGGTCCTGCTTCTGCCCAAGGACGCGGCGGACGAGCGCAACGTCATCCTCGAAGTCAGGGCCGGCACCGGCGGCGACGAAGCGGCGATCTTCGTCGGCGACCTGTTCCGCATGTATCAGCGCTATTCGGCGATCAAGGGCTGGCGGGTCGAGGTGATCTCGGCCAGCGAAGGCGATCATGGCGGCTACAAGGAGATCATCGCCACGATCACCGGGGCGGGCGCCTATGCCAGGCTCAAATTCGAATCGGGCGTGCACCGGGTTCAGCGGGTGCCCGAGACCGAGGCGCAGGGGCGCATTCACACATCGGCGGCCACGGTTGCGGTGCTGCCCGAGGCGGAGGAAGTCGATATCGAGATCAACGACGCCGATCTCAGGATCGATGTCTATCGCTCGTCGGGTCCGGGCGGCCAGTCCGTCAACACCACCGACAGCGCGGTGCGCATCACCCACCTGCCGACCGGCCTCGTCGTGGCGCAGCAGGACGAAAAATCGCAGCACAAGAACAAGGCGAAGGCGATGAAGATCCTCAGGGCGCGGCTCTATGAGCGCGAGCGCCAGCGCCTCGATGCCGAGCGCTCCGCCGCAAGGCGCGTCCAGATCGGCTCTGGCTACCGTTCGGAGCTCATCCGCACATATAATTTCCAGCAAGGACGCGTCAC
>CAZICN010000269.1:0-5722 GCA_964537655.1 uncultured Aestuariivirga sp.
ACGTCGCGCCACATGGTGGGATCGGAGGCGGCGATGCGGGTGAAGTCGCGGAAGCCGCCGGCCGAGAACTTGATCACTTCCGAATTCGTCACGTCCTCGATATCGGCGGCGGTCGCCACGATGTTGTAGGCAATGAGATGCGGCAGGTGGCTGGTGATGGCGAGCACCATGTCGTGATGGGCGGGCGTCATCGTCTCGACATTGGAGCCGCAGCCGCGCCAGAACGTCTCGAGTTTTGCGACGGCGGCCGCATCGGCACCGGGCAATGGGGTGAGGATGCACCACTTGTTGATGAAGAGCTCGGCAAACCCCGATTCGGGGCCCGAGTGCTCGGTGCCCGCCACCGGGTGGCCGGGGATGAAAAACACGCCCTCGGGCACATGCGGCGCCACATCGCGCACCACCGCGCCCTTGACCGAGCCGACATCGCTGAGCGTGGCGCCTTGTTTCAGATGCGGGCCAATCTCCTCCGTCACCTTGCCATAGACGCCGACCGGCGTGCACAGGATGACGAGATCAGCATCTTTTACCGCGGCTGCGGCACTCTCATGGATCTCATCGACAAAGCCGATACGCTTGACGGTGGCGCGCGTCTCGGCACTCTTGGCATAACCCGTGATTGTGCTGCTGAGCTTCTCGCGACGGATCACATGGGCGAGCGACGAGCCGATGAGCCCCAGACCAATCAGCGCCACGCGCTCATAGAGAACGGCGCTCATGCGAGGAACTCTTTCAAGGCCGCGACCACCGCGCGGTTGGCTTCCGCCGATCCGACGGTGAGGCGGAGCGCGCCCGGCAGCCCATAGCCCTCCATGCGGCGCAGGATGATGTTGCGGCCGGTGAGATGGGCATCGGCCTTCGCCGCCCCATGCGCGGCATCGCCGGGGAAATGCACCAGGATGAAATTGCCGACGCTCGGCGTCACCGTGAGGCCGAGGGCCGAAAGCTCGCGCCCGAGCCACGCCTTCCATTCGTCGTTATGGGCGACGGCGCGCTCGACATGGGCCTTGTCGGCGATAGCCGCCGCGCCCGCGGCCAGCGCCGGCGCGCCGACATTGAAGGGACCGCGGATGCGGTTCAGCACGTCGGCGACATGGGCGGGGCAATAGGCCCAGCCGAGGCGCAGCGCCGCGAGGCCGAATATCTTCGAGAAGGTGCGCGTCATCACGACATTGTCGAAGGTCGAGACGAGCTCGATGCCCGCCTCATAGTCGTTGCGCCGGACATATTCGGCATAGGCGGCGTCGAGCACGAGCAGGCAGGAGGGCGGCAGACCGGCATGCAGGCGCTTCACCTCGCTCACCGGAATATAGGTGCCGGTCGGGTTGTTGGGATTGGCGAGGAAGACGATGCGCGTCCGTTCCGTGACGCAGGAGAGCATCCGGTCGACATCGGTGGTGAGATCGCTCTCTTCCGCCACCACTGCCCTGGCGCCGTTGGCGGCAATGGCGATCGGATAGACGAGGAAGCCATATTGCGAATAGACCGCCTCGTCGCCCGGGCCCAGATAGGCGTGGGCGAGAAGCTGCAGCAACTCGTCCGAGCCCGCGCCGCAGACGATGGTCTCGGGCTTCAGCCCATAGCGGGTGGCGATGGCCTCGCGCAGTTCGTGCGCCGAGCCGTCCGGATAGAATTCGAGGCCCTGGCCCGCGGCGCGATAGGCCGCGATGGCGGCCGGGCTCGCGCCCAGCGGGGTCTCGTTGGCCGAGAGCTTGTGGACCTTCTGGCCCTTGGCGCCGGCTTTGCCTGGCACATAAGGCGCAATGTCCAGAATGCCCGGCTTCGGCATGGGCCGGGCGGCGGCGGAAACGGATGTCATAAGCTAAGTCCTGATTTCGACCGGGCTGGGGTAGCGCCCCAGGACCGAGAGCGCAAGGGAGCCGTTCGACCGCGCGAGTCCGACCAGCGGCGCGTTATGTTCGGCGAGGAAGCCGGGCAGGCTGGTGAGCTGCAGGCTCCCGGTCTTCACCTGCCACAAGGGCTGGGGGGCGAAGTCACGCGGAAGCTGCCCGTCGGTCAGCACCAGGGTTTCGTCGGCACCCGTGGGTTCGGCCTGGGCATGGCCGAAGATCAGGATGCGCGGCACCGGCGAAGTGGTGAGGAAGGGAAGGACGCCGATGACCTGGGCGGGGCCGGCATGGCCTTCCATCCAGGCCCTGGCCCAGGGCCCGTCGATGGCGACGGCGGCGAGATCGCCCGGATGGCCGGCGAGGGTGGCGAAGGCCACCGCCTCGCCCGGGTGATCGGCGAAGGCGGTCGGGCCGAAATATTCGCGCAGCAGCGTCTGCGCCGTGGCCGAGGCGAAGAAGGCGGCACTGCCATGGATGCGGATCGACGCCTGTTTCAGCGTCGCCGCGGCGATGAGGGCGCGCCAGATGCGGAACAGGAGATCGGCCGGCACGGCGCTGCCGGAACGCTCGATCAGGCGGCGCAGGATCTGCGCCTCGCGGCCGGGCCGGATCGGCGAGGTGCCGAGGCTCGCGGTCTGCGCCTTGTAGGCCCGGACCCGTTCCACCACGTCGAGGCGCGCGGCGACGAGCTTCAATATGTCGTCGTCGATGCGGTCGATCTCGCGGCGAATGTCGTCGAGTGATTCCTGAGGCGGCGGCTGTTCCATGGACGGGCCTATTCTTAAGGAGCCCGGCCCGCAAAAGCAAAGGGTCCGCACTTCCGTCATTCCCCGACGCATCAAACTCATATCTTGCCGGGATGACGGATGAGCGGACATCCGTCACTTTCGCCGGGATGACGGATTTTGAGATGCCATCACTTGCGCCGGGATGACGAAGGAGAGAATTTTCCGCCGCTTCAATACAGCCCGCGCAGCAGGCGCTCGATGTAATCGCGGTCGATGCGCGGCAGATCGGGATTGTTGGCGCGGTTGCGCAGGATGTCGAGAATCTCGCGCGCCCGCCGGATCGCCGCCTCGCCCGGGAGCATGTTGCGGTCGGGACCATAGTCCTCGCCGCGATTGGCGCGCGGCCGGCCCAAGGGATCGCGGTCGTCGCCGCGCGCCTGGCCGTGGCGGCCGTAATTGCCGGTATTGCCCTGGCCCTGCTGCATCATCTGGCGGGCCATCGACTGGGCGCCTTCGCGCAGCGCGTTGAGCGCCTCGCTCTGCTGCCCGAGCGCCTGATCGCGCTGGCCCTCGCGCAGCGCGCCGGTGGCGTCCTCCATCGACTTGCCGGCCTGGCCGAAGGACTGCGGCGCCTGCATGCCCTGCTGACCGAGGCGGCCCATCAGGTCTTCCAGCATGCCGCGCAAGCCGCCCTGCTTCTGCGACAGTGACTGGCCCTGCTCGCCGCCCTGGCCCTGCTGCGGAGTGCCGTTGGGGTCGCCTTCCTGCGGCTCGCCATTCTCGCCGCCCGGCATGCGCATCGTCTCATCCATCAGCTGCTGCTGGCGGCGCATCAGCTCGGAGAGATCGCCCAGCATCTCCGACAGCGGCGAATCGCCCTGCGGCTGCATCTCGGCGCTGGCGCCCGGCTGCAGATTGCGCAGCAGGCTCTCGAGCTGCGAGAGCATTTCCTGGGCGGCCTCGTTGGCGCCCGACTCGGCCAGCTTCTGGATCGTGTCCAGCATCTTCTGCAGGTCTTCCTGGCTCAGCAGCCGGCCCGGATCGACGGGCTGCGGCTGCATGCCGTTCTGCTGCATGCGCCGCCTGGTCTCCTCGGCCATCGACTGCAGGTATTTGTTCATCGCCTCGCGCAGCTTGTCCATGAGCTCGGCGATGCGCTCGGGCGAGGCGCCCTCGGCCAGCGCCTTCTGCAGTTCCTTGCGGATGGCGTCGAGCTCGGCGCGCGCATCGGCGAGATCGCCTTCCTCGACGGCGAGCGCCAGCTTCCACAGATCGTTCACCGCCGTCTTGATGTCGTCCTGGTCGCGGGCATTGGCGATATGCGAGCGCATCGCCGCGACCGCGATCTGGATGCCGCTCCTGTCGATGAGGCCTTCGGGCCAGGTGAGCAGCGCCTGCAGCATCAGCTGCACATTGCGGGTGTCGTCGGGCTCGAGGATGAGCGCCTTGCGCTGCTCGATCAGCGCCTTGGCCAGGGGCTTGATGAACAGCCGCTCCGGCAGCTTCACCGTCTTGACCTCGGACCTGCCGATCTTGCCGGCCTGGTCGCGCGCCTGCAACGACACATCGACCATGAGCCCGGCCCAGGGATGGGCGGTGAGGTCGTTGGAGGTCTGGTCCTCGATGGCGCGGGGCGATGACCGCTTGAGCGCCACCGGGAAGGACGGCGGGTCGAACAGGAACACGCCATTGCCGGCGAAGCCCGGCCCGTCCTCCTGCTCGTCGGAGAGCACGATCCTCGCCGTGATCGCGGCGATCCCGTAATCGTCGCTCGCCTTCCAGGCGAGAACCAGGGCGCCGGCGGCCTCGGACGCGGGATCGGCGGTGAAGGCGACTTCGGGGGCAGCGTCGGGGATGACCGAGAGGCGCCATTTGGCGAGCTCGCCCGATCCGTCATAGACGCGGATCTCGACCGGCCGGTCGAGGCGCGTCTCGGCGGTGAAGGTGCCGTCCTGCTGTGCGGACTTGACGCTGAGGCCCTTGATCTCCTCGCCGCCGATCAGGTCGAAGAAGGCGAGGCGCGGTTCCTCAGCACCCGACAGGCGCAGCACCAGAAGACTCGCTTCCGGCACCAGGAGGTCGCTGTCGCGGGCGAGGCGTTCCTTGATCGCCGCACTGGTGAGGAGCACCGGCGGCTTCGCCGTGTAAGCCGGCGGGCGCACCCAGGCATCGAGCGAGAGCGCCGCCTGGCCGGCGGGGCTCGAGACGCGCACCGCGTCGGTGAAATTGGCGACCGGGTCGCCGCGATAGAGGAAGGCGGCGGCGAGGACGCCGAGCAGCGCCAGGAGGCGCAGCGCATAGGGGTCGCGCCATTTGAGAACGGAGCGCGGCGTGCCGGCGCTGAGCCGGGTGAGGCGCGCCAGCTGGCGGGTGACATGGGCTTCCCAGATGGTCGATGCCGCGACCGAGGGATTGGCGGGCCGGTCCTCGGCGGCCGAGACCGGGCGGTGGTCGAGGGCCGAGGCCCGCTCGATGCGGCGCAGCGCCTCGCCCCGTTCCGGGACGGCAAGGGCGAAAAGCGGGCGCAGGGCCCACAGGAAAGCGAGGACGAAGGCGGCGAGGGCGGCATAGCGGGCGATATCGGGCAGGAGGCCCAGGATGCCGGTCAGGATGGCGATGCAGAAGACGGCCAGAACCAAAAGCAGCGGGTAGGCCGCCGCCCACAGGCGCTCCCAGAGCAGCGCCAGCCTGGCGCGCAGAACGGTTCTCTTGAGCTTCGGATACATCGCTGGGATGATCCTAGCATAAAACGGCGAAATCACGCCCTCCCGATCATCGAGGGTAAAGAAGGGAGAAGCCCTTTGGACCGGCGGTTCCGGGCAAGGGGCGCGGTTCCCTCGCAAAATTGTGATGCGAGCGTAGCGAGCCGGATGGGGGGTGTTTGCCGCAGGTAAATCCGCTGAGAGCGCTGTGATAAACGCTGCCGGCCCCCCACCCCCGCCCTTCGGGCGGACCCTCCCCACAAGGGCAGGGCTATCGCATTTGAAGCATTGCGAGGCTCAGTAGTTACTTCCCCTTCTCCCGCCTGCGGGAGAAGGTGGCGCGAAGCGCCGGATGAGGGTGTCCTTCGCGAAGAAAGCAAACGCCTGAAAGAGTATCCGATATCTGCGCAAACACCCTCACCCGCCCTATCGGGCACCCTCT
>CAZICN010000270.1:0-5713 GCA_964537655.1 uncultured Aestuariivirga sp.
TTGGGAGAGCGCTTGAATGGCATTCAAGAGGTCGTCGGTTCGATTCCGTCTGGCTCCACCACTTCTTCTTCCCTGAAAAAATCCGGTTCCTCGTGCTGCATGCGAGCGACCTTGTGAAGTCAGGTCTTGCGCCGGGCCAGCAGGAAGGCCCTGAGCGCCGTCTGGGCGCCAGTGGGCTGGCGGTCGCGATGTGAGATGAGCGCGAAGTCGCGCCGGGGCAGGGCGAGCGGCACATGGCGCAGGGACCCGCCGGCGATCCGTTTGGCCACCACCAGCTCCGACATGATCGTCGCTCCGGCCCCGGCCTCGACGGCCTGCATCACCGCCTCGTTGCTGGGCAGCACCAGGAATATGCGCAGGTCATCGAAGGCGATCCGCATCCGTTGCGCCACGTCCTGCAGCACTTCGCGGGTGCCCGAGCCGCCTTCCCGCACGATCCAGCGCAGGCTCTGCAAGTCGGGCCTGCCGGGCGAGATGTCCCTGACCGGCGGATGCCTGCGGGCGACGACGAGCATCAGCCGGTCGCTCGCGACCCGGCTGCGGCGCAGGAGATCGGACTCGGTCCGTCCCTCGACCAGGCCCAGGTCGGCGGTGCCGTCGAGGATTTCGTTCTCGACCCGCCGCGTGTTGCCGATGCTGACATCGAGCCTGACCGCCGGATGCTGTTCCTGGAAGGCCGCCAGCCGGCGCGGCAGCCAATAGCTGGCGATCGTCTGGCTGGCGGCGATGGCGAGGCTGCCGGCGATGGTCTTGGAATTGCTTTCGAGCACGATGCGCGCCGCGGCGCAGCGTTCCATGACCGCCTTCGCTTCCGGCAGAAACCGTCGTCCCGCCGGTGCCAGTTCGATCCCGCGGCCGACGCGATTGAACAGCTTGACGCCGTTGTCGGTCTCGAGCGCCTTGATGGCGGCGGATGCCGCCGACTGCGACAGGCCCAGCATCTGCGCCGCCTTGGTGACATGGCCGCGTTCCGCCACCGCTATGAAGATCCGCAACTGTTCCAGGGTCATGGATCAATAAGAAGTTTTCTCGATCGAATTTACAAGAAGAATCAATTGGACCGATTGATTCCGGTGACGCATTCCTGCGGGCGCGATGGCGAACAGCGGGATTGGCGATGGCGCATTCAGGCAAACGGCCTCCGGCATGTGACCGGCGGCGGGCAGTCCGGCCGTGAGCTTCTCTGGCCCGGCGAATTCGGCGCCGTCACAGCGTGCGCTCGGGGTGACGCATGCGCCGGACGAGCGCGACGGCGTCGACACATCCCCCGTGGTGGGAGACCGGATCGCCAAGACCACATGTTATATGTGCGCCTGCCGATGCGGCATCGATGTCCATGTCAGGGACGGCAAGGTCCGTTACATCAACGGCAACAAGGATCACCCGGTCAACCGCGGCGTTCTGTGCGGCAAGGGCAGCGCCGGCATAATGCAGCATTACAGCCCGGCGCGGCTGAATAAGCCGCTGTTGCGAACCGGTCCGCGCGGCTCGGGCGAGTTCCGCGAGATCGAATGGGAAGAAGCGCTGTCGATCGCGACCGAAAGGCTGGCGCGCATCCGGCGCACCGATCCGCGCAAGCTCGCTTTCTTCACCGGTCGCGACCAGTCGCAATCGCTGACCGGCTGGTGGGCGGCGCGCTTCGGAACGCCGAATTATGCCGCGCATGGCGGCTTCTGCTCCGTCAACATGGCGGCGGGCGGGTTATACACGATCGGCGGCTCCTTCTGGGAGTTTGGCGAGCCGGATTGGGAACACACCCGCTACTTCATGCTGTTCGGCGTGGCGGAGGATCATGATTCCAATCCGATCAAGATCGGCCTCGGCCAGCTCAAGGCGCGCGGCGCCCGGATCGTCTCGGTCAATCCCTGCCGGACCGGCTACAATGCCATTGCCGATGAATGGATCGGCATCCGGCCCGGGACCGACGGGCTTTTCGTGCTGGCCCTCGTGCATGAACTTTTGAAAGCGGGCCGGATCGATCTGGACTACCTGCTCGCTTTCACCAATGCGCCCTATCTGGTCATCCAGGCTCCTGGCGATCGCGATGACGGTCTCTTTGCCCGGGACGAGGCCGGTCATCCGCTCGTCTGGGACAGGGTGAGGAAATTTCCGGTCAGCGCGTTCGATGCGCAGGCGAAGCCCGCGCTCACCGGTTCCTATGAGATCGCCGGGCGCGGCTGCGTTCCGGTCTTCGAGCTCCTGGCCACACGGTACCTCGATGAGCGCTATTCCGCCGAAGCGGTCGCCGAACGTTGTGGCATCGCGGCATCCGTCATCAGGAAGATCGCCGCCGAGCTGGCCCATGTCGCCTTCGCCCAGGCGATCGAGCTCAAGATCGCATGGACCGACGGCGCCGGACGCCACCACCCGACGACGCGCGGCCGGCCGGTCGCCATTCACGCGATGCGCGGCATCTCGGCCCATTCGAATGGCTTCCACACCTGCCGCGCCATTCACCTGCTGCAGCTTCTCCTCGGCACCGTCGATGTCCCGGGAGGCTTTCGCTTCAAGCCGCCCTATCCGAAGCCGATTCCGCCCGGCCCCAAGCCCGCCGGCAAGGATGGCGGCAGGCCGATGACGCCGCTCTCCGGCATGCCACTCGGTCTGGTCACCGGACCGGAAGATCTCCTGGTCGACGACAAGGGCGCCCCCTTGCGTCTCGACAAGGCTTTCTCTTGGGATGCGCCTCTGGCCATTCACGGGCTGATGCACACGGTCATTCGCAATGCCTGGGCCGGCGATCCTTATCCGATCGACACGCTGCTGATGTACATGACCAACATGGCGTGGAACTCGTCGATGAACACCGGCGAGACGATCGCCATGCTGACCGACAAGGACGATGCGGGGAACTACAGGATCCCGTACATCATCTATTCGGACGCCTATTATTCCGAGACCGTCCCGTTCGCCGATCTCGTCCTGCCCGACACCACATTTCTCGAACGGCATGATTGCATCAGTCTGCTCGACCGCCCGATCGGCAGCGCCGACGGTCCAGCCGATGCGATACGTCATCCGGTCGTAGAACCCGATCGCGACGTGCGCCCGTTCCAGAGCGTGCTGCTCGATCTCGGCGCCCGCCTCTCGCTTCCGGGTTTCGTCGCCGACGACGGCTCGCCGAAATATCGCGATTATGCGGATTATATCGTCAATCACGAGCGACTGCCGGGCATCGGCCCGCTTGCCGGATGGCGTGACGAAGATGGCTCCGCATCGGGCACCGGCCGGCCCAACCCGGATCAACTCGAACGCTATATCGACAATGGCGGCTTCTGGCAGCACCGGCTCGCCGATGATCAGCGGTACTACAAGATGGCGAACCGGTCCTATCTCGCCTTCGCCGCCGCCATGGGGTTCGTGTCGAAGCCGGAACCGGTCATTTTCCAGCTCTATTCGGAACCGCTGCAGAAGTTCCGATTGGCGGCGCGCGGCCATGCCGGCCTGCGGCCGCCCCCGGTCGACCAGGTGCGCATCGAGACCTATATGGATCCGTTGCCTTTCTGGTATGTGCCGTTCGAGGAAGCGGCCGTCGATGGCGAGAAATATCCCCTGCACGCCCTCACCCAGCGGCCGATGCATATGTATCACTCCTGGGGGTCGCAGAATGCCTGGCTCAGACAGATCACCAGCCAGAACCGCCTGTTCGTGCATCGCGAGACGGCGGCGGGGCTTGGTCTTTCGGATGACGACTGGGTTTGGATCGAAAGCGTCCATGGCGCCGTCAAGGGGCAGATCAGGCTGGTCGACGGCGTCAATCCCGGAACGGTGTGGACGTGGAACGCGATCGGCAAGCGCCGCGGCAGCTGGGGCCTGAAGGACGACGCCGGCGAAGCGAATCTCGGCTTCCTGCTCAATCATATCATCGGCGACTTGTTGCCGGAGAAAACGCACGCCAAGACGTACTCGAACTCCGATCCGGTCACCGGCCAGGCGGCGTGGTTCGATCTGCGTGTGCGTCTCAGGAAATGCTCGAGCGCGGAAGCGGGCTTCACCGAGCCGCGTTTTGTGCCTCTGGCGCCGCCGCCGCGGCAGACCGCCCCGGTCGACAGACTCCGCTTCGGGGCCGAATTCAGGAACAGGCGTGGATCCTCGAAATGACCTCTATTCCGGCAACCACCGAGAAGAAACTCGGCCTTGTCATCGATCTCGATACCTGCGTCGGATGCCAGGCCTGCGCCACCTCCTGCAAGGAATGGAACGCGGGCGGCCTGATGGCGCCTCTCACCGATCTCGATCCCTATGGCGGCAAGGTCGACGGAGTCTGGTTCAACCGCGTCCACAGCTATGAGCATGTGACGGAACAGGGCGCCCGCACGGTGCATTTCCCACGCTCTTGCCTGCATTGCGAAACGCCGGCCTGCGTTTCGGTCTGCCCCACCGGCGCGTCCTACAAGCGTACCTCCGACGGCATCGTTCTGGTCGACGAGGACAAGTGCATTGGCTGCAAATTATGCAGCTGGGCCTGCCCCTATGGGGCGCGGGAATTCGATCTCGATGTCGGCGTGATGAAGAAATGCACCTTGTGCGTCGATCGCATCTATAACGAAAATCTCGCGGCGGAGGATCGCGTGCCGGCCTGTGTCGCCGCCTGTCCGACGGGTGCTCGGCATTTTGGCGATCTCGGCGATGCCGGCTCGCCCGTTTCGCGACTGGTCGCGGAGCGTGGCGGCGTCGAGCTCATGCCGGAGCTCGGCTACAAGCCGACCAACCGGTATCTGCCGCCGCGCGCCCGCACCAGCCAGGAGGCTCAGGTGGCGGCGCCGGCGCTCGAGCCGATGAATATCGGGGCGGGGTTCCTGGGCTGGGTCGACCGCCTGTTGTCCGTCTGAGTCATCATGCACCCGGCCTTCTCGATCGTCTTCTTCACCGCCGCCTCGGGCGCGGGCTATGGCCTTCTCGCCTGTCTCGGCCTTGCGGCGGCCTTCGATGCCGCCTCGGGCATCGGGTTCCGCCTGGCTGGCCTGGCGCTCGCCATGGCGCTGATCATCGCCGGCCTGTTGTCGTCGACCGCGCATCTCGGCCGGCCCGAAAGAGCCTGGCGGGCCTTTTCGCAGTGGCGCAGCTCATGGCTGTCGCGCGAAGGGGTTGCCGCCCTTGTTACCTTTGTGCCGGCAGGCTTTCTCGCCCTGGGCTGGGTCGTGCTCGGCCGCAGCGGCGGATGGGTGGCGGCGAGCGGCGCCATCGCCGCTCTGGGCGCGATCGCGACGGTCGGCACCACGGGCATGATCTATGCGTCGATGAAGCCCGTCGCCGAATGGCACAGCCGCTTCACCTTGCCGGCCTATCTCATTTTCGCGGCGATGACCGGCTCCGTGCTGTTCAACGCGCTGGTCCAGCTGCTCGCCGCCCCTTCGCAGGCGATCATGATCGTTGCCATGGCGCTCACATTGTCGGGCTGGTTGTGGAAGATCGCGACCTGGCGCCACAATGATGGGCTGAAGCGCCAGGTGAGCGCCAACAGCGCAACAGGCCTCGCCGGCGGCGAGGTGCGCGTGCTCGAATGGCCGCATAGCGAAGAGAACTACCTTCTCAAGGAGATGGGATTCAGGGTCGCGCGCAAGCACCGCGTCCGGTTGCGTCTGCTCGCGCAGGCTCTCGGTTTCCTTCTGCCCCTCCTGCTGCTGGGCCTTTCCGTTAGCTTGCCTGTCCTTTCACCTGCCTTGTCGCCCCTTGCGGCTCTGATCCAGCTCGCCGGCATGCTGATCGAGCG
>CAZICN010000271.1:0-5706 GCA_964537655.1 uncultured Aestuariivirga sp.
CATGCGCTTTCGCCGAAAGACAGCTTCATCATCGGCCTGGGCACGGAGAGGTGAGCTAGTGTCCCGAATCCGAAGTTCGCATGCATTGGCAGCGTCCTCCGAGCGAACTTCGGATTCGAAAGGACACTAGCAAATTCAAGATTCTAGTGTGGTCTTGGTTCAGAAATTCCCTCAAATCCTGACCGCGATACTGGAGGGAATTTCTGAACCACCACACTTGTCGCTCTTGCGATCGCGGGCCGGATCGTGCGATTTGGGAAATGACACGCTCCGAAAGATACGTTTCAGGCAAACACCCGGGATGCATCCCACATGCCCAGGGCCCGCTTGCCTGTTAATTGGTCCTGTTAATTCCCTGTTCCGCGCCGATGCGCGAGCCTAAGCTATTGATATCGCTCAGCGGCGCAAACGAACTCACGAAAATTCCCTGTAGTTCCCTGTTATTCCCTGTATTTCGTCGCCACCATGGACTACCAGGCCTGCCTCTCCGTGACGCACCTCCCCCGGCAACCTTGCCTTGAGGACGAGGCGCGGGCGATAATGCGGCGATGACGCTCCTCAGATCCATGCGCCGTTTCACCGTGGTGGCGGTCTTCGCCGCCCTGCTCACGGCCTTTGGCGGCATGGTGCCGGCCTCCGGCCCGGCACAGGGGAACAGCACCGAGGCCGGCATGGTGGATTGCGGCATGTGCCCAGGGGGCGATCCGATGATGGTGACCAGCTGTCTGCAATTGATCTGCGGATTGCCCGCCATGGAAGCGGACATGCGTCTGGTCTCGGCGATCGGCCCTGCCCGCTATGCGCGCGCCGTCGTGAGCGTGCCGGCGGAATGGCACACGATCCCGCCCGTGTCTCCTGGATAGACGCCCGGTCCTGCCCGCGAATGCGGGTTTGCGATCACCATTCAAGAGAATCTGCCAGGCCTCGCGCTCGATCGCCCGCCATCATCTATCCTATCAGGAGTTTTACCATGCACATGTCCACAGTGCCCGTCGCGGCACTTGTATTCGCCGCATCCGTCCTCTCCCTCGTCATGCCCTCCAACGCCGAAACGCTCGCCGAGCTCGGCCAGAAGACGCACTACCACGGCATTGCCTTCCCGCGGGCGGGCACCGCAGCACTCATGCTGGCCACCCATCATGGGCTCTATGCCGTCGACAAGGACGGGACGGCGACAAGGCTCTCGCCGGTCCAGGATTTCATGGGTTTCTCGCCCGATCCCGCCAGCGCCACGGGCTTTTTTGCCAGCGGCCATCCGGCAACCGGCGGAAACTCCGGATTCCTCAACTCGCTCGATGGCGGCACGACCTGGAAGCAGCTCTCGCCCGGGCTCGACGGTCCGGTCGATTTCCACCAGATGGATGTGAGCGGCGCCGATCCGAAGACGATCTATGGCAGCTTCGGACAACTGCAGCTGAGCCGCGACGGCGGCGCCACGTGGCAGATCGCCGGCGATGCGCCGGAGAGGCTGATCGCGCTGGCCGCATCGGGCCTCAAGGCGGAGCGCCTCTATGCGGCGACGGAAAGCGGCCTCATGGTCTCGGATGATGCCGGCGCAAGCTGGGCGCCTCTCGGCTTTGAGGGCGAGGTGGTGAGCACCATCCAGACCGGGCCCGAGGGCGCCCTCTATGCCTTCGTGCTCGGCCGCGGCCTCCTCAAGGCGAATGAAGGTAAGCCCGATGCATGGACAGTCCTCTTCAACGGATTCGGTGAAGCAATCCCGCTCCATATCGCGGCCGACGAGAAGGACGGCCAGCATCTCGCGCTGTCGATGCAGAACAATGATGTGCAGGAGAGCGTCGATGGCGGCAAAACCTGGCGCCGGTTCGGCCAGGCCGCGCCGTGAACGGCAAGCGCCGCCGCCTCGCCCTCTATGCGGGCGTGGTGGTCGCGGCAATCGCCCTGGGCCTCTTGGTCTGGGGCGTTCCCTTCACTGGTCAAAGGCAGCAGCAGATCGCCCTCGGGCGATCTGTTTATCAGGCGCAATGCGCGCAATGCCATGGCCGGGCGCTCGAAGGCCAGCCGGACTGGCAAACACCCCTGCCGAGCGGGCGCCTCCCGGCGCCGCCGCATGACGCTTCCGGCCACACCTGGCACCACAGCGACGACATGCTGGTCGGCGTCACCCGGAACGGACTCAAGCCCTATGCCGGTGCGGACTATGAGAGCGACATGCCGGCTTTCGCCGGGAAGCTCGGCGATGCCGAGATCAATTCCGTGATCGAATTCATCAAGAGCACCTGGCCCGAGCGCGAAAGAGATTATCAGCGGCGCGTCACCGAGCAGTCGAAGGCCATGAAGTAGCCCGCCAGGATCGCGTGGCAAGAGAACGGCACTCGTCGTCAGAGCGGCCGGTTCAAAATTGAAGCGGGCTTGGCAACGGCGAACGCCGCCCTGAGAGGCGCATCGCGTCTGAATTGCCTGGCCTGCATAGTCAGCTGGAATCGCCCCGGCGGCAGGCGGATGCGCACATCCCTCTTCCGCCGGGCGTCAGGTTTGCCCATTTCCTTGCCGCATTGCCGACACTCCCCTGCGTGCCGCAATTGGCATTTTCCGTCGGCGGCGGGATGAGGTCTGGAAACGCCTGAAGCGCTGCCAGAACATTCTGCTGCCACGGCCCACCGGCGGAGAAGTCTGGTCCCATAACTGTTCTGACATCCACGTCGGACCAGTCCACATTACGAACGACTTTGAAAAAGAGCGCGGTGCGGATGTAGTAGTCGGGGAACCAGTATGAATTGCAAGCAAGGGCTTCCCGGTAGAGCTGTTCTTCTGTGAGCCCCTGCGAGGCGCCAAGTTGCAGAGCTGCAAACAAGGCCGAACCATGATTGCAGTCCTGAAAGAACGTCGAATTGTTGCAACACGGACGGTAAGTCGATTCGGCGACCCGAACGGCCATGGCTTCTTCTGCCGGCTTCAGGTCGATGATGGGAAATCTGTTGAAATAGACGCTCCCTTCCGGTGCCTTGCCCAAGTTCCATCCACCGGTCGACGCGAAGCCAGGTAAATCCGGTCCGACGAGCGGGCTTTCCTTGTTTGCATCCAGGTGATTGGCGAGACCCACCGCCCAGAGCAGATTGACATAGTGATTGGCGTTGCCTCTGGTGAGGCGGATTT
Source organism: uncultured Aestuariivirga sp. (assembly GCA_964537655.1). Taxonomy (GTDB): domain Bacteria; phylum Pseudomonadota; class Alphaproteobacteria; order Rhizobiales; family Aestuariivirgaceae; genus Taklimakanibacter. Next base: position 3,118 of record CAZICN010000271.1, read on the forward strand.
TGTCATTGGACGCCCTCTTCAGAACATTGGAAAGTTCGCTCGGCACTTTGCCGTTATACTTCTCGAGGTCGCGGTATTTGTCTCTGGAGATGACCCCATAGTGAACCAGCTTGACGATGCTGTTTTTGAGCGCGATCCGGCTTTGGTGGCCAGCGGCCGGAATGACGCTCGCGGTCGCCTCATCATAAAGCGGGAATTCCCCGCCCTGGGATCGGCGATACGGCGTTGTCCGGCCTTCGGCTCTGGCGCGGAGACCAAAAATCAGCTGGGCGGCCGCGAGTGCACCGCCGGCGACGACTGCCCGCCTTGAAAGCCTCTTTCGCCGTTCTTCAATCCGCGACATGGTGAGTTCTCCGTCTCTATCCGATGCGGATCTTGGTCTCGGTAATGTATTCAACCTTGGGGACAGCGAGATTCTGCGGCGCCGGACCTTTCCGGATGCGCCCGGCGGTGTCGTAGTGCGAGCCATGGCAGGGGCAGAACCATCCGCCATAGTCACCCTGCTCGCCGAGCGGCACGCAGCCCAGATGCGTGCACACGCCGACCATCACCAGCATCTTCTCCTTGCCGCCGGCGACGCGGTTTTCATCGGTCGCCTCGGCGGTTTCCGGCAGATTGGCATTGCGTGCCTCGCGATCGACCAGATCGGCGATCGGAACGGACTTGGCCGCTTCGATCTCCCGCGGTGTGCGGTGGCGGACGAAAACCGGATTGCCACGCCACTTGACGGTGACGCTCTGACCCTCGACGACCGGGCCAAGGTCGAATTCGATGGTCGACAGCGCCAGCACGGAAGCATCCGGGTTCATCTGGTCGAGCATCGGCCACAGGCTGAGCGCGGCGCCCCCCATCCCGACCGCTCCGGTCGCGATGAAAAGGAAATCGCGCCTGTTGCCGAGAACATCCGCCGAGGACATGGCCGCACCTTCCAGGATCGTCGGCGGCGATGATAGCACGACCCCGCCGCTCCGGACGCCGTTCCCGATTATTTTACCGGGCCGTGAACGCCCCGTTCCAGATAGCGCCGCTGCAGATGCCGGATGAAATACTCGGCCTTCAGGGGTTCGCCCGTCGCCCGCGTCAGCAGCTCGGGCGTCGACCACAGCGAGCCCTGTGACCAGATGTGCTCGCGTCGCCAGTCATTGATCGCGGCGAAGCGGCCGTGGCGGATGTCGTCGCTGAGCGACGGCCGTTGCCTTTCGAGTGCCGCCCGGAGCTGGGCGGCGATCAGCGCGCCTTGCGTATAGCTCGGGAAGTAGCCGAAGGCGCCTGACGGCCAGTGCACGTCCTGCATCGGGCCGTCCCTGGCATTGTCGATCGTCGAAAGCCCCAGATACTCGGTCATCTTGGCATCCCAGGCTTCCGGAATGTCCTTGACCGCGAGCCTCCCCGCGACCAGGTCGCGCTCGAGCTCGAAGCGCAGGATCACATGCAGCGGATAGGTCGCCTCATCGGCATCGACGCGGATGAATCCCGGCTCGACATGGTGCACATGCGAGAGAATATCCGCGACCTCCCAACCCGAGACTGCCGCCTCGCCCAGATGCTGGCGCACCACCGGCATGGCCCATTCCCAGAATTCGGGACTGCGCGAGAGCTGCATCTCGACGAACAAGCTCTGGCTCTCATGCATGGCCATGCCACGCGCTCTGCCGAGCGGCATGTGCGACCACTCGCCCGGCAGGCCCTGCTCATAGAGCCCGTGTCCGGTCTCATGCAGGATGCCCATCAGCGAGGACAGAAATTCCGCCGTGACATAGCGCGTCGTCATCCGCACGTCGCTCGGCACGCCGCCGCAGAAGGGATGGTGCGAGATGTCGAGCCGGCCATGGGTGAAGTCGAAGCCCACGGCTTCCATCATCGCATGGCCGAGCGCCTTCTGCCGCTCGACCGGGAACGGCGCGTTGAAGGGCTTTTGCGGCCGCTTCGCGAGCCTCTTCGCCTGATGTGCGATGGCCCGCGGGATGAAATCCTTGAGGAAGGTCTTGAGTTCGGCGAAAACCGGCGCAATATCGGCCACCCGGTTGCCGGGATCATATTGCTCCATCAGCGCGTCGTACGGATCGAGACCCAGGGCCACGGCCCGCAGTTGCGCCTCCTCGCGCACCGTCGCCACCACGCCTTCGAGGGCCGGCAGGAAGCCCGCCCAGTCGCCCTTGGGACGCAGTTCGCGCCACAGCTGCTCCGAGCGCACCCGGGCCGCGACCTGGCGGCGCACGAAATCCGAAGAGAGGCAGGTCATGTTCGTATGGACCCGCCTGAACTCACGCACCGCCGCCTTGCGTGCCGGCTCCTGCGCCTCCAACTCGGCCGCAGCGATCCAGCCGGCGATTTCCGGGGCGGTCGCCATCTCATGATAGAGGCCCGCCAGCATGGCCAGGGCCTCGGCGCGCTTCTCGCCGCCGCCCGCCGGCATCTGCACGGCCTCGTCCACGCCCAGCATCGCCTGCGCGTGCTCGAGGGCTTCGAGCTTCCGTCCGAGATCTTCAAGCTTTGCGAATGACATGGATCGATGCTCCTCAAAGAAACGGCCGGGTGGATGCCCGGCCGTTTTGCTTCAGTCGGTTTGGATCAGATCAGTGCGCGAGC
>CAZICN010000272.1:0-5678 GCA_964537655.1 uncultured Aestuariivirga sp.
ACCCACCCTCATCAACTATGCCGTCGTTCTGCTCGGCTGGTCGCGGGCCGAGATCGCCATCGAGAGCGGCTCGACCTTCGGGGTGGGCGGCACCAGCTCCTATGACTCGCGCCAGACCATCGTCGATTCGATCGTCATCGCCGTGGGCTCGACCGGCCTCACCATCATCATCGCGGTGCTCGCCGCCTATGCCCTGTCGCGCATGCGTTTCCGCGGCCGCGACGGCTTCCTCAACTGGGTGCTGGGCCAGCGTTTCCTGCCGCCGATCGCCATCATCGTGCCCCTGGTCGGCATGTACAAGGTCGCCGGCATGCGCGACACCGACAGCCTGTTCCTCGGCTATATCGGCCTCATCGTCATCCATTCCCTGATGAACCTGCCGATCGCCGTGCTGCTGCTCAAGTCCTTCTTCGACGACGTGCCCAAGGACGTCGACGAGGCGGCGATGATCGACGGCGCCACGCGCTGGCAGACCTTCCGCAAGATCGTGCTGCCGATGGTCAAAGGCGGCGTCGCGGCGGCGGCGGTGCTGTGCTTCATCTTCTCGTGGACGGAGTTCCTGCTGTCGCTCTTCCTCACCACGATCATTCGCACGGTGCCGGTCAAGATCACCACCTTCGTCACCTCGACCGGCTCGGAATGGGGCTTCATCTCGGCGCTCGGCACGGCGGCGATCCTGCCCGGCTTCATCTTCATTCTTCTGGTTCAACGGCATCTGGTCCGCGGCCTCACCCTTGGCTCACTCAAGGAATGACGGCGCGGGCGAGCGGTACTCAACCCATGGGAGGACTTAATGAGTTTCAAGGAGCACGATAAGAAGACCTTCATCATCGACACGGCGCGCGACTTCGCCGCAAGACGCATCTCCAAGCGCGACTTCCTGCGCAAGGCCGGCCTGGCCGGCGTCGGCTTCTCGGCCTTCGCTTCCGGGCTTCTCGGCTCGACGCGGCCGTTCCGCGGCAACCTCTCGGGCAATGCCGCCTATGCGCAGACGCCGGAAGAGATGACCAAGTGGCTCAAGGAAGTCGGCGGTCAGTTCAAGGGCACCAAGGTGCGCTATACCTCGGAAGCCACGCCGCCCACCGTCGTCCTCAACCAGATCAAGAGCGAGTTCACCGACGCGACCGGCATCGAAGTCGAGATCGAAATCGTGCCGCTCGAGCAGGTGCTCGCCAAGGCGACGCAGGACGTCCAGGGCCAGCTCGGCACCTATGACGTCTATTATCTCGACCAGTCCTGGGTCGCGACCTTCGCGCAGGACACGGTCGACCCGGTCCAATACTACAAGGACAAGCCCGATCTCGCGATGCCGGGCTTCGACTTCGACGACTTCTCCAAGCCGCTGGTCGACGGCCTGGCGCTTTATGACGGCAAATGGGCCGGCATTCCCTTCGATATCCCGATCTTCATCACCATGTACCGCAAGGACATCCTCGAGAAGCACGGCATCAAGCCGCCGACCAATTTCGATGAATTCACCGCCGGCGTGAAGGCGATCACCGAAGCCGAGAAGGCCAACGGCATCTTCGGCACCGGGCTGCAGGCGAAATCGGGCCACTATTCGCTCGAATGCGACTGGACGATGGCCCTGTGGGGCCATGGCGGCTCGATCTTCGGCAAGGACAAGAAGTTCGCCGGCAATGACGAGCAGGGCATCAAGGGCCTCCAGTGGTACCAGGAGATGCTGAAGAACGCCCCGCCGCAGTCGACGGCGTCCACCTGGGACGGCCAGTTCCAGATGATGCATGCGGGCCAGGTCGCGCTCGTCAACAGCTGGGACGAATTCTTCCCCGGGCTCGACGCCGATGATTCGAAGGTGAAAGGCCTGTGGGAGCCGCTGCGTCCGATCTCCTCGATGACCGGCGTGCGCGCCGTCGCCGACGCGGGCTTCGGCGAGATCCCCAATGTCGGCCATCAGGGCGGATCGATCCTCGGCCTGTCGAAATATTCCAAGAACCTCGACGCCGCCTGGATCTTCATGCAGTGGGCCTGCTCGAAGGAGATCATGACACGCTGCACGCTGCTCGGCGGCGTCGCGCCGATGCGGATTTCCTCTTTCGAGGATCCGCGCGTCAAGGCGAAGGCTGTCGTCGGCCCCGGCACCACCCGCCATCTCGAAGTGGTGAAGTGGACGATCGACAATGTCATCGCCTCCGAACCCGACATGCCGTTGTGGGCGGGCTTCGCCAACAACGAGATCCCGGTCGAGCTCGGCAAGCTCCTCACCAACCAGGACTATGGCGGTGATGCGAAGAAGTGCATGGACAATGTCGCCAGCCTGATCAACAAGGCCGTCGAAGACGCGGGCCTGCTCTAATACTCCCTGAACTGGCGGAGACGGACCGCATCCCGTCTCCGCCGCTTTTTTTCAGATGAATTCATGACCCGCGATCTCGTCATCGGCCTTGATTCCTCCACGACGGCGACCAAGGCCATCGCCTGGGACCGCGACGGGCATGCCATCGCCGAAGGCCGGGCGCCGATCGCTCTGTCCAATCCGCAGGCGGGCTGGTTCGAGCAGGCGGCCGGCGACTGGTGGATATCGGCGAGGACCGCGATCCGCGAACTCACCGGCAAGGTGAAACCCGAACGTATCGCCGCCCTCGCCATTTCCAACCAGCGCGAGAGCTTCGCGCAATTCGATTCCGAAGGCCGGGCGCTCAGGCCCGGCACCCTGTGGCTCGACGAGCGCGGCCGCTCCGAGATCGGGCGTCTGGCGGAAAAGCTCGGCCGCGACGAGATCCATCGCATCTCGGGCAAGCCCGTCGATCTCACCCCTTGCCTCTATCGCTGCGCCTGGTTCGACGCCCATATGCCGGAGATCTGGACGAAGACGGCAAAGACGGCGGAAGTCCATGGCGTGCTGGTGCACCACCTCACCGGCGAATGGACGACCTCGACCGCCTCCGCCGATCCGATGGGCCTTCTCGACATGAAGGCGCAGGACTGGTCCGACATCTTGCTCGCATCCGTCCGGCTGACGCGCGCGCAACTGCCGAGGCTGGTGAGGCCCGGGCAGAAGATCGCCCATCTGTCGCCCGCGGCCAGTGAGGCGACCGGGCTTTCGCGCGATGTCGCGGTGATCGCCGGCGGCGGCGATGGGCAATGCGCCGGCACCGGCGCCAATGTGTTCGCCAAAGGCCGCGCCTATCTCAATCTCGGCACCGCCGTCGTCTCGGGAAGCTTCGGTGAGGCCTATGCCCATGATCCGGCCTTCCGCACCATGAACGCGCTCGCCGAAGATGGCTATATCTATGAATCCTGCCAGCGCACCGGCACCTTCCTGGTCAACTGGATGGTGGAGCAGCTGTTCAACATCGATCCCGCCGGCAACGCGCAGATATTCAGGACGCTGGAGGCCGAGGCGGCGCAATCGCCGATCGGCGCCCATGGCCTCGCTCTCGTTCCCTACTGGTCGGGCTGCATGACGCCCTATTGGGATTCGAATGCGCGCGGCGTCATCGCCGGCCTCACCGCTTCGCACCGGCGCGGCGATGTCTATCGCGCTCTCCTCGAAGGCGTGGCGCTGGAACAGGCCATGGTCACCGAGCGCATCGCCAGGGCGACAGACCCGATCGATCATTTCATCGCCATTGGCGGCGGCGCGGCCTCCGATCTGTGGTGCCAGATCATCGCCGACGCGACGGGACGGAGGGTCATGCGCTCGACCACGGTCGAAGCCTCCTCGCTCGGTGCCGCGGCCGCCGCCGCCGCCGGCGCCGGGTGGTATGCCTCAGTCACCCAAGCCGCCAATGCCATGGCGGGCGCGCTGACCCGGACCTTCACCCCCGAGACCAGAGCGCATGCCCGCTACCGCGAGCTTGCCGCGATCTATGCCGATCTCTGGCCGTCACTTTCGAAATGGAATGAACGCATGGCCGCTTTTGCCCAAGGAGGTGCGTAACCATGCGCGACTGGAATGAACTGATCAGCGACGTGGTGGCCGGGCGCTGGGCCGATCCCGAAACCGGAAAGCCGGCGAAGGTGCCGTTCAAGACCATCCTGCTGGCCGAGACGCTCGATGGCGGTGCGGCCGACGTCACCGCCCCCCTGAAGCTCGGCAAGAGGCTCGCCGTCGTCTCCGACGGCAACACGCTCGAGGCGATGGGTCGGCGGGTCGCCCGGGAACTGAAGGCGCTCGGCACCATCGATGAGATCGTCATGCCGGCCAACATGGAATGCGACGAGCCGACGATCGCCCTCGTCCAGGAGAAGACCCGCCATGCCGACGCCCTGATCGCCGTCGGCTCCGGCGCCCTCAGCGATACCTGCAAATATGCGACCTTCAAGGACGGCAGGCCCTATGCCACGTTCGGCACCGCCGCCTCGATGAACGGCTATGCCGCCTCGACCGCGTCGGTGACGCTCGCCAATGGCTATAAGACGTCGCTGCCGGCGCATGCGCCCAAGGGCATCTTCCTCGACCTCGAGGTCTCGGCCGCCGCCCCCACCTGGCTCTCGGCGGCGGGTCTCGGCGACTGCCTGTGCCGGTCGACCGCCCAGATCGACTGGTGGGCCTCGCACCGCCTGTTCGGCACCTTCTACTCCGCCGTGCCCTATGTGCTGCAGAAGGACGACGAGGCGCCGATGCTCAAGGCGGCTGCGGGCCTCGCCCGGCATGACGTCGCCGCCAATGGCTATCTCCATCGCGTGCTGACTCTGTGTGGCCTCGGCGTCTGCTTCACCGGCATCTCGCATCATGGCTCGATGGGCGAGCACCAGGTCTCGCACTGGATCGACATGTTCGCCGGTCCCGCCCATCCGGGCACCACCCACGGCCAGCAGGTCGGCGTCGCCTCGCTCGCCATCGCGCGGCTGCAGAGCGAGCTTCTGAAGCTCGACAGGGCGCCCAGGATCAAGCCGACCCATATCGATGAGGCCGAGTTCATCGACCGCTATGGCCGCGAGATCGGCACCATGTGTTATGGCGAGGCGAAGAAGAAGGCGTTCGACCGCAAAGGGGCGGATGAGTTCAACGCCAAGCTTTCCGATCTGTGGCCGCAGCTGCGCGAGGAGCTGAAAGCCTTCGTGATGGACCCGGCCGAGATGGAGAAAGCGCTCAAGGCCGCCGGCGGCCCGGTGACGACGAGCGAAATGGGCCTGCCGCGCAAGATCTGGCGGGACGCGATGAAATATGCCCGCGACGTGCGCAACCGCTGGTCCTTCCTCGACCTTGCGGATGACGCCGGTCTGCTCGATGATTTCCTCTCACGTGATCCGCAATAGGGACGGGACAAGCTGATGGCATCGGTTTCAGCCAAGAAAGTCTTCAAGAACTACGGCGACGTGGCGGTCGTCCACGGCATCGACCTCGATATCGAGGACGGCTCCTTCGTGGTGCTGCTCGGCCCTTCGGGTTGCGGCAAGTCGACCCTCCTGCGCATGATCGCCGGGCTCGAGACCGTCACCAGGGGCGATATCGAGATCGCCGGCAAACGCGTCAACGACGTGCATCCCAAGGACCGCAATATCGCGATGGTGTTCCAGAACTATGCGCTCTATGCGCATATGAATGTCGCCAGCAATATGAGCTTTTCGCTCCAGCTCGCCAGGCGGCCGCAGGCCGAGATCGACGAGAAGGTCAAATGGGCGGCGAAGATCCTCAATCTCGAGCCCTATCTCAAGCGCTTCCCGCGCGAGCTGTCGGGCGGCCAGCGCCAGCGCGTCGCCATGGGCCG
>CAZICN010000273.1:0-5677 GCA_964537655.1 uncultured Aestuariivirga sp.
CTTGAACGCGTGCCGGTCGACGACGCCGAAGCCGGCGACATCGTCGCCATCGCGGGTCTGCCGGAAGCCACCGTCGCGCACACCATCTGCGATCCCGAGGTCGGAACACCGATTCAGGCGCAGCCGATCGATCCGCCGACGCTCGCCATGACGTTCCGCGTCAACGACTCGCCGCTCGCCGGCACCGAAGGCAGCAAGGTCACCGGCCGCATGATCCGCGACCGGCTGCTGCGCGAGGCCGAGGGCAACGTGGCGCTGCGCGTGCGCGAATCCGACGACAAGGACTCGATGGAAGTGGCCGGACGCGGCGAATTGCAGCTCGGCATCCTGATCGAGACCATGCGCCGCGAGGGCTTCGAGCTCACGGTGGGCCGGCCGCGCGTCGTGTTCCGCAGCGATGAGGAGACCGGCCAGAAGCTCGAGCCGATCGAGGAGGTGATCATCGACGTCGATGAGAACTTCACCGGCATCGTGGTGCAGAAGCTGTCGGAGCGCCGCGCCGAGATGAAGGACATGCGCCCCTCGGGCGCCGGGCGCCAGCGCATCGTGTTCCACGCGCCGACCCGCGGCCTCATCGGCTACCAGTCGGAGCTCCTGTCCGACACGCGCGGCACCGCGATCATGAACCGCATCTTCCACGCCTATGCGCCGCATGTCGGCGAGATCCCCGGCCGCCACACCGGCGCCCTCATCTCCAACGGCGATGGCGAGGCCGTCGCCTATGCGATCTTCAACCTGCAGGATCGCGGACCGATGTTCATCGATCCGGGTGCCAAGGTCTATGCCGGCATGATCATCGGCGAGCACACGCGCGGCAACGATCTGGAACTCAACGTGCTGAAGGGCAAGAAGCTCACCAATGTCCGCGCCGCCGGCAAGGACGATGCGCTGCTGCTCATCCCGCCGATCCGCATGACGCTGGAGAAGGCGCTCGCCTATGTCGGCGAGGACGAACTCGTCGAGGTGACGCCGCAGTCGATCCGCCTGCGCAAGACGCTGCTCGATCCGCATGAGAGGAAGCGCGCCAGCCGCGCCAAGGAAGCCGAGAGCGCGGCCTGATTCTGCACATTGTTGTCGCTCGGCCGGATCATCGCTAATGTTCCGGCATGACCGATCCCTATGAAATCCTGGGCGTCAGCAGGACCGCCTCGGCGGACGATATCCAGAAGGCCTATCGCCGCCTCGCCAAGAAGCTCCATCCCGACCTCAATCCCGGCGACAAGAGCGCCGAGGAAAAGTTCAAGGATGTCTCGGCCGCCTATGCGCTCCTGGGCGACGCCGAGAAGCGCGGCCGCTTCGACCGTGGCGAGATCGACGCCTCGGGGGTGGAGAAGCCGCAGCCGCAGCGCCGCTATTACCGCGACTTCGCCGAGGACGCGCCAGGCGGCGGGCAGGGCTTCGAGTCGGGCTTCCGCGATTTCACCGACGAGGACATCTTGTCCGAGATCCTGGGCCGGCGCGGCGGCAACATCAAGATGCGCGGCGGCGATGTGCGTTATCATCTCGCCGTCGATTTCCTCAGCGCCGCGAACGGCGCCAGGCCGCAGCTCGCGCTGCCGGACGGGTCGACGATCACCGTCACCATCCCGCCCGGCACGCGCGACGGTCAGGTGCTGCGCCTCAAGGGCAAGGGGCGGCCGGGCTACAATGGCGGCGAGCCCGGCGACGCCCTGATCGAGATCGAGGTGCGCCCGCATCCCTTGTTCAAGCGCGAGGACGACAATATCCGCATCGAATTGCCGGTCTCGCTCGCCGAAGCCGTGCTGGGCGGCAAGGTCAAGACGCCGACGCCCTCGGGCGATGTCATGCTGAGCATTCCCAAAGGCGCCAATTCGGGAACCGTGCTGCGCCTCAAGGGCAAGGGCGTCGTGAGGCCCGATGGCAGCCATGGCGATCAGTATGTGACGCTGAAGGTGATGCTGCCGGAAAAACCCGATGCGGAGCTCGAGGAATTCATCGCACGCTGGAGCGAGGCGAAAGCCTATGATCCGCGCCGGACGATGGAGGTCTGACATGGCGCGAAGAACCACCATCGTCGCGGCGGCGCGGTTCGACGAGGAGATGCTGCGCGAATGGGTCGCGGCGGGCTGGGTCACCATCGAGGCGAGCGCCATCGGCGAGCCCCTGTCGGAGGCCGATCAGGCGCGCTGCGATCTCATCTGCGACCTCAGGCAGGATATGGGCGTCAATGACGACGGGATCGATGTGATCCTCAATCTCCTCGACCAGATCCATGGCCTGAGACGGGTGCTGCGCGAGACGCTCGATCACGCGAAGCGCCGGTAAGGCGAATACCCTCGCCCCTCGAAGAGGGGAGAGGGAGGGACCCGGCGCGTTGCGCCGGGAGGGTGAGGGGGCCTCTCTGACGTTTATGGTTTCACCTGAAGAGTGGTGTTACGAAATCGTACGCATCCTTCGAGAAGCCCCTCACCTTCCCATTGCTTCGCAATGGGCCCCTTCCTCTCCCCGCTCCGCGGGGCGAGGTATTTACCTACTCTTCCCGGTAAGGCCCGCCGGGACAGGGCATGCCGCTTGCATAATCCGTGGCGCTGCCGCCCAGCGAGGAAAAAATCTCCGGCAGGTCCCTGGCGCAATCGAAGGCGGCGGCGCGCTCATCGGCGCGCTGCCGCGCCACGACATTGGCATCGGCATATTTCGTGTCGATATAGGCGATGTGGCAGGCGTCCCTGTCGTCGAGCTTGGTGACGACCAGCCAGTTCTGCTTCCCCGGATTGCCGTCGGCACCGCTCGGCTGCGTCAGCCAGCGCAGGATGGTGGCGAAGGGCCTGCCTTCCTTCATGCGCCATTCGACGCGCGGGCCCAGCGCATTGAAGGCGCCGAAGGTCTGCGCCGCGGCGCACTGCGCCGGCGCCCATTTGCCGAAGCCGACGAAGCTCCGGAGATCGCCTTCCCAGACGCGGACATCGTAGTCCTTGATGCCCGGGCACAGCCATTCGCCGCCTTCGCCCTCATCCTCGAAGAGCGCCAGCTGCTGGCATTGCTTGAGGTCGAGCTCGCTGTAGAGGCTTTCGATCTCATCCGCCGTTGCGGCAGGGGCGAGCGCGGCCAAGAGTATTGGAAAGAGCAGCCTTTTCATGCCATGTAGGCCCATCGATCTTTCTACGGAGCAACCCCTCGCATGCGCATTGATGCCATATCGACCGGCAAGAATCCACCGAAGGAAGTGAATGTCGTGGTGGAGGTTCCGGTCGGCGGCGAGCCGATCAAATACGAGATGGACAAGGCCGCCGGCACGCTGGTGGTCGACCGCTTCCTCTATACGTCGATGCGCTATCCCGGCAATTACGGCTTCATCCCGCACACGCTGTCTCTCGACGGCGATCCGTGCGATGTCCTGATCGCCAATCAGCGCGGCATCGTGCCGGGCGCGGTGATCGCGGTCAGGCCGGTCGGCGTCCTCTTCATGCAGGACGAGGCGGGCGGCGATGAGAAGATCGTCGCCGTGCCGGTGCCCAAGCTCACGCGCCGCTATGAGAATGTCCACAACTACACCGACCTGCCGGAGATCACGATCCAGCAGATCCAGCATTTCTTCGAGCACTACAAAGATCTCGAGACCGGCAAATGGGTCAAGGTCAAGGGCTGGGGCGATGCCGGCGAGGCCGAGCGTATGATCGTCGAGGCGATCGAGCGGGCGAAGCAGGCGAAGTCATAATCTCTTGCGCCGTCCTATCCCGCTTTCGCGAACTTGACCGGCTCCACGTCATAGACGCGCCCGAACAGGTTGGCGAGGAAGTCGGCAAGCGCCACTTCCTCCTGCCGCACGAAGCCCTGCCGGCGCAATTTGCCGAGGACGAGAAGGTCGAGAAGGGTGCAGATGCCGGCCGCGGTCGTGATCTGGATGGCGCTCATCTCCTCGCCGGCAATCATGCCCGCATAGACCTTCTTCGCGTAGGTCTCCTGCAGATAGCGCCGGTCCTTCCAGCCGCAGACGGTGACGAAGATGACCACGACATCCTGCATGGTGGCGGGCAGCGCGTTCTCGAAGAGGTCCTTCAGCACGTCGCGGCGGTTCTTGAGATTGAGATCGTTCAAGAGCGCCTTCATGATCGCCTGGTGGCCGGGATAGCGGATGGTGCGGTAGTTCATCGTGCGCACCCGGCCCTCCAGCGTCTTCGCCAGGGTGCCGAGGCCGCCCGAGGTGTTGAAGGCTTCGTAGGTGACCCCGTCGAGCGAGAATTCCTCGCGCTCCTCCATGGCCGGCATCGTCACCAGCCGGCCCTCGACGATCGCCTCACAGGGCTCGATATATTCGTTGATGAGCCCGTCGGTGCTCCAGGTGAGATTGTAGTTGAGCGCGTTCGAGGGATATTGCGGCAGGGCGCCGACGCGCATGCGCACGCTGTCGAGCGTGTCGAAATGGCGCGTGAGATCGTTGGCGACGATCGAGATGAAGCCCGGCGCCAGTCCGCATTGCGGGATGAACGCGGTCCTGGCGCCGGCGGCCATCGCTTCGACCTTGCGCGTGGTGGCGACGTCCTCGGTCAGGTCGAGATAGTGGACACCGGCCTTGGCGGCGGCCTCGGCCACCCGTCCGGTGAGATGGAAGGGCGCGGCGGAGAGGACCGCGGTGCGGCCGGCCAGCAGGGTCGCGAGCGCGCCGTCCTCGGCGATGTCCACCGTGCAGGTCGATATAGCCGGGTGGGACGCGATGGCGGCCAGTTGCGCCGCGCTGCGGTCGGCGACGATGACGCGGTAATCGCCGCTCGCCGCCAGCATCCGGGCGATGGCGCCGCCGATCTTGCCCGCCCCCATGACCACGATGTCTTTCATGGCGTGACCTCCTGAAACTCATTTCCCGGGGGACAGGATGCTGGCGGTATCTTTCGATTCCTAGTGGCAATTTAACCAGAATGAAGTATAAATCCTCGCAGATCGCAGTATCTGAGTGACAGAATGCAAATCACTGACAAGGATCGGACGCTGCTGGCGCTTCTCGGCGAGGACGCGCGCCTGCCGATCGCGACCCTGGCCCGCAAGCTCGGCCTGTCGCGCACGACCGTGCAGGTCCGGATCGAGCGGCTGCAGCGGCAAGGCGTCATTGCCGGCTATGGCGTCAGGCTGTCGGACGCCTATCTGAGCGATCTCATCCGCGCGCATGTGCTCATCACCATCGCGCCCAAATCGCTCCCCGCGGTGACGGCCGCGATCAACGCCATCCACGAGGTGACGCAGCTCTATTCCGTCAACGGCCCCTATGACCTGATCGCCATCATCGCCGCCCCCTCGATCGCCGATCTCGACCGGCTGATCGACCGCATCGGCGAGACGGAAGGCGTCGAGCGCACGCTGTCCTCGATCATTCTCTCGACCCGCATCGCGCGGTAGCTCCAAAAGAACTGGATGGCCGCCTCAAGGGCGGCCATGACGTGGCAAAGAGGTTGCGCGGCTTCGATCCGGCGTTATGCGCCGGTGCCGTTGCCTACATCTCCGGCACGGGCAGAGATTTCTGCGCGCAGGCGGCGCGCACCGTATTGTGCAGGAGGCAGGCAATGGTCATCGGGCCGACGCCGCCCGGCACCGGGGTGATCGAGCCCGCCACCTTGGCGCAGGACGCATAGTCGCAATCGCCGACCAGCCTGCCCTTGCCGTCGCGCTCGATGCGGTTGATGCCGACATCGATGACGCAGGCGCCCGGCTTGATCCAGTCGCCCTT
>CAZICN010000274.1:0-259 GCA_964537655.1 uncultured Aestuariivirga sp.
AGCAGGCCGAATGCGCGGAGGAGGGGCGGAACACGATCATGCTTGGCAGCCATGGCCGTAATCATAATCGGAATTTGGAACGCTGCAAGCCATATTTCGATTTTTCATGTTGCCTGGAGCGCCCCGCTGTGGAACACTTCCGACTCATCGCCAGCCGCGCGAATCCCGGGAGGACCCCGTCATGAACAAGCCAGCCGATCTGCCCACCCCGATGCCCACCGCCGTGACCGGACGTCACAAGATGACGCCGTCGGAGGCG
>CAZICN010000274.1:269-5672 GCA_964537655.1 uncultured Aestuariivirga sp.
CACAGGGCGTGAAGAACGTCTTCGGTATCGTGGTGTCCGCGTACATGGACGCGCTCGACCTGTTCCCGCTCGCCGGCATCCGATTCATCTCGGTCGCGCACGAGCAGGGCGGCGGCCACATGGCCGACGGCTACTCGCGGGTGTCGGGACGCCACGGCGTTTGCATCGCGCAGAACGGCCCCGGCATCACGAACTTCGTCACGTCGACGGCCGCCGCGTTCTGGGCGCACTCGCCGGTCGTCGTCATCACGCCGGAGACCGGCAGCGCGACGCTCGGCCTCGGCGGCTTCCAGGAAACCGAGCAGCTGCCGATCTTCTCCAAGATCACCAAGTATCAGGCGCATGTGACGAAACATCCGCGCATGGCGGAACTGACGGCGCGTTGCTTCGACATGGCGATGTCGGAGAGAGGCCCGACGCAGCTCAACATCCCGCGCGACAATTTCTACGGCGAGGCGGACTACGAGATCGCCAAGCCGCGCAAGATCGCCCGCGGGCCCGGCGCCGACAACGACCTCGACGAGGCTGCCGACCTCCTCGCCAAGGCGAAATTTCCGGTGATCGTCGCGGGCGGCGGCGTCATCTTCTCCGACGGAGTCGCGGAATGCGTGGCACTGGCCGAGCAGCTCTCGGCCCCTGTCGTCAATTCCTACCTGCACAATGATTCATTCCCCGCCAGGCATCCGCTGTGGTGCGGGCCGCTCGGCTATCAGGGCTCCAAGGCCGGCATGAAACTCATCGCCGAAGCCGATGTGGTGCTGGCGCTCGGCACCCGCCTCGGCCCCTTCGGCACGCTGCCGCAGCATGGCCTCGACTACTGGCCGAAGAACGCCAAGATCATCCAGGTCGACAGCGATCACCGCATGCTGGGCCTCGTCAAGCAGATCTCGGTCGGCATTGTCGGCGATGCCCGGGAAGCGGCGAAGGCCCTCGCCTATCGCCTCGCCAACCGCAAGCTCGCGGCCTCCGCCAATGCCGATGAGCGCAAGAAGAAGATCAAGGCCGAGAAGGACGCCTGGGAGAAGGAGCTCGACGACTGGGCGCATGAGAAGGACGACTGGTCGCTCAAGATCGCCAAAGGATCGCCCCATATGCATCCGCGCCAGATGCTGCGCGAGCTCGAAAAGGCGCTGCCCGGCAACGCCATGGTGTCGACCGACATCGGCAATATCTGCTCGGTCTCGAACTCCTATCTGCGCTTCAATCAGCCCAATTCGATGTTCGCGGCGATGAGCTTCGGCAATTGCGGCTACGCGCTGCCCGCGGTGATCGGCGCCAAGGTGGCGGCCCCCGACCGGCCGGCCGTCGCCTATGTCGGCGATGGCGCTTGGGGCATGAGCTTCGCCGAGATCCTGACCTGCGTGCGCGAAGACATCCCGGTGACCGCCGTCGTCTTCCACAACAAGCAGTGGGGGGCGGAGAAGAAGAACCAGGTCGATTTCTACGACACGCGCTTCCTCGGCGTGAATCTCAAGAATCCGAGCTGGGCCGAGGTCGCCCGCTCGCTGGGCGCCGAGGGCGTCACCATCGACAAGCTCGGCGATGTCGGCGAGGCGCTGGAGAAAGCCTGCGACGCCCAGAAGAAGGGCAAGACCACCGTCATCGAAGTGATGGTCACGCAGGAGTTGGGCGATCCCTTCCGCCGCGACGCGCTCAAATATCCGAGCCGCCTGCTCGACAAGTACAAACATACGAATGTGAAGGCGCCGGCTTAGGCGAATGGGGGCGAGGGGATCATGACCGTCCTCGTCCTCAATGCCGGGTCATCGACCCTCAAATTTGCCTTGTTCGACCGGCGCAACGGGCCGATTTTGCGCTTCAAGGACCAGGTCCTCGGCAATGGGCCCCAAGCGCTCGCCGCCCTCTTCGACCGACTGGCGCGGGACGGGATCGACGTCCGGCAGCTCGACGGCGTGGGCCACCGGATCGTGCATGGCGGCACCGAATTCTCGCATCCCGTCATCGTCGATGACGGGATCGAGGCGCGCCTGAACGGCTTGCGGGCGCTCGCCCCCTTGCACCAGCCCTATGGCCTCGATGCCCTGCGCGCGGTTCGCGAAGCCGCCCCGGGCGTTCCGCAAGTGGCCTGTTTCGACACGGCTTTCCACATGACGCAGCCCGAAGTCGCGGCGCGCTTTCCTCTGCCGAGAGCCTATTTCGAGCGCGGCTACCGGCGCTACGGCTTTCACGGCCTGAACTACGAACATGTGGTCGAGGCACTCCCCCGGGAGACCGGCGCTCCCCTGCCCCAGCGCCTTCTCATCGCCCATCTCGGCAATGGCGCCAGCCTCGCTGCGGTACGCGACGGCAAATGTGTCGCCACCACCATGGGCTATTCGACCCTCGACGGGTTGATGATGGGAACGCGGCCGGGCGCGATCGATCCCGGCGTCATCCTGGCCATCATGAAGGATGATCATCTGAGCCCTGAGCGGATGGAAGAGGTCCTCTACAAAAGGAGCGGCCTTCTGGCGCTGAGCGGCCTCTCCAGCGACATGCGCACGCTCCTCGCGAGCCCCGACCCTGAGGCGAAAAGCGCCGTAGAGGCTTATTGCTATTGGGCGGCGCGCCAGGCGGCCTCCCACATCGCCGCCATGGGCGGGATCGATGCCCTGGTCTTCACCGGGGGCATCGGCGAGAATGCTAACGCCGTTCGCGACCGCATCGTTCACCATCTCGGCTGGATCAATGGCTTTAGGGTGCATATCGTGCTAGCCAACGAGGAGCTGGTCATCGCCCGATATACGTCAAGATTGCTTACCTAAACAAACTGTTAAGAATCCACATTAATGCCGGACGCCTGCCACAATCTGGGGCTTGACTAGTTCGTTCGGACAAGGCGGGGGAGCCGCGTTTGTCCGGTTTTGGGGACGGCATACAAGCTGGGAGACAAGGCTTGAGAGTGGTATGCGTACTCGCAGCGACCCTGCTCACGACCGCAGGATCGGTTCAGGCGGAAGACGAGAAGGACATCGCCCGTATGAATGCGGGCGCCATTACCCTCATCACTGACGGCAGCGACGGCCAGGCCGCGCATTATGCGGCAGACCTCGCCGTGCTGATGGAGGCCGAGCGCGACCTGCGCATCCTGCCCGTGATGGGCCACGGTTCGGTCGAGGCGGTGCGCGATCTTCTTTTCCTCAAGGGCATCGATGCCAGCATCATTCCCGCCGACACGGTGGCCTATATGCGCAAGCAGGGCCTGGTCGAGGGTGTCGAAAAGAAGGTGACCTATGTGGCGCGGCTCGGATCGGCGCAGATCCACGTCATCGCGCGCCCGGACATCGCCAGCCTCAAGGACCTTGCCGGCAAGAACATCAATATCGGTGCCGCCAGCGAACCGCGCTTCGTGACATCCAACCTTCTCTTCGAGACGCTCGGCATCGGCTTCAACGCCGTTGACGGCCGCGAAGACCAGGCGGCGCAATTGCTGAAGAGCGGCAAGGCCGATGCGATTGTGCTCGTGGCGCCGCAACCCTCTGCCGTCGCCGAGGACCTCGCCCGCGCCGGCGGCTTCAAGCTCCTCGACGTCACCGGCAATGACGAGCTCAACGAGATCTACACACCGGCGATGCTGAACGCGAACACCTATGACGGGCTCGCCCAGGATGACGGCATGACCGAAACGTTGAGCGTCAGCTATGCGGTTGCCGTGTTCAACTGGAAGAAGGGCACCGATCGCTATTACAAGCTGCGCAAGTTCGTCGATGTCCTCTATTCCGGCATCGGCGATCTCCAGTCCGGGCGCTGGAAAGCGGCGTGGAACGACGTCAATCTTTCCGCCGACCTCCCGGGATGGACGCGCTATGTCACTGCCGACGAGTGGCTTGACAATCACAAGCGCGCCCGGGCGGACAGCGAAACCAAGGAAGACGCAGCGCTTCGCGCCGAGTTCCAATCCTATATAGAGCGTACGGGTGCTGGCATCGGGGTCGGAGAAAGCCCTGGGGTTGAGGGTTTTGTCAGAATGAAATCAAGTGCGCTCCAGTAGGCGCCGCCGGGTGTGAGGAGTTTGGTGATGAAGTCGAGTCAGCGTCGCAAGACCAGCGAAGTCGAAACCGCGCGGAAGCCAGCCAAAGCCGAACGGCCGATCTGGTTCATGCTGCAGGACCTGAAGGACAAGCCGGAACCCGAGAACCAGCCGGCGGAGGACCAGCAGGTCGCGCCGAAGAGCGAGGCCGAGGCGCCTGGCGAGGAAGGGCCGGAGGCCGCGACGGCCGATGACGCGCGCCGGCCAAGCCAACTCGAGGCCTATATGCGCTATGCCAAGATGCGCGAAACGCGCGAGGAAGATACGCTGGCGCCGGTCAGGACGCGACGCGTTCCGGCGCCCGGCAATTCCGCCGACAATGAAAACGAGATGGGCTGGGGCGCAGCGAGCGTGCGCCGCAGGCCCCGGCGCAGGGCTACGCATGGCCTAAGACTGCGCGATGCCGTGCTTGCCGGCGTCGCGTCGATCGCTATCGGCGCCCTGGGCGGGGCCATCGTCTATGACCGCGCCAATGACGGCGAATTGAGTTCGGCCGCCTTCGATTCCGTTGACGGCTTCCTGACCGGCCTTAACATGCAAGGCGACGATGTCGCCGCGGCAACGCCCAACATGGAACTGGACGAGCAGGGTATCGCCGCCACACTGAAGAAGCCGGTCACGACGGCAAGGCTCGATGTCGCCGACGCCACCGGAAATGTGAACACGCTCATCCCGCTCAGCATCAGCGCCGAGCCGGCTGTGCCCAACCAGGACATCGCGTTTCGTCTCAGCGGCCTGCCGGCTGACGCCTATCTGACCGCCGGTACCAGGCACCCGGACAATGCGTGGGTCCTGAAGCGGGACGAAGCCCTGGGCGTGAAGCTCATGGTGCCGAGCGCACAAGCCTCGCCCCTGCTGATCGCGGTCGATGCCATCGAGCCCGGCACCGGCGACCTCGCGGCCCCAACGGAAGAGATCAAGGTCGCGCTGGCCGGCGCGCTGCCGGATCCCGCCGCCTCGCAAGTCGAACCGACCTCAGCACCTCCGACCGATGTGAAGCGCAACTTCAACCTCGCCAACCCGAGCGAGCATGAGGGGGCCGCGGCGCAGCCCATTCCGGCGCCGCTCGAGAAGGCCGGTGTAACCGGCGGCGACAGCGACTCCTTGATGCGCAACGGCGACAAGCTCCTGAGCCTCGGCGACTTCAGCGCGGCAAGAGCATTCTTCAGCAAGGCGCGCGATCTCGGCAACCGGGAGGCCTCGCTGCGACTCGGCCAGACCTATGATCCGGTCGTCTTCCGCGACAAGAACGTGCAGGGCCTCAAGCCTGATCCGGCCATGGCGCTCAGATACTATCTGGAAGCGCGGACCGCCGGCATCGAAGATGCCGACACCGCCATCACCGGCCTCGAAAGCTGGTTGAAGCAGTAGTC
>CAZICN010000275.1:0-2772 GCA_964537655.1 uncultured Aestuariivirga sp.
CGCAAGCCGATAGACCTCGGTCTTGTAGACGTCCTTGATCGGGTTGTAGCCGCCGTTCATGTCGCCATAGAGCGTGGCATAGCCGACCGACATTTCCGACTTGTTGCCGGTGGTCAGCACCATCGCGCCGAATTTGTTGGAGATCGCCATCAGGATCACGCCGCGGCTGCGCGACTGGATGTTCTCTTCCGTCGTGTCGCGGTTCTGCCCGTTGAACATCGGCCTGAGGGCAGTGAGGAAGCCTTCGACCGGCTCCTTGATCGGCACCACGTCATAGCGAACGCCAAGCGCCTTGGCGCAGGCTTCGGCATCGACGAGACTGTCCTTGCTGGTATAGGCATAGGGCAGCATCACGCAATGGACACGCTCGGGGCCCAGCGCATCGACCGCCATGGCGGCGACCACCGCCGAATCGATACCGCCGGAGAGGCCGAGCACCACACCCGGGAACCGGTTCTTCTCGACATAGTCCTTGAGGCCGAGCACGCAGGCGAGCCAGGTTTCTTCCTCCGCCTCGGGCAGGCGCGCAATGTCACCCTTCTCCATGTGCCAGCCATCTTTTCCGCGCCGCCACTCGGTGATGGCGAGCCCTTCCTCGAACATCGGCATCTGCAGAACGAGACTGCGGTCGGCGTTGAGAACGAAAGAGGCGCCGTCAAAGACAAGCTCGTCCTGTCCGCCGATCTGGTTGAGATAAGCCAGCGGCAGCCCGGTTTCGGTGACGCGGGCCACCACCAGATTGAGCCGCGTGTCGTCCTTGTTCTGCTCGAAGGGCGAGCCGTTGGGCACGAGCAGGATTTCGGCTCCCGTCTCCGCCAGCGTCTCGCAGGTCTCATCCGCCCAGATGTCCTCGCAGATCGGAACCCCCAGCCGCACGCCCTTGAAACTGATGGGGCCAGGTGCGGGACCCGGCTCGAACACACGCTTCTCGTCGAAGACGCCGTAATTGGGGAGATCATATTTGAAGCGCAGCGTTTCGACTTTGCCGTTGTTGAGAAGGGCGACCGCGTTGTGGAGCGTCTTGCCTTCACGCCACGGCGTGCCGATGAGGACCGCCGGCCCATCGACGGTTTCCCTGGCCAGGTCTTCGACGGCCGCGCGGCACGCCTGGACGAAGGATGGCCGCAGCACCAGATCTTCCGGGGGATATCCGGAGATGTAAAGCTCGGGATAGAGAACCAGATCGGCCTTGGCCTGCCGGGCCGCCGCATGGGCCTCACGGGCCTTGGTGAGATTGGCCGTAACCGCGCCCACGGTCGGGTTGAGCTGGGCCAGGGCGATGACGAGACGGTCGGTCATGCGCTGCCTCATAGCGCAGGCGGGCCGTCCCATCAATTAATCTAGTTGCGCTGAAGCCATGCTGAATTCGGCAAGCTTTTGAGGCGCTTAAGCTCTGGAAGGTTGACGCAAACAGCAAAACCCCGCAAGAACCCGGCATGACCAGAATCTGCGTCTTCGGCGCTGGCGCCATTGGCGGCTATCTAGGGGCCAAGCTCGCCAAAGCGGGTGAGGCCGATGTGGCATTGGTGGCGCGCGGGCCGCATCTCGAGGTCATGAAGGCGAGGGGGCTTAGTGTCACCGAGGCCGGCGAGACTTTCACGGTCCATCCGCAAGTGACGTCTGATCCGCGTGAACTCGGCCCGCAGGATTTTGTCATTCTGACCCTCAAGAGCCACGCGCTGCCCGCGATCATAGACAGCCTGCGACCGCTGATCGGGCCCGATACCACCATGCTCTTCGGGCAGAACGGCCTGCCCTGGTGGTATTTCCACAAGCATGGCGGGCGGTTTGAAAACCGTCGGCTCGCAAGCGTCGATCCCGGCGGCCTGCTGTGGGACAGGATCGGTCCCGAACGGGCGCTCGGCAGTGTGATCTGGCTCGCGGCCGAGATCGCAAGTCCAGGCCATGTCGTCCATGGCTTCGGCGAGCGCATGCCGGTCGGCGAGCCCTCCGGCGAGATTAGCGTCAGGGCGCGGAGATTGAGCGGGCTGCTGATGGCGGCCGGCATCAAGAGTCCGGTCAAGCCCAATCTGCGCGATGAGCTGTGGCTCAAGCTCTGGGGCAATCTCAGCTTCAACCCGGTGAGCGTGCTGACCAACGGCACATTGGAAAGCCTGGCGCGCGACCAGGGCGCCCGCAATGTGCTGCGCGCCATGATGCAGGAGGCGCAGGCCGTCGGCGAAGCCTTGGGCGTGACCTTCGCGGTCGATGTGGAGGAGCGCATGGACATGGCGGCAAGAGTTGGCGCCCACCGCACCTCCATGTTGCAGGATGTCGACGCCGGCCGTCCGACCGAGCTCGACGCCCTGCTTGGTGTCGTCATCGAATTGGCGCAAATGACTGGCATCGCGACTCCGGCGCTGAAACTGGTATATGATCTCACCCGGTTCCGCGCCCGGGTGGCGTAGAGCCTGGACTATCCGACAGGGAGGCACTGACGAAATGAAACTCGATAATGAACGGCCCAGCGACAACATAGAGGATCGCCGTGGCCAGGGTGGCCGCGGCGGCTTCGGTTTCCCGCGTGGTGGAGGTGGTGGCGGCTTCCAGATCCCGATGGGCGGTGGGCGCGGCGGCTTCAGCTTCCGGACCATCATTCTGCTGGTGGCGATCTATCTGATCGCGAAATTCGTCTTCGGCGTGGATCTCATCCAGATGATCACCGGCGGCGACCAGTTGCAGCCGCCCGGCCAGCAGCAGAGCGAAACCCAACTGCCCTCCCCGGGAGGGCAGTCCACCACCCAGAACAACCAAACCCAGTCGGGCCAGCAG
>CAZICN010000275.1:2872-5621 GCA_964537655.1 uncultured Aestuariivirga sp.
AAGGATTTCGTCGCCCGCGTCCTCGGCTCGACCGAGCGCATCTGGACCGACAAGTTTCAGCAGATGGGCCGTCAGTATCAGAAACCGACCCTCGTCCTCTTCAGCGGTTTCGTTCAGTCCGCCTGCGGCATGGCGCAATCGGCCATGGGGCCGTTCTATTGCCCGGGCGACAACAAGGTCTATATCGACCTCTCCTTCTATCAGGACATGAAGAACAAGCTCGGCGCACCTGGTGATTTCGCCCAGGCTTACGTGATCGCGCATGAAGTCGGCCACCATATTCAGAATATCCTCGGCATCGCCGCCAAGGTCAGCCAGGCACGTGCGCAGGCGCCGGAGGCAGAGGCGAATGCGCTTTCCGTGCGCATGGAGCTGCAGGCCGATTGCTTTGCCGGCGTGTGGGCGAGAAGTGCGAACGACACGGCGCAGATTCTCGAGCAGGGCGACATCGAGGAGGGCCTCAACGCCGCCTCCGCCATTGGCGATGATCGCCTGCAGAAGCGTTCGCAAGGCTATGTGGTGCCGGAATCCTTCACCCACGGTTCGTCCGAGCAGCGCGTGCGCTGGTTCAAGCGCGGCATGGAAACGGGCGATATGAATTCCTGCGATACCTTCGGCACGGATCAGCTCTGATCTCTGCCGGCGAGCGGAAACAGAAACGGGCGCCAACCGGCGCCCGTTTGCATTTTGGCGAGTAACTTTCGATCAGCCTTTGTTCATCGAGTTCTTGATGAGGCCCGCGATCACGGTGAGAATGGCGCCGCCGGCACCGCCGCCGATCACATTCTGAATGATATCGCCCATCCCGTTCGTTGCGGCCGCTGTTGCCGCCGGATCCACCGGTACGCCGGTGAACTTCTCAATGAGCTGGCCAAGGATGATGCCGCCAACCGCGCCAACGATCGAGTTGCCCGTCGTGCCGAGGCTCGCATTCTTGACTATTGCACCGCCGGCATTGCCGCCCACCGCGCCCAAAACCAACTGAATAATGATGCCAAGCCAATCCATGGTTTAACCCCTCTGATAGTTGCCCAGAGCTGCCATTTCGCAGCTCTTGGGAGTCTATACCTCTGCTGGATAGGGTAAAGAGCGAATATCGGCCTGTGCATGACGCGGGAAATCAGTAGGCGTTCTGGGTTTTGAGGAGTGCCAGCGGGGTCTTGAGCAGAATGTAGAGATCGAAGCCAAGCGACCACTGATCGATATAGTCGAGATCATGCAGGACACGTTGCTCGATCTTTTCTTTGGTGTCGGTTTCACCGCGCCAGCCATTGATCTGCGCCCAGCCGGTGATGCCGGGCCTCACCCGGTGGCGGGCGAAATAGCCATCGACAACCTGCTCATAGAGGGCCTCCTGCGCTTTCGCCTGGGTGGCGTGCGGACGCGGCCCCACCAGGGAAAGTTGTCCGGATAAGACATTGAAAAGTTGAGGCAATTCGTCGAGAGAGGTCCTTCGGATAATGCGCCCCACACGCGTCACGCGCGTGTCGTCCCGGGTAACGAGGCGCACCGCGTGGGCATCGCTCAGGTGGACATGCATCGAGCGGAATTTGTAGATCTCGATGAGTTCGTTGTTGAACCCATAGCGCCGTTGCTTGAACAGGATCGGCCCCCTGCTGTCGAAGCGCACCGCAATCGCCGTCAAGGCGAGGAGCGGTGAGAAGGCGACGATCAGGAGCGCTGCAAGGCTGCGGTCCATCGCTGATTTGAGGAAGGACGCCCATCCGGTGAGCGGACGATCGAAGACCGACAGCAAGGGGAGGTTTCCGAGATGCGTGTAGGCGCGCGGGCTCAATTTTAGCCTCGAGGCCTGCCCACTGATTCGGATGTCGACCGGCAGTTCCCACAGTCTTTTGAGGATTTGCAGGAGCCGCGCTTCGGCTGAGAGCGGTATGGCGACGATGATGAGGTCGATGCGATGCTCGCGCGCGAAACCGGCGAGGTCGCCGATCTTGCCGAGCTTTCTGTGGGCACGAATCGATTCCGGGCTGCGATCGTCGAAGCGGTCATCGAACAGGCCGACGATGTCGATATCGAGCGATGGAGAGGATTCGAGTGTGTGGATCGCTTCCTCGGCCGCTTTGCCGCCGCCGACAATGGCAATGCGCTTGCGAAAGCGGCCGGTGCGATCAAAAGGCGTTGCCCACAAGGCGACGGCGCCGCGCGTGAGGATCAGATAGACGATGGTCAGGCTGGTCCAGGCGGTGAGCCATTTGAGCGGAAGATCGAGAGGGAGGGCCCAGGCCAGCAGCAGGTTGAAGATGCCCACGACCAGACAGGCCGCGATCGACAAGGCGATGGATCTGAAGCCTCGGCGCAACGATGCAATATCATAGAGGCCGATGCTTCGCATCACCAGCATGCACAGCAGGACCATTTCGAGAGCGAGGAAGCCGCCGAGCATGTCGTTCTGCGGCGTGAAAGGCCGAACCAGGCCGAGCGTGATGCTGAGCGCGCCGAGGCCAAGGGTGAGAAAGTCCAGTCCCTTGAGCAGGCGCTGCAGCACCTCGACGTCGATATAGGATTTGCGCGGCCCGGCCAGCCTCTCGATCATGCCATGTCTCCCCAACGAGCGCGTGCTCAGGAAAGACGGGCGCCGGCTTTCCTCGTCATCGCGCCAGATCACGATGAGTTTGGATCGGATCGATCCAAACTCATGAACGTGATCAATTCTCATATAATAGCGCGGGATTTTCGCGAAAAACCGGTATCCACTTTTTCGCATCCCGCGCTGGGCGCCGCCTTCTAG
>CAZICN010000276.1:0-5532 GCA_964537655.1 uncultured Aestuariivirga sp.
CGGCTTTCTGCCGCCATCGTCGCCGCCGAATAACAGATTTGACCGGAGAACCCCCGTGGGCAAGGTAACAGGCTTTCTCGAAACCGATCGCAGCGACCGGACCTACGCCGATGCCAAGCAGCGGCTGACACATTATCGCGAATTCGTCGTGCCGCTGGCCGAACCGGCGCTCCGCGATCAGGCATCGCGCTGCATGGATTGCGGCATCCCCTATTGTCACAACGGCTGCCCGGTCAACAACCAGATCCCCGACTGGAACGACCTCGTCTATCAGGGCAACTGGCGCGACGCGGCGATCAACCTTCATTCGACCAACAATTTCCCTGAGTTCACGGGCCGTATCTGCCCTGCCCCCTGCGAAGAGGCTTGCACGCTCAATCTCGAGAACGTGCCGGTCACGATCAAGACGATCGAGCAGGCCATTGCCGACAAGGCCTGGTCGGAAGGCTGGATCAAGCCTGAGCCGCCGGAAGAGAAGACCGGCAAGAAGGTTGCGATCGTCGGCTCGGGCTCGGCCGGTCTCGCCGCCGCCCAGCAGCTGGCGCGCGCTGGGCACGAGGTCCATGTCTTCGAGCGTTTCGCCAAGGCCGGCGGCCTGCTGCGCTACGGCATTCCCGACTTCAAGATGGAGAAGCATCCGATCGACCGCCGCGTCGAGCAGATGGAGGCCGAAGGGGTCACCTTCCACTACAATGTCGATATCGGCGTGACGCGCCCCTTCCGCTCGCTCACCGATGCCTATGACGCGGTGCTGCTGGCGGGAGGCGCCGAGAGGCCGCGCGATCCGGGCCTTCCCGGCATGGATCTCAAGGGCGCGCACTATGCCATGCCCTTCCTGATCCAGAGCAACCGGCGCGTCGGCGGCGAGGATGTTTCCGGCGAAGCGCCGCTGGTCGCCACCGGCAAGCATGTCGTCGTCATTGGCGGCGGCGACACCGCTTCCGACTGCATCGGCACATCCTTCCGCCAGGGCGCGCTCTCGGTGACGCAGCTCGATATCCGCCCGGTGCCGCCGGAACAAGAGGACAAGATGCTGGTATGGCCTTATTGGCCGACCAAGTTCCGCACCTCGTCTTCCCAGGCCGAAGGCGCGGCGCGCGAATTCTCGGCCGCGACGCTGGGCATTGTCGGCGAGAAAGGCAAGGTCACCGGCGTGAAATGCGCCCGCGTCAACCCGAAGCGCGAGCCGTTGCCCGGAACCGAATTCATCATCAAGGCCGATCTCGTGCTGATCGCCATCGGCTTTGCCGGGCCTGAGGAGAAGGGCCTGTTGCAGGAGACTGATATAGAGCGCGACAAGCGCGGCAATGTCAAAGCCACTACCGACGACTACAGAACCTCGCTCGACAAGGTCTTTGCCGCGGGCGACATCCGCAAGGGCCAGTCGCTGGTGGTCTGGGCGATCCGCGAAGGCCGCCAGGCCGCCCACGCCATCGATGAATATCTCATGGGATCGTCGGAACTGCCGCGCTGATGAGTCTGAAGGGCGTTCCGCCGCTCTACTGCGCCGGCGTAAAGTCGTCGAAACGGCCGGGCCGCGCCGCGATCGCCTCACCGCGGCTGAACAGGCGCGAGGCGTCGGTTCCCGGCTTTGTCGTCTTGGCGAGTTCGGCCATGGCCGGGTCGACCGGCATCGGCAGCGCTCCGGCATAGTCCGACTTGGCTTGCGACAGCTCTTCGAGCCCGTCCTGGCTCTCGCCGTCAGGCGGCACGGCGGCGGTGGTCTGGCCGAAATCCGGCGCCGCCAGGCTTTCCGGCGTCGCCGGCGGTGGCACCGGCACGGCGGCCACGGCGATCTCGATATCCTTGTTGATGTCGGCCACCACCAGGTTTCCCACCTTGTTGTTGCCTTCCTTCAGGAAATGCACGCCGTCGCGCGAGCGCAGCTTCACGAACTCGCCGGTGTCGTCGAAACCCGATTCCGAATAGTTCCCGTTGTCGGACAGCACGGTCCTGGTTTCGACGAAGCGGATGCCGGCCGCCAAAGCGCGCTCCTTGTGGATCGCCGAGACGATCTTCATCGACGCGTCATATTTGGGCGCCTGCATGGGCGGCAGTTCCATCCAGTAGACCGCGGCACCCGCCGCCTTGAGGCTCGCCATGAGCTTGTCGACCTGCGCGACATAGGCGGCCCGCCATTCCGGGGTGTCGAAGGCATAGCGGACTTGCCCGTCACGGATCGGTTGTGCGTCGTTCGATCCGATCATCACGATGGCGATATCGATCTTGTTGCTGGCAAGGATCTTCGGTAGCGCGCCGTTCCAGTCGTAATATTCCGGCCGCGACAATCCGGAATCTTCCTTGTAGCGGCCATTGAGCGAGATACGCATGTCGCCGGCGATCACCCGCGAAACGCCGGACCACAATCCGGCGGCTAGCGAGTCGCCGAGGACAAAAATCTCATAGAGATCCTTGGCGGCGAAATAGGGCTTGTCCTGCTTGACGTCCTGCGCAGCCGCCGGCAGCGACAGCGCGAGGACGGCCAGGATCAGGATGAGCGCTCGCTTCAACATGCGGGTGATCCTATCCGCCCTGGCGCAGGCGCTCAAGCAGCGCCGTCGTCGGCGTTCCATCGAGCGCCAGGCCCGCTTTGCGCTGGAAGCCCAGTATCGCCTCATAGGTGCGCGCGCCGAAGCGCCCGTCTGCGCCGCCGGGATTAAAACCCTGCCGGTAGAGGAGCTTCTGTATTTCCACGCGCTGCGCGACGGACAGGTCATAGGCGACATTGGGCCATGGTGTGACGAACTCGCCGCCACCCCCGATGCGGTCGGCCAGATGCCCGACGGCGACGGCATAGGAATGCGACTGGTTGTAATCCATGATCGCCATGAAATTGCGAGTGACCAGGAAGACCGGGCCATTGACACCCTGCGGCACCATGATGAAGGCATCAGCACCGGCCGAGCCGAAGCTGCCGCCGCGCGCCGGCTTGACGCCGAGCTTCGACCAGTCCGCCACCGTGCGCCAGCTAGACCGGCCGATCAAAGCGCGGTTGAACTTGGCCGGCAGCTTCACTTCCCAGCCCCATGGCCGGTCGTTCTTCCAGCCCGATTTCGCCAGGTAGTTCGCCGTCGAGGCGAGCGCGTCGGCGCTCGAATTCCAGATATCCTTCCGGCCGTCACCGGTCCAGTCGACCGCGAAGGACAGATAGGAGGTCGGAATGAATTGCGTATGGCCCATGGCGCCGGCCCAGGAGCCGGTGAAACTCTCTGGCCGCACGATGCCGCCACGCAGGATCTTCAGCGCCGCGACATATTGTTCGCGCGCATAGTCCTTCTTGTTGCCGGAATAGAGCAAGGTGGCGAGCGAGCGCATGACCTTCATCTGGCCCTTGTCCCGGCCGTAATTGCTCTCCATTCCCCAGATGGCGAGGAGGATGTTGCGGTCGACCTTGTAGCGTTTCTCGATCGCCGCGAGCAGATCCTGCTCGGCGGCCTTCATGCTCTGGCCGGTATCGATGCGGATCGCCGTCACCGCTTTCGACAGATACTGCGAGGTCGTCGAGGCGACCTCTGGCTGGTTGTTCGCGAGCTTGAGCACGTCGGGATCGGGATCGGTGATGCCGGCGAAACCACGGTCGAACACCTCGCGCGAAATCCCGGCCGCCTTGGCCCTCGGCCACATGCTCTCGATAAAGCTCTTGAATTCGGCATCCGCCAGGGCCTGGGGCGCCGTCAATCCGACGAGGCCCGCCGCCACGAGGCCGGCCACCAGATATCGTGATCTCGCCATCAACGTCCTCGGTTCACGGGTGAGTCGATTCGCTCCCTCGACCCGTCTTATCAGAGGACAAGGAAAGCCGCCAAATGCGGCCCCTTTCAGGCGGCTTCCCCAACTTTCCCCCTCGCCCGTTGCGCAGCAATGGGAGAGGGTGCCCGAAGGGCGGGTGAGGGCTCTTTGCATCAGCAAGGAACACTCAACGGGATTTGGACACACTGCACGAAAGAGCCCTCATCCGGCCTTTCGGCCACCTTCTCCCATGCTTCGCACGGGAGAAGGGAAATGTTGGAGAGGTTCGATACGCGGCAGCCCCTGCTTTCAGGCGGCTTCGTTGCGCTGGCGCAGATAATCTTCCCAGGCGAGCGCGCTCTGGACGATCCGGTCGATGTCCTGGTGCCTGGGCGACCAGCCCATCTCCTGCTTGATCTTGTCGGAGGCGGCGACGATGGCCGCAGGATCGCCCGCCCGGCGTGGCGCCATCCTTCGGCTGACCGGCTTGCCGGCCGCTTTCTCCACCGCCTTGATGATATCGAGAACGCTGTAGCCCACGCCATAGCCGCAGTTATAGGCGCCGCTCTTGCCGCCATTGCGCAGATGCCTCAGCGCATCGAGATGCGCCTGGGCGAGATCGCTGACATGGATATAGTCGCGCAGGCACGTGCCGTCCGGCGTATCGTAGTCGGTGCCGAACACATCCATCTGCTGGCGCTCGCCGAGCACCGTCTGGCAGGCGACCTTGATCAGGTGAGTGGCCTTGGGGGTCGATTGTCCGGTTCGCCCCTTGGGATCGGCGCCCGCCACGTTGAAATAGCGCAGCGCGACATATTGCAGCCCATAGGCGGCATGGCTGTCGCGCAGCATCCATTCGCTCATCAGCTTGGACGAACCATAGGGCGAGATCGGCTGGAGTACCGCGTCCTCCCGGACCGGCACCGACTGCGGATTGCCATAGACGGCGGCAGTCGACGAGAAGACGAAGCGCGGTATCTTGGCCTTCACCGCGGCGGCGATCAGGCTGCGCGTCTTCACCGTATTGTTGAGATAATAGGCAAGAGGATCGCTGACCGATTCCGGCACGACGATCGAACCCGCGAAATGGATGATCGCGTCGAACTTGTGCTCCTGGGCCAGCTTGCCGACGAGCGCCTCATCGCCGATATCGCCTTCGACGAGGCGCGCCTGGGGCGCGATCGCCCACCAGAAGCCGGTCGACAGATTGTCGAGGACGACGACCTCTTCGCCCGCATCGGCGAGCGCATAGACCATGTGGCTGCCGATATAACCAGCACCTCCGGTCACCAGAACAGCCATGCGCGCACTCCTCTAAAAGCTTTCGTCAGGAATCTTCACTATCTTCACGATTTAACCCAAATTGGCGCAAGAATGCGTCACCGCTTCGGGATCGGCAGAGAATAGACTTAACAAGGAGTAATTCACAATGCAGCGCCGCATCAAGAAAGCAGTTTTTCCCGTGGCCGGTCTTGGTACGCGCTTCCTGCCTGCGACCAAGGCTGTCCCTAAGGAAATGTTGACCATCGTCGATCGCCCGGTCATCCAGATCGTCGTCGACGAGGCGCGCGAAGCCGGCATCGAGCATTTCGTCTTCGTCACCGGCCGCAACAAGAGCGTCATCGAGGATCATTTCGACAAGCAGTATGAGCTCGAAGCGACGCTCCGTCAGCGCAACAAGACGGCCGAACTCGATCTGCTGGCAAAATATCTTCCCCGCGCGGGCGAGACCAGCTTCACCCGCCAGCAGGAGCCGCTGGGTCTCGGCCATGCCGTGTGGTGCGCCCGCGAGATCATCGGCGA
>CAZICN010000277.1:0-5505 GCA_964537655.1 uncultured Aestuariivirga sp.
TCACCGATGCCGCCGGCACCTGGCTCATCGACGAGGCGAAGCGGCAATGGTCGCAGAAGGCGCTCGAGGCCTGCGGCATCGACCGGTCGCTGCTGCCGCGGCTCCTCGAATCGCGCGAAGCCAGCGCAGTGGTGAAGGGCGATCTTGCCGGGCGCTGGGGACTGAGGCGCGACGTGGTAATCGCGGCTGGCGCCGGCGATGTGCCAGCGGGCGGCATTGGTGCCGGCGCCGTGAAAGCGGGTGACGGCTTCGTTTCGCTGGGCACGTCCGCACAGGTCTTTCTCGCCGACATGAAACATCTGCCCGATCCGGTGCGCCTCGTGCACGCTTTCTGCCACGCGCTGCCCGGCCACTGGTACCGCATGGCGGCTTTGCTGAACGGTGCGAGCCCACTCGCGGCCTTCGCCCGCTGGTCGGGCGATGGCGATATAACGAGCCTGCTCGCCGAGGCGGAGGCGAGTTTCAAAGGGCCGTCGTCACTCCTCGCACTTCCCTATCTCTATGGGGAGCGCACGCCGCACAATGATCCGCTGGCGCGCTCGGCCCTTGTCGGCATGACCGGTTCGACGACGCGCGCCGATCTCGTCCAGGCCATTCTCGAGAGTGTCGCCTTTTCGCTCGCCGATGGCCTCGACGTGCTGATGGCCGGTGCGGCGCGTCCCGGGAAGCTGGCGCTCATTGGCGGGGGTGCGCGGTCGCGCTTCTGGGCAAAGCTCATTGCCTCGATCCTCGATGTCACACTGGTGCGCCACGACGCGTCCGATCGCGGTCCCGCTTTCGGTGCTGCCCGGCTCGCGCGTCTTGCGGTGACGAACGAAGCGGCGGTGGCGGTCGTCGTCCCACCGCCGGTCAAGGATATGATCGAACCCGATGCATCGCTTCGCGATGCCTATCGGCCGCGGCTCGACGCCTTCCGCTCATTATATAGAGCCCTCAAGCCGGTGTGGCCGTCGGTCAGCCTGTAGCGGTTGAATCAGTTTTTAAGAACTATCCCATAAAGTATTGATTTGATTCGAATAAAAAGACATCGCGCGAAAGGTCATATCGTCGTCCGCTCAAAGCGCGATGAACGGCCTGCCTGAAATGGCCTGGGAGAAAGTCAGGACAGTCAGCCCGGTCCAGAGAATGGCCGCGAGCCAGATGAGCCCGCGGGCCTGCGGACCGGCAAAATCGCGAAACAGCAAGCCCAGCACCGGCAGGGCCTGCATGACATGGAGCCCGAAGAAATGCGCGACCCGCAGATCGCCGCCAGTGGTCGACCAATGAAAGAAGGGGAGACCTGTCGCATCGGTCAGATCGCCGCCGACCCAATGGCTGCCCTGCTGGCTCATATATCCACCGAAGACGATGGCGAGCGCGCCGCTCAGCATGAACCCCAGTCCCGTCGCAAAGGCCAGCGGTGAAGCGGGCGCGCGCCTGAGGATGCGCCAGCCGACAAAACTGGTCATGGCCGCGAGTGCCACGGCGCCGAACCCCATCATGAGATAGAGAAACCAGGCAACGGTCGTCGTTTCGTTGAAATGCGAAGCTTCGCCGCGCGCCGCCCTGAAGGTTATGTAGATCATCTCGCCCATCGCCGCGACGACGATGATGAGGCTTGCCGCCCGGATGGCGGGCGCCTGCCGCTCGTTGGCGGGCAGCAACGCCAGGCCGCAGGCGATGGTCGCCATATGGAGGCCGAGGGACAGAAAGAACTTGGCGGGCTTCTCCCAGACGCTGACCCCGTTGAAGAAGCGGCCGTCGATGAAGCTCCCGGCATAAAGGATGGCGAACAGAGCGGCAAAAGCGATCGAGGCGCGCCACAGGAGCGGGGAAGCGGTGCTGCCGTGACGGATGATCCGCGGGATAGCGAGTTGGGCGGAAGTCAACACGGATGCGGACATGACGTTCTCCTTAGGCCGCGGCGCCGGATCGGCGTTTCGCCGCGAAAGCCCGTATCGCCTCGAAGGCAAGCCAGCCGATCGGGCCGAACAGGAAAGTCAGCGGCAGAATGGGAATGAGGGCAAGGCGCGGCAGGCCTTCATCGAAGGTCCGGCGCGCGATCAACGCTCCGATCGCCAGATCGAAGGCGAGATAATGCACCCAGCCCGCGAGCAGCAGCCAGGGATCGGCGAAAAGCCGCGCGACAGCGTCGAGGCTTCCGAAGCCGCCATCGGAACCCGCCCAGAAGAGGGCGATGAGCGCGGCATAGGCCACGGCCAGGAGGGCGGGAACGATCCGCCCGGCAATGAGATCGCGCAGCATCGCATTGTTGAAGATGACGCCGGCCGCCAGGACGGCCCATCCGAAGAGAGCGGTGAAATTCGCCAGGGAGAATGTCCATTCGGGCGTCATGTCCGGCTCCTGTCTTGACGGTGAGGAGATATCAGCGCCTGTATCTTGTCATTGTCAAGATAAATTTTGACAGTGTCTGGATGAGTGTGTAGGAGGAGCCGATGCCGGCCCGCAAACGACCCAAGTCCTATCACCATGGCGATCTTCGCGAGGCATTGGTCGTGGCCGCCGTCGATCTTCTGGAAGAGAAGGGATTGTCGAGCTTCACCCTGCGCGAATGCGCCCGTCGCGCCGGCGTGTCGCACGCCGCTCCCGCCCATCACTTCGCCACCGCCGCCGATCTCCTGGCCGAGATCGCCGCGCGCGGTTTCGAGCGCTTCGTCGAAGCGCTCGGCAAGGCGGCGGACAATGTGGAAGCATCGCCATCGGCGCGGCTTGCGGCGATGGGGCGTGCCTACATCGCCTTCGCGCTCGCCAATCCGGCGGTCTATGGCCTCATGTTCCGCTCAGGCGCCGGCCCGCTGCAATCGCCGCATCTCAAGACAGCTTCGGCGGCGGCGTGGCAGCAACTATGCGACGGCGTGGCCGCATCGCTCGGACCCGGACGTCAAGACGAGATAACCGCCAAGGCGGCCGCCGTGTGGGCGCTGGTCCATGGAATGGCGACTCTGATGCTCGACGGCAAGCTCCCGCCCGGCACCGCCCGCGGCGTCGATCCCGTCGCGACGATAGGGCCTGCATTGGCCGGTCTTCTGCGTCCGGTCTGAGCGGCTCTATGATTTCCTTCGATAGGGCTGGTAGCGCGCCTCCCAGACATGGGCGGCGATGCGCCGTTCAAGCTCAGGGGCGGTGGAGGGCTCCGCCACCCGATCGGCCTGCGCCTGCAGCGCCACCGCCCTGGCGACGGCGACCGCCACCGCGCGCAGTTCGGTGACCGGCGGCAGAAGCCGCGCCTGCTTGTCCGTGATCGCCGGCGACATCTGCGCGACGGCCTTTCCCGCCGCCATGAACATCGCATCGGTGATCCGCCGCGCGCCGGCGGCCAGCACGCCCAGCCCGACACCAGGGAATATATATGAATTGTTGGTCTGGTTGACCTTCGTCACGGCGCCGTTCCATTTGAGCGGCGGAAACGGGCTGCCGGTGCCGATGAGCGCGCGCCCGTCGCTCCAGTCCATCAACTGCTCGGGCGTCGCCTCGCTGCGCGAGGTCGGGTTGGACAAAGGGAAGATGACCGGCCGCTCGATGTTTCGCGCCATGGCGCGGATCGCCGGCTCGGTGAAGGCGCCGGCCTGACCCGAAACGCCGATCAAGACGGTCGGACGGGCATTCGTCACGACATCGAGCAGGCCGATCTCACCCGGCTTCTGCAGCACCCAGCCTGTGAGCGCATCGGGCTCCTGCAGGAAGGGCATCTGCGCCTCGGTGAGGCCGGTCATGCCGCGGCGGAGCAACCCGTTGCGGTCGACGAGGAAGAAACGGCTTCGCGCTTCGGCCACGTTCAGGCCGGCATCGATCAGCGCCTGAAGCAGGAGGGAAGAGATGCCGCAACCGGCGGACCCGGCGCCGAGAACCGCGATGCGCTGCTCCGTCAGGGGGACGCCCGTCACATTGATCGCGGCGATGAGCGTGCCGGCGGCGATCGCGGCGGTGCCCTGGATGTCGTCGTTGAAGCTGCACAGCCGGTCGCGGTAGCGCGCCAGCAGGCGCCCGGCATTGGCGCCGGCGAAATCCTCCCACTGCAGCAGCACGTCGGGCCAGCGTTCCGTCACCGCGCCGATGAACTCCTCGATGAAGCCGTCATAGTCGTCTCCGCGGATGCGCTCATGCCGCCAGCCGACATAGAGCGGATCGGCGAGCCGCTCCTCGTTGTTGGTGCCGACATCGAGCAGGATCGGCAGCGTCTGGTCGGGATGGATGCCGGCGCAGGCGGTGTAGAGCGCGAGCTTGCCGATCGGGATGCCCATGCCGCCCGCCCCCTGGTCGCCGAGGCCCAGTATGCGCTCGCCGTCGCTGACGACGATGATGCGCACCCCGTCGAGACGCGGCGCCGACAGGATCTCGCGCATGCGGTGTTTGTTGGGATAGCTGAGGAAGAGGCCGCGCGGCTTGCGCCATATCTCGCTGAAGCGCTGGCAACCCTCGCCGACGGTCGGCGTATAGACCAGCGGCAGGATCTCCTCGAGATTGCGCAAAGTGAGCGCATGGAACAGCGTTTCATTCGCGTCCTGCAACTCGCGCAGAAAGGCATAGCGCTCGAAGTCGGTGGCGAAGGCGCGCAGGACCTTGAGGCGGCGCGCGACCTGCTGGTCGAGCGTGCCGACATGCGGCGGCAACAGTCCGTGCAGGCCGAACTCGTCGCGCTCGGCATCGCTGAAGGCCGTGCCCTTGTTGAGCATCGGCTTGTTCATCAGATCGATGCCGGTGAGGTCCGTTTCGATCGGCGCATTGAAATCGGGTAGCTGCCCCATGAAGTCTCCTGCCCGTACTTAGCGCGCTTCCCGGCGAAGTGGAATCACTTCGCCGAAAAGGATTCGCGCCAAATCAATATCCGCGCCAGCATGGAGGAGCAAATTGCCATGGCCAAATCAGGGGGGATAGCTGACCTAATCGGTCACCCGGATGGTCTCGGCGAGGAGGGTCGTGCCCAGCAGGAAGCCATCGCAGGTCACCGTTCGGCCGACATATTTGTCGAGCATCTTGTCGGCATAGGCCGGGCCTGTCTTGCGGCGCAGGACATAACGTTTGGTGGCGGTTTCGAGAAAAATCGCCACCCTTTCGCTCTTGCTGCCTTTCCCGTAGGTGTCGCGCGTCACTTGTCCGCGCAGCTGCTTTACGGGAACCGGTACTGAAGGATCCATGAACCTCTAGAGCGCCGGGCGCTCCGATGGAATCGGAGCCGGCGCTCTATCCTCTTGATTCTACGCATCGGTTCGCCCGGAAACCGCGTACACTTTCCAGACCGATGCTCTAGCGTCTGTGGTAGATGCGATAATCGACGATCTTACCATTAACCTCTTTCGCGACGATGGCGATTTTCGGCTCGACGACGGGAAGGCCTTCCAGCCTCTTTCTGGCGGCTTTGAGTCCGCCCTTGGCCTTCGACTGCGGCAGGGCGATGGTCAGCAGATAGCGCGATGGCGCGGCCGCGGCCTTGAACCCCTTGCCCAGAGTCCCTGACGGGGCGCCCTTCACCTTGTAGGGCACGAAGGCCTGGCCCGGCTTGAGGCC
>CAZICN010000278.1:0-845 GCA_964537655.1 uncultured Aestuariivirga sp.
CTGATGCTGCTCGCCATCATGGCGATGTACTGGCAGTCGGGCACCACCGACATCACGGTGCTGCTGCGCCATTCGTTCCCGCAAAGCATGCAGCCGTGGCTGTGGTTTGCGTTCTTCGCATCCTTCGCGGTGAAGATGCCGATGTGGCCGGTGCACACATGGCTGCCCGACGCACACGTCGAAGCGCCGACCGCGGGCTCGGTCATCCTCGCCGCGATCCTCCTGAAGATGGGCGGCTACGGGTTCCTGCGCTTCTCGCTGCCGATGTTCCCGCTCGCCTCCGACCAGTTCGCGCCGCTCGTCTTCGCGCTGTCTATCGTCGCCATCGTCTACACGTCGCTCGTCGCCATGATGCAGGACGACATGAAGAAGCTCATCGCCTACTCGTCGGTGGCGCATATGGGCTTCGTGACCATGGGCATCTTCACCATGACACGGCAGGGCATCGACGGCGCGCTGTTCCAGATGATCTCGCACGGGCTCGTCTCGGGCGCCTTGTTCCTTTGCGTCGGCGTCGTCTATGACCGCATGCATACGCGGGAAATCTCGGCCTATGGCGGGCTCGTCAACCGCATGCCGCTCTATGCCATGACCTTCATGATCTTCACCATGGCCAATGTCGGCCTGCCGGGGACCAGCGGCTTCATCGGCGAATTCCTCACCGTCATGGGCGCTTTCCAGAACAACAGCTGGGTCGCCTTCTTCGCCGCGACCGGCGTCATCCTGTCGGCGGGCTATGCGCTGTGGCTCTATCGCCGCGTCGTCTTCGGCAATATCGAGAAGGCGAGCCTGAGAAACATCACCGACATGACGCCACGCGAGGCCATGGCGTTGGTGCCCCTGAT
>CAZICN010000278.1:855-5492 GCA_964537655.1 uncultured Aestuariivirga sp.
TCTTCATCCTCGCGCCGCTGGTGATCCTGACCATCTTCTTCGGCGTCTATCCATCGCCCATTCTCGACGTCTTCGGAGCGTCGGTCGAAAGCCTCATGGCGGGCGTCCAGAAATCGCTTGCCGCGGCGGGCGCAATCACGGCGGCGGGGCTCTAAAATGATGACACTTCTCGATCACATCCAGGGCGCTGCCGCACTGCCGGAGATATTCCTGGTGGTCGCCGCCATGGCGCTGCTCATGTTCGGCGTGTTCCGCGAGAAATCGGCCGATTTCGTCAACATCGCCGCCATCGTCGTCCTCGGCATCGCCGTGGCGCTGGTGCTCGGCGGCGGCGGACGGCAGGAGGCCTTTGGCGGATCGCTGGTCGTCGACACCTTCGCCCGCTTCATGAAGGTCCTGACGCTGTTCGGCTCGGCCGTCGCCATCGTGCTCTCGGTCAACTTTATGAAGGCCGAGAGGATCGAGCGTTTCGAGTATCCGATCCTCATCCTGCTCGCCACCGCCGGCATGATGATCATGATTTCCGCCAATGATCTCGTCGCCCTCTATATGGGCCTCGAACTGCAGTCGCTCGCCCTCTATGTCGTCGCCGCGATCGACCGCGACAAGGCGAAGTCGTCGGAAGCCGGGCTCAAATATTTCGTCCTCGGCGCCCTGTCCTCCGGCATGCTGCTCTATGGCTCGTCCCTGATCTATGGCTTCACCGGTCAGATCGGCTTCCCGGAGATCGCCAGGGCGGTTGCCGCGGGCGAGCCGGGCCTCGGGCTTATCTTCGGCCTCGTTTTCCTCATTGCCGGCCTCGCCTTCAAGGTCTCGGCCGTGCCCTTCCACATGTGGACGCCCGACGTCTATGAGGGCTCGCCCACCCCGGTCGCAGCCTTCTTCGCCGCCGCCCCCAAGATCGCCGCCATGGCGCTCTTCGTGCGCGCCATGCTGGCGCCGTTCCCGGCGATCTTGCCTGACTGGCAGCAGATCCTGGTCTTCATCTCCATCGCCTCGATGGTGCTCGGCGCCTTCGCCGCCATCGGCCAGACCAACATCAAGCGGCTCATCGCCTATTCCTCGATCGGCCATATGGGCTACGCGCTGATCGGCCTCGCCGCCGGCAGCCCCGAGGGCGTGCAGAGCGTCGTCATCTACATGACGATCTACCTGATCATGACGCTCGGCACCTTTGCCTGCATCCTGGCGATGCGCCGCAAGGATGGACAGGTCGAGACGATCGCCGATCTGGCAGGTCTCGCCCGCACCAACGGGCTGCATGCGTTCTTCCTCGCGGTGTTCATGTTCTCGCTCGCCGGCATCCCGCCTTTGGCGGGCTTCTTCGCCAAGTACTTCATCTTCATGGCGGCGATCAAAGCCAATCTGGTGACGCTGGCCGTCATCGGCGTGCTCGCCAGCGTGGTGGGCGCCGTCTATTACATCCGCATCGTCAAGCTCATGTATTTCGACGAGCCGGCCGAGCGCTTCGAGCCGATGGTCGCCGAGGTCAAGGCGGTGGCCGTGCTGGCCGGACTCTTCGTCCTCCTCTTCGCGCTCTTCCCGCAGCCGCTGAGCAGCCTCGCCGAGGCGGCGGCAGCGTCCCTGTTCTGATGGGATTGAGCGCCAGACTGGTTCACTTCGAGGCGATCGACTCGACCAATGCGGAGGCGCATCGCCTGGCCAAGGAGGGCGAGCGCGGTCCCTTGTGGCTGATCGCCGATCTCCAGTCGCAGGGACGCGGCCGGCTCGGCCGCCATTGGGTGTCCGAGCCCGGCAATCTCTATGCGACCTTCGTCTTCACGATCGAGGGCACCGCGCTGACCGCGAGCCAGGTCGGCTTCGTGGCGGCTCTCGCGGTCCGCGACACGGCCTTGGCGGTGCTGCCGCGAGGCGCGGGCCCGGTCAAGATCAAATGGCCGAACGACGTTCAACTGGCCGGCGCGAAATTCGCCGGCATCCTGCCGGAGACCGCCGCCCAGCCGGGTGATGGCCGCGTCACCGTGGCGCTGGGCATGGGCCTCAATATCGCCCATGCGCCGGAGGGGACGCCCTATCCGGTGACCTCGCTGGCGCGCCATGGCGCCGTCATCACGCCCCGGGACTGTCTCGACACCCTGGATCGCTCGCTCGCGCACTGGCTGTCGGTCTGGCGCGTGGGCAGGGGCTTTGGCGAGATCAGAGCCGCCTGGCTCGCCAATGCGGCCGGCATCGGCCAGGAATTCACGGCCGTCGTCAATCAGCGCGAGATGCGCGGCCGCTTCACCGATCTCGGCGATGACGGCGCGATGATCCTCGCTTTGCCCGATGGCAGCCTGAAGTCCATCCATTCGGGCGAGGTGCGCTCATGAACGCAAAGAAGAAATTCGACCACAGCAACGATCTGGTCCTCTTGCCCCTGGGCGGGGTCGGTGAGATCGGCATGAACTGCTATTGTTATGGCGTGGGGCCGGCCGACAACCGCGAATGGCTGATGGTCGATCTTGGCGTCAAATTCGGCGACGAGACCGAGCCCGGCATCGATATCGTGCTGCCGGAGCTCGGCTACATCATCGGCGAGCGCCGCAGGCTCTCGGGCCTCGTCCTGACCCATGCGCATGAAGATCATCTGGGCGCCGTCGCCTGGCTGTGGCCGCAGCTCAACTGCCCGGTCTATTGCACGCCGTTCGCCGCCCAGATCCTAGCCAACAAGCTGAAGGAGCGCGGCCTCGAGGACGATGTGCCGGTGCGCATCAAGCCGGTTGGCAGCCGCTTCCAGGCAGGCTCGTTCTCGCTCGAATATGTGAGCGTCACCCATTCGATCCCCGAGCCCGCAGCACTTCTCATCGAAACGAAGCAGGGAAGGGTCTTGCATTCGGGCGACTGGAAGATCGACCGCACGCCGGTGATGGGCGGTCCCTTCGACGAGCCGCGCTTCCGCGAGATCGGCGCGCAGGGCGTCGATGCCCTGGTCTGCGATTCGACCAATGTGTTCCGGGAAGGTTTCTCGGTCTCGGAAGCCGAGGTCGCGGCTACCCTCGACCGCATCGTCGGCGAAGCCCGAGGCCGCATCGCCATCACCACATTCGCGTCCCATGTCGAACGAATCTCCTCTGCCGTGGCGTCCGCCCGCAAGGCCGGGCGTGAGGTGGTCATCGCCGGGCGCGCCATGCGCCAGACGATCGAGGCGGCGCGCTCTTGCGGTTATCTCCGCGACGCCGGCTCGTTCCTCGAGGAAGAGGCCTTCGGCTATCTGCCCCAGGACAAGATCATGCTGCTCTGCACCGGCAGCCAGGGCGAGCCCCGGGCCGCCATCGCCCGCATCGCCGAGGACAATCATCCCGCGATCGCCCTCGATGAGGGCGATCTGGTGGTGTTCTCCTCCAAGACCATTCCCGGCAACGAGAAGGCGGTCAGCGCCGTCCACAACAATCTCGCCCGCCTCGGCGTCGACGTGATCACCTCCGACGACGCGCTCGTCCATACGTCGGGCCATCCGCGCCAGGACGAATTGAAGCTCCTGTATGAATGGCTGAAGCCCCGCGCGGTCGTTCCGATGCATGGCGAGCCGCGCCATCTCCTGCGCCATGTGGAACTTGCCGAAGAGGCCGGCATCGCCGAGACGCTCATGGCGGAGAATGGCGATCTCATCCGCCTGTGCCCGGGGCCGGCGCAGATCGTCGATGAGGCGCCCGCGGGGCGGCTGCATGTCGACGGCAAGCTCATCGTGCCGGCGATCGAGGGGCCGGCGAAGTTCCGCCGCAAGCTCTCTTTCGTCGGCATCGTGGTCGCAAGCCTTGTCATCGACCAGAAGGGGACGCTTGCCGCCGATATCGAGCTTGTGGCCGACGGCCTGCCGGCCGATCTCGGCGAGAAGCTCCGGGATGTGGCGGAAGAGGCCTTCGAGTCCCTGCCGCGGCCGCGCCGCCAGAATGACGAGACGGTCACCGAGACGGTGCGCACCGCTATCCGCCGGGCGGCGGATGCCGAATGGGGCAAGAAGCCGATCTGCCGGGTGCTGCTGCACCGGCTTTGAGCATCGTCGGATCAGGCACAGACGAGGACATCATGAAGTTCCTGACCAAGCATGAAGCGGAAGCGCTAGCGGTCGCTCGCGATTATCGGATCGATGTGGATGAAGCTTTGGAGCCTTGCAAAGATTTCTACAGTTTTGCTTTCCCATCCCATAGAACCGGAATGGCTGTGCTGGCCCAACAAATGACCGATCTGCTTGACGATTTCGACAGTGCGCTTTTCCTTGTAACGGAATGGGGAATATGGCCGGCAAGCGAGGACAGAAACCTGTTCGATCGATTTCGGCAGGCCCTGGGGTTGAATGCAGCATTTCCGGATTATGTGGGACAGCTATTCGATTCTGCCGACGCCAAGGATCTTGCAACCTTTTTGCATCTGATCATTGCATTCAGTTGGGGCGGTTTTCTTTTTCTGGTGGGTGAGAATGACCGAAAGCTCGGAATATTCATCTCACACGACGAATGGGCACGCATTTGGTTTTTGGAAGGCGACGAGGCAAGGGTGGCGGAGCTTGTCCTGACTTTCGCGCCAGAGGAACCAGAAGGCACAACGCATTGAGCGGACTGCCAAATCAGCCTGATTCCTCAACTCGCCCCTCTGCTATACTTCGCGAATCATGAGCAAACACGCACCACCCCCGCAAG
>CAZICN010000279.1:0-5441 GCA_964537655.1 uncultured Aestuariivirga sp.
TTGCCGGAAACCGGGCTCTGCCGGACCGCCTCGAGGGGCGTGGCGCTGACCTGGGCGAGTAGCCTGTCGAAGACCTCGACATTATGCGGCTCGCCGAAGAAATCGACGATCGCTTCCGCCACGATGGGCCCGATGCCGTCATGCGACATGAGTTCCTGATGCGCCTCCTCTTCCTCGCCCTTGGCCGCCAGCTGCATCGCATCGCGCAAGGCCTCCGCCGTTCCATAGGCGCGCGCCAGGAGCCTGGCATTGGTCTCGCCGATATGCGGAATGCCGAGCGCGAAGATGAAGCGGTCGAGCCCGATCGCGCGGCGGGCGTTGATCGCGTCGAAGAGGTTGCGGGCGCTGGTCTCGCCCCAGCCCTCCATCTCGCCGATCGGAACCTTGCGCGCCTCGAGCGTGAAGATGTCGGGCGGCGATGTGATGAGGCCGGCGGCCAGGAACTCCTCGATCACCTTGTCGCCCATGCCCTCGATGTCGAAGGCGTTGCGCGAGACGAAATGCTTGAGACGCTCGGCGCGCTGCGCCGCGCAGATGAGGCCGCCGGTGCAGCGCCTGACCGCATCGACCTTGCCGGTCTTCTCGTTGACTTCGCGCACCGCGTGGCTGCCGCAGACCGGGCATTTCTCCGGGAACCTGTAGGGCCTCGCGTCCTTCGGCCGCTTTTCCGGCACGAAGCCCAGGATCTGCGGGATGACATCGCCGGCGCGCTGCACGATCACCATGTCGCCGATGCGGATATCCTTGCGCCCGATCTCGTCCTCGTTGTGGAGCGTCGCATTGGAGACGACGACGCCGCCGACGGTGACGGGCCTGAGCCGCGCCACCGGCGTCATCGCCCCGGTGCGGCCGACCTGGATGTCGATCCCTTCCAGGATCGTCATCGCCTTCTCGGCGGTGAATTTGTGCGCCAGTCCCCAGCGCGGTGCCCGGCTGACGAAGCCGAGCCTCTCCTGCCAGTCGAGGCGGTTGACCTTGTAGACGACGCCGTCGATATCGTAGCCGAGCCTCGCGCGCTCACCCTCGATCCTGCGGTACTGGGCGAGGAGTTCATCGGCCGAGCGGCACAGCTTCATCAGCGGGTTGACCGGGAAGCCCCAGCGCTTGAAGGCCTGGATCACCTCCCACTGCGTGGCGCCGGGAAGCTTCGACACCTCGCCCCAGGCATAGGCGAAGAAATGCAGGGGCCGGCTGGCGGTGATCGCGGGGTCGAGCTGGCGCAGCGAGCCCGCCGCGACATTGCGCGGATTGGCGTAGACCTTCTCGCCGGCCTGAATCTGCTTCTCGTTCATCCGGGCGAAATCCTTGTGAGTCATATAGATTTCGCCCCTGACTTCGAATACTTCGGGGAAGTCCTTGGCGCTGATCTGGCCGGGGATGTCCTTCACGGTGCGGACATTGGCGGTGACATTCTCGCCTTCCGCGCCATCGCCGCGCGTGGCGCCCTGCACCAGCCTGCCCTTCTCGTAGCGCAGCGACAGCGACAGGCCGTCGATCTTGGGTTCGGCCGTCACATCGATCTCGGTCTCTTCGCCGAGATTGAGGAAACGGCGGATGCGGCCGAGATATTCGCGCACGTCTTCTTCCGAGAAACCGTTGCCGAGCGACAGCATCGGGACGCGGTGGCGGATCTTGCCGAATTTGGCCTGCGGTGCCGAGCCGACGCGGCGCGAGGGAGAATCGTCGCGCACGAGATCCGGGAAGCGCGCCTCGATGGCCTCGTTGCGCAGACGGAGCGCGTCGTAATCGGCATCGGAGATTTCCGGCGCGTCCTCGCCGTGATAACGCTCGTCGTGATGCGCGATCAGGGCGGCGAGGCGCTGCAATTCGCTCGCCGCTTCTTTGGCATTCAGCTTTTCGACAG
This sequence comes from uncultured Aestuariivirga sp., assembly GCA_964537655.1. Lineage (GTDB taxonomy): Bacteria > Pseudomonadota > Alphaproteobacteria > Rhizobiales > Aestuariivirgaceae > Taklimakanibacter. The sequence continues at coordinate 1,865 of CAZICN010000279.1, forward strand.
GTTTCTCAGCCACGGCAGTCATGCTTCAACGATTGATTTATCTCCGCTTAGCATGACCACTATAACGGCACGAGACCTTAAGCTGTCAGCATCAGTTCCCGCTGACGCCGACGATCTGGCGCGCCGTCGCTTCGATGAGCTTGCGCACCCGCTCGGCCTCCTCCGCCGTCCAGGGTCCGCGCCGCATATGGAGCGCCTGCTTCAGGGTGCGGATGGATTCGCGCACGATCTCGGGCGTCGAATGGACCGAGAAGGCATGCGCCGCGAGATCCATGCGCGACTGGATGCCCTTGAGGGCGACGGCGTTTTCTTCGAGGAAGGCGCGCCCCGCATCGGTCGCCTGGTAGAGCTTCTTGGTGCCGCTCTGGGCGCCGGCTTCGATATAGTCCTGCTCCTCGAGCAGCGTGAGCGTCGGATAGACGGCGCCCGGGCTCGGCGCATAGGCGCCGCCGAATTTCTCCTCGATGGCGCGGATCAGGTCATAGCCATGGCGCGGCTTCTCGGCGATCAGCGCCAGGAGGACGAGCCTCAGGTCGCCATGGCCGAACATCCGGCCGCCGCGCCCGCCAAAACCGCCGCGGCCGAAACCGCCCTCTTCGTCGTCGGACGGGCGCCGGCGCCCCCAGCGCCCGCCGGGCGCGCAGTCATGCCGCCTTTCGGAGCGGCCGCAATGATCGTGATGATGACGTCCAAACATGATATATCCTTTGATAGTATTTAAGATTGACACTTAAGATATATCTTAATATAGAATCTGTCAAGGCACCTCAACGGGCCCGGCTGCCCGTCCCCTCTCATCTTGTGTTTTGCTTGGTTCAGGTACCCGCTTTGAGCAGCCGGTCGGCCTGGGCGCGGGCTTCCTCGGTCACCCTGGCGCCCGACAGCATGCGCGCGATCTCCTCGCGCCGGCTCGCCGCGCTCAGCTCCTGGACGCGCGTGACCATGCGCTTCTTGCCGACCTCTTCCATCTTGCTGATCAGCATATGCTGGCCGGCCTGGGCCGCGACCTGCGGCGAATGCGTCACGGCCAGCACCTGCAGGCCCTTGGCGAGACGCGACAACCTCACCCCGATCGCATCGGCGACAGCACCACCCACCCCGGTGTCGATCTCATCGAACACCAGCGTCGGCGCCGAGCCCCTGGCCGCGAGGATCACCTTGAGCGCCAGCATGAAACGGGCGAGCTCGCCGCCGGACGCGACCTTCATCAAGGGCGACAAGGGCGTGCCGGGATTGGCGGCGACCAGGAACTCGACCTTGTCGAAACCATGCGGCCCGCCGCGGCCGTGATCGGCCTCGACGCGAGTCTCGAAGCGCGCCTTGTCGAGCTTGAGCGGCGCCAGCTCGGCCACCACGGCATCGTCGAGCTTGCGCGCCGCCTTCCTGCGCTTGTCGCTCAATTTGCGCGCCGCCTCGTCGAAGGCATCGACATGCGACTTGTGGGCCGCTTCGAGGCGCGCCAGCTCGGCGCCGCCATCGGCGATCGCCTGCAACTCGCCTTCCATGCGCTCGCGCACCTGCGCCAGCTTATCGACCGGGCATTTGTGCTTGCGCGCCGCGGCGCGCAGCGCGAACAGCCGCTCTTCCGATTGCTCGAGCTCGCGCGGATCGAAGGCGAAGGCGCGCAGCGCCTCCGCCGATGCGCGATGCGCCTCGCCCATTTCGTGCAAAACCCGGTCGAGCGCCTCGCAGATGCGGTCGAGCCTGCCGCCCGCCTGGTCCTTGCGCCGCTCGAGCTTGCGCAGGGCGGCGTTGAGCCGCGCCTCGACGGCGCCGTCGCCCGAAAGCGCGTCGTCCGCCTCGCCGAGCGCGCCGGCGAACTGCTCGGCATTCATCATGATCTGGCGCATCTCGGCGAGCCTGGTTTCCTCATCGGGCTGCGGGTCGAGCTTGCGCAGTTCATCGACCGCATGGGTGAGATAGTCGCGCTCGGCCTCGGAGCGCGCCAGCAGCGCCTTGTGCTGCGCCAGCCGCGTTTCCGCCTCGCTCAAGGTTTCCCACAGGCGCCGCACCTGCTCGGCGTCGATCTCGACACCGCCAAAGGCATCGAGCAGCCGGCGGTGATTGGCCGGATTGACCAGCGCGCGGTCGTCGTGCTGGCCGTGGATCTCGGTCAGCGTGCCGGCGATCTGGCGCAGCAGGTTGAGGCTGACCGGCTGTTCGTTCACGCTGGCGCGGCTCGGGCCGTCGGCGTTCTGGACGCGGCGGATGACGAGCTCGCCATCGGCGTCGATATCCTGCGTCGCCAGAATGGCAAAGGCCGCGTGGCTCCTGGGCAGCGCGAAGGCGGCGGTGACGACGCCTTTCTCGGCGCCGCTGCGCACCAGGCTGCTGTCGCCGCGCGCGCCGAGCGCGAGGCCCAGCGCATCGAGCAGAATGGACTTGCCCGCCCCGGTTTCGCCGGTGAGCACGGTGAGGCCGCGCTCGAGCGCCAGGTCGAGCTTTTCGATGAGGACGATGTCGCGGATGGAGAGCGCCGTCAGCATGGCGCCCTTATAGCTGAGTCTCGCAGAGACAGGCTACGGATAAGCCGATGCGTCTCAGAACGGGTTGACCGAACTCAACGCCTTGCTGATCCAGGACTGCTTGTTCTCGGCCGGCAGGATGCCGTCATTCTCCAGCAGCGCATAGGCATCCTGATACCACTGGCTGTTGGGATAGTTGTAGCCGAGCACGGCGGCGGCGGTCTGCGCTTCCGACCTGACGCCGAGGGCAAGATAACCTTCGGTCAGCCGGTAGAGGGCTTCTGGCGTGTGCGAGGTGTTCTGGTATTCGGTGATCACCCGCTTGAACCGGTTGATGCCGGCAAGATAGGAACCTTTCTTCAGATAATAGCGGCCGACTTCCATTTCCTTGCCGGCCAGATGATCGCGCGCCAGCGTCGCCTTGGCGGCGGCGTCCTGGGCATAGGCGGTGCCCGGATAGCGGCGGCTCACTTCCTCGAGCGAGGCCAGCGCCTTCTGGGTGTTGGTCTGGTCGCGCCTGATGTCGATGATCTGCTCGTAGTTGGAGAGCGCGATCAGATAATAGGCATAGGCCGCGTCCTTGTGGCCCGGATGCAAAGTGAGGAAGCGCTGCGAGGCATTGATCGCCTCGTCATAGGCGTTGCGCTGATACTGCGCATAGGCCTGCATGAGCTGCGCCTTGGTGGCCCATGCCGAATAGGGATGCTGGCGCTCGACTTCGCCGAAAGTCTTGGCGGCGGTGCGGTACTCGCCGCGCTGCATCTGCTCGAGGCCCTTATTGTAGAGCGGGCCGACCGGCTCGGTCTGGTCGGCGGCCACGAGGTCGGGCGCGATGCCGTCGCCCGAGGCGGAGGCCGCCTGCGTCGAGGTCGACGATCCGCGGTCGAGCAGGTTGGACATGCTGGAACAGGCGCCGAGCACCAGCGCGGCGGCCAGCACCGCGCCGAGGCGCAGCCCTGCTGCAAACCGATGAGGCGAAAACACAAGAGTCAATCGTCGAATTCCCGATGTCAGATTGGCCGCCTTTTACCCCTCCACGACCCGGGATTCCAGCGGCCCTTCGCTGTTAGATGCAGAAAACCCGGCGGAAGTGTGACCGCCGGGTTTTTCGC
>CAZICN010000280.1:0-5441 GCA_964537655.1 uncultured Aestuariivirga sp.
GCCCAAGAGCGACGATCTGATCGACCGGCTGCGCCAGGGCATTCGCGACGCCCTCAAGCAGGGAGAGCCCAACATCGAGCGCATCGCCACCCGGCTCGCGTTGTCGGGCCGCACCCTGCAGCGCCGACTGTCCGATCTGGGCACCTCGTTCCAGGCGGTGCTCGACGACGTGCGGTTCGACCTCGCCCGCGCCTACCTGCGCGACGCCCGCCTCGACATCACCCAGGTCGCGTATCTGCTCGGCTATTCGGAGCTGTCGGCCTTCTCCCGCGCCTTCCATCGCTGGACCGGCACATCGCCGAGGAATTACCGCCAGACGGTGTAGTCAGGCGGCCCGTCGGCTGACCGGATCAGGCGTTGTCAGGCGCGTCGCGAAATCCCCCTGCCGGCTGAGGGTCAGGCGCGTCAGGGCGGCGCGCTGCCGCGCCAGATCGCCCCGGAAATTCTCGAGCATTCTGGCTGAATGGACGGGCTCGTAACCGGCCTCGCGCGACAGGCGGATGAACTCCGCCAGCGGCACCGCAAGCGACTTCGTCAGCTTGATCCGGTCGAGCGTGAGAATGATACTTTCACGCCGGTTCATGACGGATAAACGCCGGAACCGCCTCGGTGTTCCGGTTGGCCTCAGCCGAATGCCGAAAGATACTTCTCGCACAGGGCGACGGTATCCCGCGTATAGGGCACGCCCATCGATTTCGCCAGATCGGTCTCCGCATGCGAGCCGATCCAGGCGACGAGCAGAAGCCTGCGGAACATCACGAAGGTCGGGATCTCGTGCTCATCGGCGAGGGACAGCGGCGCCACGCTGCGGTAGCCCTTCACCCAGGCGGCGATGAGCTCGGGCACGTCCGGCCGATGCTCGATGAAGGAGAGGGCCGTCGCGCAGTCATAGAGATACCAGCTGAAGCCGCAATCATCGAAGTCGATGACCTTGGTCTCGTCGCCGTCGATCAGCAGATTGGCGAGCCGCATGTCGCAATGGATGAGGCCATAGCGTTCAGGTCCTTTGCCGAAAGCCTTGAGTCGCTTCTCGATGAGATCGACGGCGCGCTGGAAGAGCTTCGTCTTCCCGGCATCGAGCCCCATGCCGTCGCGCCATGATCCCCAATGCTGGACCGATCCGAAAGCGCCGTCGAAATCCCAGGTGAGCCGCTCGAAATCCCGGGGCCGGGTCCAGGCCCGCGCGTGCAGGTGCATGCGCGCCGTCGCCGCCCCCAGCACCTCGAAGGGGCCGAGCAATTCGGTTTCCGACGGTTCGGCCCCCGTCTCCCAGTCGAACAGGACGGCATGGCGCGGAGGCCTGCCCCTGGCCTCGATGCTCTGGATGACATCGCCGTTCCTGCCCTTGAGCGGTACCGGGGTCGTGACCGCATTGTCGCGGCGCAGCGCCTGGAGCCAGGCGAGTTCGGAGCCGATCGCCATCTTGGAATGATAGCCTTCGCGATGGATGCGCAGCGCCCATTTTCGTCCGCCCGCGTCGATGCGATAGGTGGCGTTCTCCGACAGGTTGATCATCGTCGCCCGGGCGCCCGCCGGCAGGTCGTAGCGGGTGAGCGCCTCATCGGCGACGCGCTGCAGCTCCTTCAGTTTCTCCTGGTGGGAGCGCGCTTCAGGCGATGACATGCGTCAGGCCGCCGACTGCCGTGCGTAAGGAGGACGCGGGCTCGTCATGATGCTGCGCGCCCGGCCGCCGAAGACCTCGGCCTGGGCCAGGGCGACCGACGTATCGAGACGGGTCAGGATTTCATCGCACATCTCACGATCGATAAGCAGCCCCGGCTTGAACTGCAACACCCTTTTGTCGAGGGTCGAAAAGATCGCCCAGATGCCGTTCTGATAGAGGTGCTTCATCACATGGACGGCACCCTGGTCATGGTTGAACTCGAGCCCCATGACGATCCCGCGCTGGCGGATCCCGGTGAAGAAATCGGGATAGTTGGCCTGCACCTGGCGCAGGCCGTTGGCCAGATAGGCGGAAATGTAATGCACCTGCGAGCGGGTTTCGGGCCGGGAGCAGATCTCCAGCACCTTCGCCGCCGCGAGGCAGCCGAGCTCGGCGCCGCCGAAGCTCGACATGTGGCCGAAACCGTCCTCGCTCAGCCACTGGCCGGCCTTCTCGCTCACCACCACCGCGGCGATCGGATAGATGCCGCCGGAGAGACCCTTGCCGGTGACCAGCATGTCCGGAATGACGCCATAGGTCTCGATGCCCCACATCTCGCCGGTGCGCATGAGGCCGGTCTGCACCTCGTCCGCGATATAGAGCGTGCCGGCCTTCTCGCAGGCCTGCTTGATGGCATTGAGGTAGCCGGGCTTCGGCATCGGGAAGCCGTAGGTGGCGGGGATGGTCTCCATGATGACGCAGGCCGCGTCGCCCACCGCTATCGCCGACAGCATGCGGTCGAGATCGTTGAACGGCACCTTGACCACGTCTTCGTTCGAGGCCTCGGACAGGAAGAGTTTTGAGAACCGGTCGTCGCCGACCTGGACCGCAAGCCCGGTATGGCCGTGATAGCAGCGCTCGATGCAGATGATCTTGCGCCGCTTGGTGGCGTTGCGGGCACTCTTGAGCGCGATGTCGATCGCCTCGGCACCGCCCGAGGCGAAGATCGTGCGCTTCAGGCCCGCCGGCGTCAGCCTCTCCAGCATCTCGGCGACATGGGTGCGCATGATCGAGGGAAAGTGATGGTTGCCGATATCAAAATAGGCCATGCCCTCGCGCACCGCCTCGACCACTTCCGGATTGCGGTGGCCGAGCGAATAGGTGCCGCCATTGAGATGGACATCGATGAGCCGCCTGCCGTCGACGTCCCACAGATAATAGGCCTCGCGCCGGTCGATGACGAGATCGACGCCCATGCGTTGCCAGTCGGACGTCTTGCCCGGATTCCAGTACTGCTTCGACCTGGCGATGAAGTCGTCTTTTTCCTTGCTCATCCGGCGGCGCTCCAGAAGATCCATCTGCCATGACGATAGCCGCAGCCGTACAGACCGGCTTGACAGAAGATGGCCGCGACTTGACAGGCTCGCGCCGCCACGCCGGTTGATTCAAAACCTGCGCAAAATCCAGTAAAATATTGAATTGATTCAGGCTTTCACGGGCTCACCGGCCGGTTCGGCGACCTCGCCGGCAAGGCGCTTGATCACCTCTGCCTGGCGCTTCAGCTCCTCGTCCGGCATGGTGTCGTAGCAGGGAATGACCACCAGATCGCGCATGACGCGGGCCGCGACTTCCGGCTCGAGCTCGGGGCGGTCCTGTGGGGCCGCGATATGCTGCGAGCGCGGCAGGTCGGCGGCATCGAAGCCTTCCGCCCTGAGCCCGTCGATGAACTTGCGCGGCTCGTCGACGATGAGCGGGAATACCCAGTAGTCGTGATGCGCGTTGGCCTGCGCCGGCATCGCCACCGAGCCTCCGATCAGGTCGCGCAGTTTCTCGCCCTTGTTCGTCCGCACACGGATCGCCTGGATGTCGAACTCTTCCAGCCTGCGGCTGAGAAGGGCGAGCATCGCGGTCGAAGGCTGGAAGCGCAAGTTCTTGGCCGTCTTGAGCGGCGCCACGTCGCGAACCCGGTCGGCGAGCGAGTCCTCATAGTCCTGTCCGCGCGAATGGTAGTATTTGTAGATCGCGCCCAGGGCGAAGCGCGAGGTGATGAGCTTGAGCCCCATGAACTGCAGGACGCGCTTCAGGTGCTTTGAATCGGGCTGCACCGGATAGGCGGACTGGATCGCGCGCATGCGCTCGCGCAGGCTGTCGTCGCGCACCCGGATCAGCGCGCCGCCCAGCGCCGTCGCCGTCTTGATCGGGCCGAAGGAGAACATGTTGAGGTCGGCCTTGAGGTTGCCGGGATAGGCCCGGCCGTTGAACGCCTGGGCGCAGTCCTCGACGGTGATGATTCCCTGGGCGCGGCAATGGTCGAACAGCGGGTCGAGATCGAGCCGGGTGCCGAACAGATGGGCGGCGACGAAGATGCGCGAGCGGGGCGTGATCGCGGCCTTCAGCCTTTCGAGGCTCGGCCCCATCGACCCGCGGTCGAGATCGACCGGCACCGGGACGAGGCCCGCGTCGCGCACCACCCGGACCATGCCCTTCACATTGAGGGCGGAAAAGATCACTTCATCGCCGGGCTTGAGGTCGAGCGCCTGGATCAGCAGGTCGAAACCCGAGCGCACCGAATAGGTGGCGATTGTGTCGTCATTGTCGGCGAAGTAGCCCTCGACCGAGCGCCGCACGGTCTCGCGATCCCCGGATTTAAAGGATTTCCAGGCTCCGGCGATGAGATCCAGCCATCCGATCTTGAGTTGCGTTCTGACCCACATTTGCCTAAATACCCTTGTCAACGCACATCCCATAGCGCCAGAGCCAGCCTGAAGCCAGCCCGAGCCAATTTCCGTTGCACAAGATAAGGTGAATGTCCGGGTTGGAATGCTATATGGAGGGGCGTCCGTAGGATGCCTTCGAGGGCTCGAGAGGAAAGAATGGCCAATACCGATTTGACGCTGGGCGAGAAACTCAAGAAGAGACGGCGCAAGAAGATCAAGAGATTCGGCAAGGGCCTCATCCGCGGCCTGGCCGATTTCCTCGGCCGGCAATCGCTGGTCGGCGACATGCCGGTCCACGACAACAAGGATTTTCCGTTTCTCAAGCCGTTCGTCGACAATTGGGAGGGTATCCGCGCCGAGGTCGTGGAGATCCTCAAGCATCGCGAGGCCGTGCCCCTGTTCCAGGAAGTCTCGCCCGACCAGATGCGCATCGCCAAGGGCAACAACTGGCGCACCTTCATTCTCTTTGGCTTCGGCTCCAAGCTCGAGAAGAACTGCCGGCAGGCGCCGCTCACCACCCGGACTCTCGAAAGCATTCCCAATCTGCAGACCGCCTGGTTCTCGATCCTGGGTCCGGGCTACCATATTCCCGCCCATCGCGGCGTATCCAAGGGCATCCTGCGCGCGCATCTCGGCCTGATCATTCCGAAGGATGCGGAGAAGTGCCGCCTGCGCGTTGCCGACAAGATTCAGGTCTGGCGCCCGGGTGAGATTTTCGTGTTCGACGACACCTTTGAGCATGAGGTCTGGAACGACACGGATGAGGAACGCGTCATCCTGCTGTTCGACTTCGACCGTCCGATGAAGATCTGGGGCCGCCTGCTCAACAAGACCTTCGTCTCGCTTCTCAAGCTCACGGCCTATTACCAGGAGCCCAAGAAGAACATGCAGACGATGGAGGAGCGTTTCGAGGCGGCGACCCGCCGCGCCGACCAGAATCTGGAAAAGCTGTCCGACACCGACGATTAGGACTCCTCCCTCCCCGACACGGCATCGCATATGAAGTATTGCGAGACTCAGTAGTTACTTTCCCTTCTCCCGCCTGCGGGAGAAGGTGGCGCGAAGTGCCGGATGAGGGTGTCCTTCGCGAAGAGAGCAATCACCCGTAATTCACCGTCACG